>JBPCJL010000001.1:0-5133 GCA_051005355.1 Ilumatobacteraceae bacterium
AGGAACGGCGCCCTGAGGGTGGCATCGGTGCTGGTCACGCACGTCGCAACCTACCGACAGGGTCGGCGGACGGGTCGGCCCGACGAGCGAGGTGAGAGATGGGCGGTCTCTGACCGCTCATCCCCCACCCCCCGAGCCAGACCCGTGTGCGCCAGGCGCGACGGCGTCGTCGGCCAGCAGCTCCATCAGCAGTCCGTCGTGCCACGTGCCGTCCGTTCCCCGCTCGTACTGGCGCATCACCCCGACGGGCCGGAAGCCCGCGGCGGTGTAGCAGCGGATCGCCGGTTCGTTGTCCGCCGCCGGGTCGATGACGACGCGGTGGTGGTGCCGGACGTCGAACAGGTGGCGGACGAGGGTGCGCACGGCGTCGACGCCAGCGCGCCGGCCGTGCACCGCAGGGTCGACGTAGATGTCGACGTTGGCGTGGCGGTACATCGGATCGTCCTCCTCGGCCCACTGGATCGCACCGACGACGCGTGCTTCCAGCTCGATGACGAGGACGTGCACGTCGTCGCGCTGCATGCCCTCGGCAACCTCTGCGGTCAGGTCACCGTCGCCGCCCCATCTTCGGTGCACCTCCGGCGTCCGCCGGATCGCTGCAAGTACCTCGATATCGCCCTCAAGCGCCGGACGTAGTCGCACGATTGCCCCGGTGAGCACGGACACCGAGGGGGAGGCTACGGGCGCGGGAACGGGCGGCGTCCGGAGCGAGCCCGTGGCGCCCGGTAGCCTGGCAGGTCCCCCTCACCGTTCAGGACATGACGCAGCAGCACCCGGAACTCGACGCCGAGCAGGCCTACGTCGATCATGCGTACGACTGCCTGGAACGCACCAAGCGATCGGCGTGGCGGCTGCGCGACCTCAACGAGGCCGACCTTGGCGGCACGTTCCAGGCTCGCTTCGAGCGCAACGCTTTCGACGAGGCCCTGGTCAGACGGCTGACCGACCTCGACCTCGGCGACGCCGCCCTCGTCTTCGGGCGCATCGACCGCTACGCCGAACGGCCCGAGACGACGGAGAGCTTCCACATCGGGCGCCTCGCCGTGGCCGACGAACAGTCCGAGCCCGTCGTGGTCGACTGGCGAGCCCCAGTGGCGGAGCCCTTCTACCGGGCGACCGGGCGCGAGCCGATGGGCCTCGTCCGTCGCCGCCACTTCGCCGTCGACGGGCATCGCCTCGTGGGGTTGGAGGACGAGCTGTTCGGTGGCGGCCACCTCGGTGTGGGCCAGGACGACGGGCTCGTCGACGAGCCGGGCGACGGCGACGGCCCCGACCTGCCGCTAAGTGGCTACTCGACGTTGCTCGCCGCCCTCGAGCGAGGCCGCACCGGGACGCTCGGCGACATCGTCGCCACGATCCAGGCCGAACAAGACGAGATCATCCGCTCCCCGCAGGCCGGCGTGCTGGTCGTCCAGGGCGGTCCCGGCACCGGCAAGACCGTCGTCGCCCTGCATCGCGCCGCCTACCTGCTGTACACGTTCCGCTTCCCGCTGGAGGACCAGGGCGTCCTGGTCATCGGACCCAACCGGGTGTTCCTGCGCTACATCGAGCGGGTGCTGCCGTCGCTGGGCGAGGCCGGGGTGGAGCAGGTGGTGCTGGCCGACCTCGTGCCCGACGTCCGGTTCGCCCGTCAGGGCGGCGAAGGTCCGGACGACTCGCCGGAGACGGCGCGAGTCAAGGGCGACGCCCGGATGTCGCAGGTCATCGACAAGGCCGTGCGCGATCGCCAGCGGTCCCTGCGTCAGGACCTGAGGGTGCCGTTCCGCACCGGGTTCGTCCGCTTGCGTGTAGAGGAATCGCGACGCATCGTCGGCGCGGCGCGGCGACGTCACCGCCGCCACAACGCAGGTCGGCGCTTCGTCGAGCAGGAGGTCTACGGAGCGTTGGCGGGCTCGTGGCGGGGCGAGCCGGTCACCGCCGCCCAGGTGCGTGAAGCGCTGCGCGGCGAGCCGTCCGTTCGCGTCGCGCTGGAACGCATGTGGCCGGTGCTCACGCCGGCCGAACTGCTGCACGACCTGTTCGGCTCGCCCGCGTTGCTGCGGTTGGCGGGCGCCGGCACGTTGACCGACGCCGAGCTGGCGGCGCTCGAGCGGGCCCGTTCGACCGACGTCGACGCCGTGCGGTGGACGGCGAGCGACGTCGCCCTGCTCGACGATGCCCGGGAGGTCCTCGGACCGCGCGTCCGGCGAACCGGCCGGATCGACCCCGCCGACGAGATTCGCACCTACGGCCACATCGTGGTCGACGAGGTGCAGGACATCACGCCGATGCAGCTGAAGATGACGGCCCGCCGGTCGCTCAACGGGTCGATGACCGTGGTCGGCGACCTGGCTCAGGCGACCGGCCCGCTGGCCCCGGCCCGCTGGGAAGACGTGCTGGCTCACCTCCCCGAGCGCAAGCCGGCCAGGATCGTGGGCTTGTCGGTCGGCTACCGCATCCCGGCCCAGATCATGGAGCTGGCCAACCGCGTGCTGCTGGCGGCGACGCCCGAGCTGCGCCCCCCGACGGCCGTGCGGGTCGGTGACGCCGCGCCCGTGGTCCAGCGGGTGCCGCCCGGTGCGCTGCTCGGGGCGGTGGCCGAGGCGACGGCCAAGCTGGCGGCGGAGCGGTCGAGCGGCAATGTCGCCGTCATCGTCCCCGACGACCTCGCCGACGACGTCTCGGCGGCGCTCGATGCCGCCGGCGTCGACCACGGCCGGGCCAGCCGCACCGGGCTCGACGACAGCGTCACGGTCGTGCCGGTCGGCGTCGTCAAGGGGTTGGAGCTCGACGGGGTGGTCGTCGTCGAGCCGGCCCGCATCGTCGCCGCCCCCTCCGGGCTGCGGGCGCTCTACGTCGCCCTGACCCGCCCGACGCAGCGCCTCGTCGTCGTCCACGCCGCCGACCTCCCCCCACCGATGTCCTGAACCCGGTTTCAAGCGTTTTCAGTCGTCACCAGCGAACGAAAACTACGAGGAGAACTGCGGCCGACCGAGCTCTGGATAGGAAGGTGGCGCAGTGAGAGCCGGGAGGTTTTTGGTCGGGGCCGGGGCCATGGGCGCCGTGGCCGCCGCCCGATATCAGCGGCGCGTGCTCTCGGCGCTGCTCGCCGCCGCCGACGCTGACGAGGATGTCGACCTGCGCTTCCCCGGCACCACGACCCACCGAGTCCCGACGCCGGACGGTGGCCACCTGCACGTCCAGGAGTGTGGCGCCGGGCCGACCGTCCTGTTGCTGCACGGCCACGGGTCCAACCTGGGCATCTTCGGCCTCCTCGCCGGATACCTGCAGTCCGCCGGCCACCACGTGGTGGCGATGGACCAGCGCGGCTTCGGCCGCTCGTCTACGGTGCCGCAGGCGTTCGCCTTCGATGGGTCGGTCGACGACGTGGCGATGGTGCTCGGCTGGCTCGACCTGCACCAGGTCATCGTCGTCGGCCACTCGATGGGTGGTGCGGTGGCGCTCGGGCTGGCCATCGGCAAACCCCAGGTCGTGCCACGAGCGGGTCCACGCCGTCGTCCTGGTCAACAGCACCGCGCGCGGTCCGGCCGACGGCCGCGTCATGCGAGCGCGGGTCCAGGTGCTCGACTCACTACTCGTCGAGCGCGTCGGCCGTCACCCCCGCCGGGGTGTCGTACTGGCCCGGGCCAACTTCGGCGCCGACGCGAGGTGGAACCACGTCGTCGCCGCCCATGCCGCTGGGCTCGACAGTCCCGTGGCGCGGCGTCGCGGGTTCTCCCGGCGCCTGCTCGGCGTCGACTTGTCCGCCGGGCTCGCGGCCATCGACGTGCCGGTGCTGGTGCTCGCAGGTGAGGTCGACCGAGTGCTCCCCGTCAGCGAGTCCGCCTGGGTGGCGGCCGCCGTGCCAGGGGCGCAACTGCGCACCTTCCCGGGAGCCGGGCACATGCTCCCGCTGGAACGGGCCGCCGACGTGGCGGCCGAGATCGCCGCCGTCGCCGCCTCGGTCCGCTAGTCGACCGAGTCGACCGAGTCGACCTGGCGGCGACGCAGCAGCGTCTCCGCCTTGGGGCGGTTGACCGCGCTGACCCAGCCCAGGCGTTCCATCGACGTGATCACGCGCGCCGAGGTGTCCCACTGGCCGGGCAGCAGCCCGTGGCGTGCCGAGCGGGGGAAGGCGTGTGGACCGTTGTGCCACGACTCGCCCATGCTGACGATGGCGAGGAGACCGATGTTCGTGCTGCGGTCCGTCGTCGTGAACGGTCGGCGGCCGAACATGTGGCACAGCGAGTTGATGCTCCAGGTCGTGTGGTGCAGGACGCAGACCCGCACCAGGCCGGCCCACAGGAGTGCGCTCAAGGCCCCAGCGGCTCCTCCGAACAGCCATCCCAGCCCGAACGGGATGCCGAGCGAGATCACGCACCAGAGCGGGAACAGGGCGTTGACCACGCGCGCGTCCCGATCGGCCAGCAGGTCGGCGGCGTGTCGCTCCCACGAGGTACGGCGGTGGGTGAACAGCCAGCCGACGTGGGCGTGCCACAGCCCGCTGAGCAGCCCGCGGTGGGGCCGATGCGGCGAGTGCGGGTCGTCAGCGGTGTCCGAGAAGACGTGGTGCCGGCGATGGTCGGCCACCCATCCGATCGGGCCGCCCTCGAACGCCATCGAGCCGAGGATCATCAGTGCGATCCGCACTGGACGAGCGGCGACGAAGGACTTGTGGGCGAGCAGCCGGTGGAAGCCGACGGTGACGCCGTGGCCGACCACGAGGTAGACGACGAGCGCCAGGATGAGATCGCGCAGCGCGATGGCTCGACCCCAGAAGGCCACCGCGGCCAGGATGACGGCGACGAACGGCACGCCGACGATGAACAGCGTGACCACCCGTTCGGTGGTGCTGAGCTCACCCTCGTCCAGCTCGACGGTTGGCGGGGCGGTGGCGGCCACCAACGGCGGCGCTTCCAGCAACGTCATCTGGGCTCCTCGACGACGGGTTCCACCGCCTCGGGTTTGAAGCGGGGCATCGACCGGGGTCAGGAGTCGCAGGCGGCCAGGTGGGCGTCGCACCAGGCCGCTTCATGCAGGCTACCGCGCTCCCGACAGCGACAAACGTCGGGCGAGGCCGACCGTCCTCACGGTCAGGTTTCGGGCTGGACGGTCAGCCAAAAACCTGACCGTGAGCGCCCCAGAACGTCAGCT
>JBPCJL010000002.1:0-7002 GCA_051005355.1 Ilumatobacteraceae bacterium
CCTGGACACACTCGACTGGACCGACTCGCTGAAGACCATGCAGCGCAACTGGATTGGCCGCTCGCCCGGCGCCCGCGTCGACTTCGCCAGCCCGGCCGGTCCGATCACCGTGTTCACCACCCGACCGGACACGCTGTTCGGGGCGACGTTCATGGTCCTGGCGCCCGAGCATCCGCTCGTGCCGGCACTCACCGGCGGCGATGAAGCGGTCGCCGTGTTGGAGTACCGCCGCCAGTCCGAGGCGCGCAAGGACGTCGACCGGCTCGACGAGGACCGCACCAAGACGGGTGTCTTCACCGGCAGCTATGCGACCAACCCGGTGACGGGCCAGGACGTCCCGGTCTGGATCGCCGACTACGTGCTGATGGGCTACGGGACCGGGGCGATCATGGCCGTGCCCTGCGGCGACCAGCGCGACTTCGAGTTCGCCATGGCGTTCGGCCTCGACGTCCCGCCGATCCAGCGCCCCCCGGACGAGTGGTTCGCCGCCAACAGGATCGAGCCGACGCTGGACACGGCGCGCTGGGCGGAGGCGTTCGTCGGCGACGCGCCGTACGTGAACTCGTCCAACGGCGAGCTGGACCTGAACGGCCTTTCGTCGGTGGCCGAGGGCATCGCCGCCACCAACGAGTGGCTGGAGATCCACGGGTACGGCGAGGGGACGAGCAACTTCAAGCTGCGTGACTGGCTGTTCAGCCGCCAGCGCTACTGGGGCGAGCCGTTCCCTGTCGCCTACGACGCCGACGGACGAGCGCATGGCCTGCCCGACGACCTGCTGCCGCTGACGCTGCCGGAAACCGACAGCTTCGCCCCGCGCACATTCGACCCCGACGACGAGCACTCCGACCCGGAGAGCCCGCTCGACCGCCTCGACTGGTGGGTTGACGTCGAGCTGGACCTCGGCGATGGACCGCGCCGGTACCGACGGGACACGAACGTGATGCCCAACTGGGCCGGGTCGTGCTGGTACGAGATCCGCTACTGCGACCCGACCAACGAGAACACTTTCGTCGACCCCGAGGTCGAGCGCTACTGGATGGGGCCGCGACCGGACATCCGCCCCGACCACCCCGGCGGCGTCGACCTCTACGTCGGCGGCGTCGAGCACGCCGTGCTGCACCTGCTGTACGCCCGCTTCTGGCACAAGGTGCTCTACGACCTGGGTCACCTGTCGTCGCACGAGCCGTTCGCCCGCCTCTTCAACCAGGGCTACGTGCTCGCCGCCGCCTACACGGACGAACGGGGGATGTACGTCGAGGCCGACGACGTCGTCCCCGCTGCCGACGGCGGGTTCACCTACCAGGGTGAGCCGGTCACGCGGGAGTGGGGCAAGATGGGCAAGAGCCTGAAGAACGCCGTCTCCCCCGAGGTGATCTACGAGGCGTACGGCGCCGACACCCTGCGCCTGCACCTGATGACCACCGGTCCGCTGGACGCATCACGGCCGTGGGAGACACGCGACGTCGTCGGCATGTACCGGTTCCTGCAGCGGCTGTGGCGCAACGTGATCGACGAATCGACGGGGAAGGCGGCCGTCGTCGACGCGCCGGCCGACGCCGAGACGCGCCAGCGGCTGCACCGCACGATCGACGTCGTGCGCACCGAGGTCGAGGCGCTGCGCTTCAACACCGCCATCGCCAAGCTGATCGAGCTGAACAACCACCTCACCAAGGCCCCGGGGGCGACGGCGCGTGAGGTGGCCGAGGCGCTGACGCTGATGGTGGCACCGTTCGCACCGCACGTCGGCGAGGAGCTGTGGCACCGGCTCGGCCACGACGAGACCGTGACGTACGCGCCGTTTCCGGTCGCCGACCCGGACCTGCTGGTCGTGGAGACGGTCGAGTACCCGGTGCAGGTCAGCGGCAAGCTGCGCGGCCACATCGTCGTGCCGGCATCGTCCTCGGCCGACGACGTCGAGGCGGCCGCCCTTGCCGACCCCAAGGTGGTCGCCGCCCTCGACGGCCGCCCGCCGAGGAAGGTCATCGTCGTCCCCGCCCGCATGGTCAACGTCGTCGTCTAGACGGTTCCCAAGCGTTTTCAGTAGTCACCAGTGAACGAAAACCACGCGCAGAACCCCGCGGCGTGATGACGTACTGGCTGCTGAAGAGCGAGCCGAGCGTGTTCGGGTACGCCGACCTGGTGCGCAACGGGCGGGAGGGCTGGGACGGCGTGCGCAACTACACGGCCCGCATCCACCTGCGCCAGATGCGGGTCGGCGAGCAGGCGATCTTCTACCACTCGCAGGCGGCGCCGCCCGGTGCGGCGGGGATCTGCGAGGTGGTCGGTGCGGCCGAGCCCGACCCGACGCAGTTCGACCCAGATGGCAAGTACTACGACCCGACGGCGACGCCGGACGAGCCGCGCTGGGACTGGGTGACGGTGGCACCCGTACGGGCGCTCAACTTCGTCTCGTTGGCCGAGCTGCGGACCATCCCCGAGTTGGCGACGTCAGCGCTGCTGGCGCGCGGCAACCGGTTGTCGGTGCTGCCGCTCACGGACGAGCAGTTCGATGCCATCGTCCGCCGGGCCGACGAGCTGGGGTAGCGACCGGATCAGCGCAGTTCGCGGCGCCGGCTCAACCGGTTCCGCCGTGTGGCGCCAAGGGCGAACGCGGCCACAGCGATCAGGACCCCGATGAACAGCAGCCACAGCAGCCCCTTGACCAGCAGGCCGAGCAACGCCAGGGCGAGGGCGATGACCAGCAGGATGACGGCGACGTTCACGGGCGCTCCTCGATCGGGTCCGGCCGGCGTACCCCCTGACGGCGGCGGCGAACCGCGAGACTACGGGCCATGGAGCTCAGTCCCGAGGAGGCCCGCGTCCTGGCCTGCCTGATCGAGAAGGAGACCGTCGTCCCCGACTCCTATCCGCTCACGCTCAACGCCCTCCGCCTGGCGTGCAACCAGACCACGAACCGCCACCCCGTCGTCGCCTACGACGATCGCACCGTCGAGGCGGCCCTCCTCTCGCTCAAGTCGATGGGCCTGGTGCGCTTCGTTCACCCCTCCCACGGCGGCCGGACGATCCGCTACCGCCACGCCGTCGATGAGCGCTGGCGGCTGTCGACGCCCGAGCTCGGCGCACTGGCGGCGCTGGTCCTGCGGGGGCCGCAGACGACGAGCGAGGTGCGGATGCGGGCGGAGCGCCACCTCGCCGCCGGCGACTCGCCGAACAGCGCCGAAGAGGTCCTCGACGCCCTCGCCGCGCGCAGTCCTGATCCGTTCGCGGTGCGCCTCGAGCGGCGTGCCGGCGAGCGCGAAGCGCGCTGGGCGCACGCGCTGACCGGGAAGATCGACGACGACTTGGGTCCGCCTCCGCCGGAGGCGGACGTCGATCCCGACGCAGCCGGCGACCGACCGCCGGAGAACCGCGTCGCCGGGTCGGACCTCGCCCAGGACGTGGCCGAGCTGTGGGCGCGCGTCGAGCGGCTGGAGCGCCTGCTCGGGTTGGAGGAGGACGTCAGCTCGGGCTAACGATCAGCTGGCTCACGCGCGTCCTCGGTCGCCGTGTCATCGCGATCGAGATCGAGCGACAAGCTGCTCATGCAGTAGCGCATGCCCGTCGGTGCTGGGCCGTCGGGGAAGGCGTGCCCGATGTGTGCCCCGCAGCGCCGGCAGCGCACCTCGGTGCGCTTCATGAAGAGGCTGCGGTCCTCGACCAGCTCGACGGCGTCGGCCACCGTGGGCTCGGTGAAGCTCGGCCACCCGGAGCCCGACTCGAACTTGGTCGAGGCGTCGAACAGCTCCGCCCCGCACGCCGCGCAGCGGTAGGTGCCGTCGCTGTGGTCGTCGACGTACTTGCCGCTCCACGGTCGCTCGGTACCGGCCTCGCGCAGCACGTGGTACTGCTCGGGGCTCAGCAGGTCCCGCCACTCGGACTCGGTGCGCTCGATCTCGGCCATCACGTCACGGTACCGGTGAACGGTCGCGCTGCCCGGTCGGCTACTCGACCAGCGCGTCGGGCCGCGGGCCGAAGACGAACAGCGCCTCGACGACCTCCGCGCTCGGCGCCGTCGACCAGTCGAGGGCCATGACCTGCTGGCGGCTGCGCCGTCCGAGCCGGAGGCGCACCACCTCGAACGCCGTGGTCCGCAGCTCCAGCATCGGACCGTCGGCCGGCGCCGACTCGACCGTCTCACCGTCGAGGTGCACCCGCAGCACGACCGGCAGCTCAAGACCCTCGATCAGCCGCCTGGCCGCCACGTGCACAGTGTCGACGTCGCGCGCTCCGGGCCGGTCCAGGGCGCCACGCACGTCGTGCTCGTGCGACAGGACGTCGAACGTGGCCGGCCACACCTCGTGGGTCGTGATCACCGACTCGAAGACCGGCGCCAGCTCGCCCCAGCGGGCGAGCAGGTCGCCGGATGGATCGTCGCGATGGCGGGCGACCTCCTCGGCGCTGAGGACCTCACTCGGCGGGCCGTCGAGACGGCCGGCCATGCCGTCCTCGATCACGCCGACGAGGTGGGCGACCACGTCGTGGACCCTCCACCCCGGGCACGCCGGCACGTCCCGCCGCCACGACGCGTCGTCAAGATCACCGAGCAGCTCGGTCAGGCGCACCCGAGCACGCCGGTAGTGGTCGCCGACCTCATCCATCGCGCCCACTTCCTACTTCCTGGCCAGCGGCGAACGGGAGTCGCGTTCAGTTCGCCGGCACTGGCCGAAGTCCGGCGGCGCGGCGCCGCTCAACGTCGTGGCGGCGTCGGCCGATGGATGCCACGAGACGGTCGATCGTTGCCGCGAAATGCTGATCGAGCTCGAGCTCGCCCACCCGCCGCACTTGCCAGCCGCACTGCTCGGCGCCGTCGTCGCGAAGGTGGTCGCGGTGCACACCGGTCAGGGTGTCGTGCGTCGGGTGCAGATCGATCTCGAGCGCCCACCTCAGATCGGGCACGGCGAGATCGAAGCGAGCCCGGCCGTACCCCGGCAGGTCGACTTCGACTTGTCGGGCGAGACCCGGCACGCCTCGCTCAACCAGCGCCGTGAACACCCTCAGTTCGGCATGGGACTCGGATGGCGGCCCGCCGGAAAGACCGTCGAGCACCGCCAGGAACCGGCGCGCCCACGGCCGTCCCGGGGTCGCCAACCGGAGCGCCGTGCGGCGGAGGATGATGCCACTGCAGACGCCGCGGTGCAGCCCCGCTTCGATCATGGAGGCCAGCGCGAGATCGTCGACGTAGCGAGTCATGTCGACGATCGTGCGTGGCGGGCTCGTCATGCGAATGCCGTCGGCCCGCTGAACGATCTCGTTCGCGGCGAGCAGTGCCGTGCGGTACGGCCGAACCCATGGCTCCCGGCACGGCTGGCTGTGCGGCGGCGCAACCACGTGAACGAGCCCGTCGCGTGGCGCCCGCCGAAGATCCCAGAGCCGCCCGGCGGTCGGACCGCTGACAACGAGATGTGGACGACTGGAGCAGAGCGCCGCGCAGCGCAGCGACTCTGCGTCATCGACGCCGCCGAAGGTGTAGCCGCCGTCGACCACCCGCCGGAGCACGCCGCTGGCCACCATGCGCTTGCGCTGGTCGATGCTGATTCCGAACCTCGTCAGCGCCTCGCTCGAGATGGTGGTGTGTGGTGGGTGCGCAACCAATCGATCGATGGGTGCTCGAGACCATTCACGGCAACTCCGTTTGGTTTGGGAGGAAGGGCCGTTCGGGCCGAGCGTCGGTTGGTCAGGAACCCACGCGAGGGGTGTCACAGTCCTAGCGCCGACGCATCGCTCCCACGCGGTGAGCGATCGACGCTTCAGGCGCACTCACTGCTCACAACGCCGTGCGGGCTCAGGATGCGATGAGCGATCGGTGCAGCATGCGCGCTCACCGCTCACCTCACCCGTTGGTTCAGCGCTTGCGGGTCGTCAGGCCGACGGAGTAGACGCCGGTGGCCGTCGGGTCCTTTTGGCGCACGGTGACCCAGTACTCGCCGGGCTGCAGCTTGCGGACGATGCGGGCGTTCGTGCCCCTGCCCCGGTCGTCGTCCCACGCCAGCACGGCACCGGGGTCGTTGGGTCCGTGCAACGTCAACACCGTGTCGCTCGGCCCCTGCGTCGACATGATGTGCGTCGCCGCGGCCGACACGTCGAAGTGGTAGGTGTCCACCTCGCCGCCCGTCGCCAGGTCGGTCTCCACCCGCGGCCCGTCGGGCTGCAGTTCCTGCACACCGGCGGCGCCGGCCGGGTACTGGCGGCGCATGAACTCGTCATCGGTCGCCGACAGCGTCGTGTTCCAGCCGATCGCGAACGAGCCGACGGTGAGGCTGTCGGGCACGGCGTACTGCATGATCGACGTCGGGTCGAACGACGTGTGGTTGGTGATGTCGGCGGCATACGTGTCGAAGATGTTGAAGTCGACGTCGGACTTCGACCAGCCCTGCTGGGCGTAGTAGGCGTACACCTTCGGCTTGTCCCACGGGATCTGGCCCTCGGCGGCGGGGTTCTGGTGCTCGTGGATCATCCCGAGGGCGTGACCGAACTCGTGGCGCACGACGCGCTGGTACTCGCGCGTGGACGTGTTCGGCTCCAGCCACCCGTAGTTCATCGTCGGCTGCGCGCTCGGCACCGTCGCCGCGTCGGTGCCGACCGTGGACCACGAGAACCCCTTGTCGAGGAAGCTGATGCGGATGTCGGCGGCGCCGGAGGGGACGAACTTGAGCGTCAGGTTGGCGACCTGCTCCCACTCCTTGGCGATCGCCGTGACCTTCGTCTGGACGTCGCCGACGCCGTCGAGGTACTTGACCCGCAGCGTCCGCCCGTTCTCCCACAGCTTGAGCCGCTCGACAGCTGCCCGGGCCATGAACGTGCCGCCGGCGTCACCATCGCCGGACAGCACGACGCGCGCCGAGAGCGGCAGCGGCACGACGCGGGTGTTGTCGACACGCTCGTCGACGGCGACCTGATCGCGCGCCGTCGGCGGCGGCACCGGTCGGTTGCTGTCCCCCGGCAGGTCGGATGAGCAGATCTTGTAGGAGCGGGGCACGGATCCTCCTCAGGGCCGGACGGTGG
>JBPCJL010000003.1:0-14116 GCA_051005355.1 Ilumatobacteraceae bacterium
CGCCACCGTCGTCGTCGCCGCCGGTGAACGGGCCCGCCGCACCCACCCCGACCGCACCGGCCGGTCGGCCGAGGAGACCTGCGTCGCCGCCCTCAGAGCTCTGAGCGCCCGGGCCGTCGTCGCCGGCCACCTGACCGCCGACCCCGCCGCCGTCCTAGCCAAGCCCCGCCGGACCCGTAGCCGTCGCCGCGCCCTGGACGACCGGGAGGTCGCCGAGCTCGCCGACGCGGTCCGCCTCACCAGCCGCGACCGGGGCCTCGACCTGCTGCTGGTCCGGTTCCACCTCGAGACCGGCGCCCGCCGACAGGGCGCCCTCAACCTCCGCCGGGCCGACCTCGACGCCCGCCGGTCCACCGTCTGGCTCCGCGAGAAGCACGGCGACCAACGCGAGCAACCGGTGTCACCGTCGCACCTCGCGGCGCTCGATGACCATCATCTGCTGCGGGCGCAGCCGGGCACCCACGGAGTCTTCACCACCGCGAACGGGACGCCGGTGACCGCCCGCCCGCTACGACACCCTCTTTGCCCGAGCCCGGACCGCACTCCTCTGGGACGTCCGGACCCCGGTGTCCGCCCATGTACTCCGGCACACCGCCATCACCAACGTCGCCCGACTGGCCGGCTACGCCACCGCCCAGGCCTTCGCGGGCCACACCCCACCAACGGTCACTGGGCGGTACATCCACGCCACGCTTGCCGAGGTCGCCGCCGTCGTCGCAGTGCTCACTGGCGAGCCCCACCCGTTCGCCGCCGCTCTTCTCGTCGACTGGGCGCCTGTCGACCCAGCGCTCGGGCCAGGTCCTGATCCGGCCCCGACGGCCGCCGCGAGATCGTCGCGCGCGCATCGCTCCGTCGACGCCGTCGCCACCGCGGCCGGCGAGCACCACCTCGAGCCGAGATCGGGCCGCCTGCAATCCCGTATGGCATGGCGGCACATCGGTCTTGGACAGCGTCCGGGCTACGGCGGCTACAACCAGGACACGATTTCTTCGGGTACCGGCAGACATCTAGGAAGCGTCCTCCCTCTCCTGGCGCGGTGGCTCCGCGGGCCGTCGAACAGATGAGCGGTACTGTCGGTGGACAAGTCACCTCCCAATCGAGAAAGACCCGAGCGATGCACGAGCCAGTCCTTCCGTCACGCCTGGTGGAGGCCAGACGCACGCCGCTGTTCGACTTCGAGTCCCTGCCGGCCACCCTCGCCGAGTCTCACCGCACGACGGTTTGGGCGGAGCTTCGCGTCCAGTCCGGAAGCGTTCGATACGTCGACCTGGAAGGAGACGACCCGAGGGACATCCGCCTGGAACTGGGCGGCAGCGCCGTGATCGTCCCCGGCGTCCGGCATCACGGCGAACCGTCCACCGACGCGACGTTCTTCGTCCAGTTCTACCGCGAACCCGATGCAGGCGTGGTCCCCGGGCTGGCCGAGACACCGGTCGATCATCGCCGTCGGGCTGGTCCGTGGGAGCAACGGGACCGTGACCTGGATACGGCCGAGGAGATCTTTGAGATGGTGACGCGCCAATACGTCGACGTCATCCAAGACGCCGTGCTTCAGCCGTACTTCGACTTCGGACCGGGGTTCATCGACTGGCAGGCCCACATCGGCGCGGTGGCCGACTACTGGTGCCATGTCGTCCTCTACGCCCCTGACTACGAAATCGACGTCATCGAGAGCCACCGGCACCTGCACCAAGAGGATCCCTTCACGCCTGATCTCTTCGATCGCTGGCTGCAGATCTTCCACGACACGGTCGACGGCGGTTGGACGGGTGCCAGTGCAACCCGAGCCAAGAAGCGAGCAACCGGTATGGCTTGGGCCATGGCCCAGCGGTACCTCGGCCACGGCACCTGGCGACCTCCAGAGCGGTCCGATGACCGTCACCGATGACCGCTGCGAGGCGGAGATCCACGGTCGTGCGTCGATCCCTCCCGGCTACGAGGTCGGCGCTTCGGCGAGATCAATGGCCCGTCAAGGGCGCTCGAGCGTCGTCGACAACTTCGCGGTTCGATGAGCGCACACTCCGTGAGCATCTGTCGTCTCGAGGAGTTGAGATCCGGCGAGGCAAGGCGCTTCGAGGTCGACGGCCGCGCTATCGCCGTCGTGCGCATCGGCGCCGACGTCTTCGCCATCGGGGACCGATGCACGCACCAGGACGTCTCCCTGTCAGAAGGGGAAGTCCACGAGGACGAACTGTTGCTGGAGTGCTGGAAGCACGGCTCGCAGTTCTCGCTCGTCACTGGCGAGCCGCTCCAGTTCCCCGCCCTCAAGTCGACCCCCGTCTACCCGGTGAAGGTGCACGCCGGCGAGGTACTGCTCACCCTTCCATGATCTACCGGGGCCGCGCCCCGCTGATCGAGCGGCTGCCCGTACTCATCGGCGTCCGCATTGGATCACGCTCACGGTGCTATTCCCGTAACCAATCAGCGTTCGCGAACGAGTTCACGAGCTGGCTCGGGACTCGACGCCAGGCTCTTGCTCATCCCCCTGGTCGGGTTCCTGCCCGCTGGTGACCCGCGCATGGTCGGCACCGTGGCCGCCATCGGGCGCGAGCAGTGCGACGACGGCTTCGTCCGCCGCGACGGCGGTGACAGCCTCGGCGAGGTCGACGGGCTGCCCGGTGGCGAGGGCGCGTTCCTCCCCTGCAGCTTCTGGCTGGCCGACAATCTGCTCCTCCAAGGCCGCCAGGACGAGGGCCGCGCCCTGTTCGAGCTTCCGGCTGGCCAACGACGACGGGCTCCTCTCCGAGGAGTACGACGCCGCCATCGGTCGCCTGGTGGGGAACTTCCCGCAAGCCTTCACCCACGTCGCCCTCGTCAACACGGCCCACAACCTGGGCGAGGGCACGCACCCCGCCGAGGACCGCGGCGCGACGCGATGAGCGTCCGTGCTCTGACGGTCGAACCCGGCGTCGCCGGCTCGGCCCGTCTCGATGACCCGCCCGACGAGGAGCCGCCGACTACACGGTGGATGCGTTGCTCGTCGGGATATGCGGCACCGACGCCGAGATCGTCGCCGGCGACTACGGCACCGCACCGCCGGGTGCCACCAGGCTCGTGCTCGGTCACGAAGCCGTCGGCAGGTCACCGCCGCGCCCGACGACGCCGAGATCGCGGTCGGCCGGCATGGTGGTCCCGATCGTTCGCCGCCCCGATCCCGTTCCATGCTCCAGCTGCGCCGTCGGGGAGTGGGAAATGTGCCAAAACGGCCTGTACACGGAGCACGGCATCAACGGCGCCCACGGCTTTCACCCGGGAGCGCTTCCAGCTCGAGCCCGCCTTCGCCGTCACCGTACCCGAGACGCTCGGAGAGCTCGCCGTGCTCGTCGAGCCCGCCAGCATCGTCGCCAAGGCGTGGGACCAGATCGAACGCATCGGCGCCCGGGCGCACTGTCGCCGCGCCGAGTGCTGGTCACCGGCGCCGGTCCCGTTGGCCTCCTCGCCCCCGTGTTGAGGTTGCGCAGGTCGGGAAGGCCGGAGCGCGCGGTTCGTCGAACCGAGTCGGCGTCGAGCGGCGTGCGCTCATCCGAAACCACCGTGAAGTCGATCGCCTTGCCGAGCCGGTCGAGGATGCGGTCCGCCCGCTCGTTGCTGTTGGTGGTGATGGTGAGGTGGCGGGCTTCGAGGTGGAACCGTGCCCGGATGACAACCGAGGCGATGATCCGCCTCCCAGCTGACGGGTACACCAACAACCCGGGATCTGGTTCGAGAACCAGCTCATGCAGCTCGTGCTTCGCCATCTCGCCGAGATGCCCGTCACCAACCCCACCCACCGCTACCTCCTCGTCGAGGTCGCAGACGAGTGCCGCCTCTCGACGACGTTCGGCGAGCACATCGCCGGGCCGGCTCCCCGACGGGGAGCGCTGCCGAAGAGGCGGCCCGCCGACGGTGGCGGCCGCTGCAGTTCGCCGACGCGGGTCCGTGCGGGCAGTGACGGCGAGGGCCAGGGCCGTGAGGTGGCGCCGACTGGAGCGATCGTGCCGTCGGTCACCGCTTCCGCTTGCGCGCTGGCACGAGCGCGATGCGCTGGTGTGTGGCGAGGGTGCCGTCGGGGACGATCTCGAGTCGCCCTTGCCGGCTTAGGACGATCTCGATGAGCTCGTCGACGACGTCGTCGATGACGTCAGGGGCGTCGGGGTCGTCGGCGCGCTGGAGGGTGTCGTCAGCACGGAGTCGTGCCGCGACCTCGAAGTGCTCTTCGACGAGGACGAGTGCGCCGCGTTCCCGTCCGACGTGGCGCCACACCTGGTCCAGCCCGCTCGACGCGCGTCCGGCGCTGACGGCCTGGTCGAGCTGGTGCAGGGCGATGACGCGCCGTTCGGTGAGCATCTCGGCCACCGAGGGGGCGACCGTGGCGGCGAGGGCGGTCAGGCTGGGGTCGGCAGCGCGCCGGACCACACCTTCGACGCGGGCGATGTGCCTGGTGCGGCCGAGGAACCGGGACAGCGTCGGCTCGGCGCCGACGACGACGAGCGGGTCGGGGTCGTCGCCGACCGCTTCCCTGATGGCCATGTCGAGAGCGCGGAGTCGGCGGGTGCGGCGGGCCTCGGTGGCGTCGCGGCGGTCGCGGCTTCGGTGGTCTCGGCTCGTGGAGGGGTGCTCGACGGTGTCGCGGAGCGGGAGGGTCCGGGGGTGGAGGCGGCTCCCGTGGCCCCGCAGAAGGCGGGGATGATCGAGGCTGAGTGCGAGGACCCAGTAGCGGGGGCTCCGCAGGTCGTGGTGGACGAGATCACGGGTGGCGAAGGTGTCGTCGACGACGACGCGCTCGCGGACGTGCACGGCGAGCCGGACGCAGTCGCATCCTTCGCTGGAGGCGTAGACGGCGAGGCTGCGGGCGCCGTGGGGCGCCTCGGCGTTGACGACGGCGTCGTCGAGGTGGGCGAGGATTCGCTGGTCGGGGTTGCCGTCGAACTCGACGAGCAGCCGGAGGTTGGCGTCGCGTTGCAGGCGGCGAAGCCGGGCCGGCCAGGGCGTCGGCCCGTCGATGGGAACCAGGAGCGAGACCGACGGGTAGTGGCGGCGGTGGGCAGCGAAGGCGGGATCGACGGTGAGCACAGCGTGGACTCCGATGGGGAGAGATGGCGGGCGAGTTGGCCGGCCGCGAGGCCGGGGATGATCGACGGTGACGCAGGGTGAGCTCAGGCCGCTCGGACGGTCCCGGCGGCCAGTGACGCCGGGTCGAGCACGACCACGGAGACGCCCGGGTGTTCGGCGGCGAGGCGGGTGAGCCGGCCCAGGGTGCGTGGGTGTTGCGCTCGTCGGGTGGTGACGATGGCCGCGGGGGCATTCTCCCCGGCCCACCGAGCCAGGGTGTCGGCGACCTTGCCGGGCAGCACGACGAGCTCCACGGTGTGGGGGGCGAAGCGCTGGTCTGCCACGGCGTGGGTGGCCCGCGTCGAGCCCTGGACCCCGTCCCAGGCGATGCCCACGCTGTGCTCGTAGGTCACGGTGGTCGCGACCGCGACACGCCCGACGTGGAGGCCGAGGTGCTCGAGGACGTGGGCGTTGACGGCACCGACGGCGGCGGCGGGGACGACCACGGTGACGCCGTCCCCGGGGGTGCCGCTACGGGCGATGGTGCGTGGTCGGATGTCGCGTTCGACGGTTCGGGCCCGGTCGGCGACGACGAGGAACGCGAGGGGCCCGGTGAGCCCGCAGTTGAACATCCAGTGCCAGCCGTCGTGGCCCCGGCGGTAGAGGTTGCTGGCACAGGTCATCCCGGTCGCGAACCAGAGGGACACGACGATGGCGATCGGTTCCCAGGTCATGGCCGTCACCCGACCGCGGCCAGGATGCGGCCGCGACGGGTCGCGCAGACGAAGCATGCCGGCGCCTCGGGCAGGGCCCGCAGGCGGGCCAGGGGGATCCGGTCCCCGCAGCTCTCGCAGGTGCCGTAGGTGCCGGCGGCGAGGCGGGCGAGGGCGTCGTCAGCGGCGGTGGCGGTGTCGGCGGCGAGGCGGGCGAGCGCGAGGGCGTGGGCCCGGTCGGCGTCGTTGCTGCCGCCGTCGGGGGCGTCGCTGTCGAGGAGGTCGCTGAGGTCGCGGTCCTCGAGCGCGTAGGTGGCATCCGTGCGCAACGACGCGGCGAGCTGCACCGAGGACTCCCGGCGACGTTCCAGCAGGCCGGCGAGCTCGCCGAGGGTGGACGGGGCGAAGAGGGTGGGCATGGGGTGCCTCCGGGGTCGTGGGCGGACTTCGCGTGAGCGAGGGTCTCTCCCGCCCCGTGGGGCCGGTGCCGCCGGGCCGTGTGGCCGTATTGACGACTGCACCGTCGAGGGATACTCCCCTTCAACCGTGATCTTACGAAATCTAGATCACGTATTGCAAGTCATTTCTTAGGCGGGCTTCTTGCGCCTGGTGGGCCGGAGGCGGCCGATCGCGGTGAGCAGCTCGCCGATCGTGTGGTCGTCTTGGAGCGGGTGGCGGAGTCGGCCGTCGGGGTTGATGGCGTAGCGGTTGCGCCGGCCTTCGCGGGTGCGGGTGATGTAGCCGCAGGAGACGAGATCGGCGATGATCGACTGGGCGGCGCGTTCGGTGATCCCGACGCGCTCGGCGATGTCGCGACCGCGAATGTCGGGCTCGTCGGCGATGCAAGCGAGCACCTGCGCGTGGTTGGTGAGGAACGTCCAGTCCGGTTTGGCGGTGTCGGCCAACGGCGCTCTCCTCGCGTTTATCGACGATACGTGACTCGTGCATCCTACTTCGGCATCGTGTCGTGTCGTCGTGGCACGAACACCGGGACGCCGACGAGGGCGGCGAGGATACCGACGAGCAGCGATGGTCGAGCGGCGTCGGCCCCGAAAGATCGCGGTCCCGGCGACGGGCACGACGAGCCCGCGAATGAGGATGGTCGACGGCGACCGACCAGCGGGCGAAGAACTCAGCCACCCAACTCGAACAGCTCACCGAGGAAGCCGCCACGCTTGCGCTTCGGGCGCCCGTCGCCTTGCGCGACCCGCTCGTAACGGTCGTCGTCATCGTGATCGTCGTCGTAGCGGTCGTGGTGTTCGGCCCGGTTGCGCCCGGGATTGCGGGTCCGGTCGCTGCGGTCGGGCGTGCCGCTGTCGACTCGGTCGATGATCTTGTCGAGCTCGCCACGGTCGAGCCACACGCCGCGGCAGGCGGGGCAGTAGTCGATCTCGTGCCGTGGCGTTCGGCGAGCTGGACGGTGGTGCCGTCGGTGGGGCAGTTCACGGGATGCTCCTGGGGGTGCGGGGTCGAGTGGTGACGGTGACGGGCCGGAGCTCTCAGCGGCGGATATCCCCGACGATGAGGGACCCGGCCGCGCCGATGGCGGCGGCGAGCAATGCTGCGGCGATGGTCATGGGTTCTCCTTCTGGTCGCGGTTGGTGGCGGTGAGCGACCGAACCGGCGGGTGCGGCGTCGAGCGGTGGCGGCGGCGTGGTAGGCCATCGCGCGTGCCTGATGGAGGCGACGGTCGGCCAGGCGCCGGTGCGGTGCCGGTAGGGCCCGGGACCCGGGCGGGAGCGGTCACCGTGCCCTCACCGGCGACGGGGCGAGCAGGCGGGCGACGCGCTGCTCGGTGGAAGGGTGGGTCTGGAACAGCCCGGCGAAGGTGACCTTGCGGCCGTTGAGCGGGTTGACGATCCAGGCGCTGGCCTGGGCGGGCGGCACCGCCATGGGCGTGGCCCGAACCGACCGGTCGATGTTCACGAGGGCGCGGGCGAGCGGTTCGCCCGTGCCGAGCAGCTCGGCGGCGGTGCGGTCGGCCTCGAACTCGCGGGAGCGGGACACCGCGAGCTGCAGCACCATCGCGGCGATGGGAGCAACCAGGCTGGCGAGCAGCAGCCCGAAGAGGCCGGGACCCTCGTCGTCGTCGCCCATGAGAGAGCTCCACATGGCGAGGTTGGCGATCATCGAGATGCCCGTGGCGATGGCGGCGGCGATGGAGCCGATGAGGATGTCGCGGTTGCGGATGTGGCCGAGCTCGTGGGCGAGCACGGCGCGCACCTTCGCTGCGGGACAGCCGCTCGAGGAGCCCGGCGGTGACCGCGACGACCGCGGTCTGCTGGTTGCGACCGGTGGCGAACGCGTTGGGTTGCGGCGACGGTGACAGGTAGAGCCGCGGTGTCCGGATGCCGGCTGGGGCGGAGAGGATCTCGATGTCGTCGCGCAGCCAGCGGTGCGCGCCCTGGTCGAGGGGGACGGCCCGGGCGGCGCGGATGGCAATGCGGTCGCTGAACCAGTAGCTGCCGGCGACGAGCGCAGACCGAGAGCGAACCCGAGGACGGCACCGGCTGTGCCCCCGAGGAGGCGACCCACCAGGATCATCAGGCCAGCAAGCCCGGCGAGCAGGGTGAAGGTCTTGATCGTGTTGCGGTGCAACGGGTGCTCCTTCGAGTCGACGTGGCGTGGCTCGAAGGTCTCTCCCGCCATCCGCACATGCGGCTGGCCGGTGCCGCCGAGCCGAGCGTGCCGCTCGAGCTGTGATGACGACGACATCGTGCGAGGGAGACTCCCCTTCAGCACTAAGATTAACGAATCACAGTTCGTAAGTCAAGGAGTCTGCTCGTCGGTGTCATGACTCGGGACCGTTCGTCTCGTCTTGGTTCCGGGACCCGCGGCTCGGGTTGCCGACGAGTGATGGCACAGTCAGTGCGATGGCCACGAGAGAGATGGCCCCGGCCAGCTCGAGCAGGTCGTCGGCTTGGCTCAGGTCGGCCTCGAGCGACTTCTGGAAGAACTCGATGACCAGGATGAGCACCACGAGCTTCGCAATGCGATCCTTCAGCTCGTCGACGGAGATCACCAGCAGGATGCGCGGGTTGGCGGCGCGATCGCGGGCAGGCTCAAGTCGGCTGACGAACAGCTCGTAGAGGCCGAATGCAACGAGCACGAGGATTGCGGCCAGCAGGAAGCTGTCGATGGTCTTGACGACGCCTCCGATCAGGTCGGCTCGCTGGTCCGCTCGGTCGGCGGCCGAGGCGTAGGACACGGCGTCGGCGGTGAGCACCGCGAGATCGACGACAGACAGCCACAGCACGATCACCGCCATCACGATCGAGCCGGCCACGCCCACCAGCATCAGGAACCGCGAGCCCCACAGAGCGCGCTCGACCGCCCTCTCGCCGGGCGACGGTGGGTGGATCGGGTCGTGGGCGTCTGTGGGGCTCACTAGTCTCGGCTGCTCTCGAGGTTGACGAGGTCAGCGAACAGCGAAGGTCCGAGCTCGTGGTCGATCGGCTCCCAGCGTTCCGGGAGGTCGGCGGGGTCGACGGCGCTGAGGCGGTTGAACGCCCTCTCGACCTCGCCGCGGTCGAACCAGACGCCGAGGCACGAGGTGCAGAAGTCGACCTCGACGCTCTGCCGGATGGCGCGGTCGAGGGGAGAGTGGGCGCAGCGGGGGCAGTGCATGGGACCTACTTTCGGGGAACTTCCGGTCGCGCCGTGCGGGTCACGCACGGGTGGGGCCGGTCGTGCTCGGCTGAGGGTTGCCGGCCGTGATCAGGCGCGGCGAGGGAGGCGTGTGGGCCGGAGGCGGCCGAGGGTGACGAGGAGCTCGCCAACTGTGTACCCGCGTTCGAGGGGGTGGCGCAGTGGGGCGTCGGGGTGGACGTGGTAGCGGTTGCGGCGGCCCTCGCGGACGCGGGTGACGTAGCTGGCGGCGACGAGATCGGCGACGATGGCCTGGGCCGCTCGTTCGGTGATCCCGACGCGGGTAGCGATGTCACGGCCGCGGACGTCGGGCTCCTCGGCTAGGCACACCAGCACGTGCGCGTGGTTGGTGAGGAACGTCCATCCGGGCTTGGTGCTGGCGTCGGACATGTCGTCTCCAAGTCTCGGCATGCGATCTGTGGTTCGTGAACCGTGCTCCGCCCACCGAGCCGAGCACCGAACGGCGTGGTGTCACATCTCGAAGATCTCACTGAGGAAGGGACAGCCAGACACCCCGGCAGGTGGGGCAGTGGTCGATCTCGATCCCTTGCCGTGCGCTGAGCTGGAGCAAGGCGTTGTCGGTGGGGCACTTCATCGTTCACCTTCCTGGGGTGGGTTGGGGTGGGTGGGGTCGAGTCGTCTCCGGTCGGCGAGCTTGCGGAGCTCCTCGACCCAGAGCACCGTCGATGCCACGCTGATCACGGCGAGCCAGTCGGTGGCGGTGAGGTCGGCGGTGCCGAAGGCGTCCTGTACCGGGTCGAAATGGACGGCCAGGATCTGCAAGAACACGACGGCGCCCACGGCGAGCCAGAGCTTCTTGTTCCGGAGCGTGTCGCGGTGGAAGACGGACTGGCGCTCGTCGCGGGCGTTGAACACGTTGAACACCTGGAAGAAGACGAACAGGGTGAAGGCCATGGCGAGGGCGTGCTCCTCGCTGCCCACCTCGATCTGCCAGGCGAGGACGCCCAGGGTGCCGGCTGCCATCACCGCACCGGTGGTGAGGATGCGCCCTACGCGAGCCCGGGTGAGGATGGCCGTACCCCTGCGCGGTCCGCGATCCATCACGCCGGTGGCGGGAGGGTCGACGCCGAGGGCCATCGCCGGCGGGCCGTCCATGATGAGGTTCACCCACAGCACCTGGATGGCGGTGAACGGGACAGGCAGTCCCACGATCTGGGCCCCCAGAAGGCTGAGGATGGCACCGGCGTTGGTGGAGAGCTGGAACCGGATGAACTTCAGGATGTTGTCGTAGATCGTGCGGCCGGCCTCGACCGCTCGGACGATGGTGGCGAAGTCGTCGTCGGTGAGCACCATGTCGGAGGCCTCCTTGGAGACCTCGGTGCCGGTGATGCCCATCGCGACGCCGATGTCGGCGCCCTTGAGAGCGGGGGCATCGTTGACGCCGTCACCGGTCATGGCCACAACATGGCCCTGGGCCTGGAGCGCTCGGACCAGGCGGATCTTGTGCTCAGGGGCGACACGGGCGAACACTCCCGTGTCGTCGATCACCCGGGCGAGGGCGACGTCGTCGAGCTGGTCCAGCTCGGCGCCGGTGATGGTGTCACCGCGGATCCCGAGCTGGCGGGCAATCGACGTGGCCGTCGTCGCATGGTCCCCGGTGATCATCTTCACTGCGACACCGGCTCGCCGGCACATGGCGATGGCGTCGCGTGCCTCGGGCCGGGGCGGGTCCAGGAGGCCGACGAGCCCGACCAGGCAAAGGTCGTCGACCAGCGCGACGAGCCCGTCGCCTGACGCGCTCGCCACCGCGTCGGGGCTGACCTCGCCCCGCACGATGACCAGCACCCGGAGGCCGTCGGCCGCCATCGCCTCCATGTCGCGGTGGATGGCGGCCCTCCGCCTCTCGTTGAGCGGGTGGCTTCCATCGGTGTCCAGGACTGTCGTGCAGCGGTCGATCAGCACGTCGGTGGCGCCCTTGGCCACCACCAGCGATCGCTCGCCGTCGGGGTGGAAGGTGGCCATGAACTTGCGGGCGGAGTCGAACGGCACCTCGGCCAGGCGAGGGCGGTCGACCCGAAGTCGGTCCGGATCCAGACCTGCCTTGATGGCGAGCGCGACCAGCGCGCCCTCGGTGGGGTCACCGACGAGCACCGCCCCGTCGATCCGGCTGTCGTTGCAGAGGACGGCTGACTCGAGCAGAAGATCGAGCGCCTCGGCGGCGCCTTCGATGCAGCCGTCGGGTCCATAGCCCGCGCCCGTCACGGCGTAGCGCCGGCCTCCGATGGCCACCGCGCGAGCGGTCATCTGGTTGAGGGTGAGCGTCCCGGTCTTGTCCGAGCAGATGACGGTGGTGGCGCCGAGGGTCTCGACCGAGGAGAGCCGTTTGACGATCGCGCCTCGCTTGGCCATCTGGTTCACCCCGACCGCGAGGGTCACCGTGACCACCGCCGGCAGCCCCTCGGGAATCGCCGCGACCGCGAGCGCCACCGACGACAGGATGGTGTCGGCGAGGGTCTCCCCGCGAAGCACGCCCAGCACGAAGAACGCGCCGACGGCGACCGCGGCGGCGACCGCGAGGCGCTTGCCCAAGACGTCGAGCTGGTCCTGCAGCGGAGTGCGGTGATCGGGAGTGGCCTGGATGAGGCCCGCCAAGTGGCCGATCTCGGTGCTCATGCCCGTTGCGGTGACGACCACCTCGCCCCGGCCGCGTGTGACCACGGTGTTCATGTGGGCCATCCCGGTCCGGTCGGCGAGAGGGGCGTCCACCGCCGTCGATGCGATCGTCTTCACCACAGGCGTCGACTCACCCGTGAGCGCTGACTCGCGCGTCGCCCCGACCAAGCCCGACGGAGAACCCGCTGGAGCGGGCCGTCTAGGCGGCGGGCATTGGGCTCGCGATGCTCCCGGACTGTTCCGATCCGGCTCCGACGTAGGCGGCGAGGTGCTGGCCGGTGAGGGTGGTGGGGGTGTCGACGAGGTCGGCGGGTGTGCCTTGGTAGACGATGCGGCCGCCGTCATGGCCGGCGCCGGGGCCGAGGTCGATGATCCAGTCGGCGTGGGCCATGACGCTCTGGTGGTGTTCGATGACGATGACGGACTTGCCGGTGTCGACGAGCCGGTCGAGGAGGCCGAGCAGCTGCTCGACATCGGCAAGGTGCAGGCCGGTGGTCGGCTCGTCGAGGACGTAGACGCCGCCGCGGTCGCCGAGGTGGGTGGCCAGCTTGAGCCGCTGCCGCTCGCCGCCCGACAGCGTGGTGAGCGGTTGGCCGATGGTCAGGTAGCCGAGACCGACCTGGGTGAGCCGGTCGAGGATGGCGTGGGCGGCCGGCACGTTGGCGTCGCCGCCGCCGAAGAACCCTTCGGCCTCGGTCACCGACATGGCCAGCACCTCGCTGATGTCGCGGCCACCGAAGTGGTAGTCGAGCACCGCGGCCTGGAAGCGTTTGCCGTCGCAGTCCTCGCAGATGGTCTCGACGCCGGCCATCATCCCGAGGTCGGTGTAGATGACCCCGGCGCCGTTGCAGGTGGGACAAGCCCCCTCGGAGTTGGCGCTGAACAGCGCCGGTTTCACGCCGTTGGCCTTGGCGAACGCCTTGCGGATCGGGTCGAGCAGACCGGTGTAGGTCGCCGGGTTGCTGCGCCGGGAGCCACGGATCGCCCCCTGGTCGATCGCTACCACCCCGGCACCGGCGGGGATCGACCCGCTGACCAGCGAGCTCTTGCCGGAGCCGGCCACGCCGGTCACCACCACCAGCACGCCGAGCGGGATGTCGACGTCCACGTCGCGCAGTTTGTGGGTGGCGGCGCCGCGGATCTCCAACGTGCCCGTCGGCGTGCGCACCGACGCCTTGAGGGCGGCGCGGTCGTCGAGGTGGCGGCCGGTGGTGGTGCCGCTGGACCGCAGCCCCTCGACGGTGCCCTCGAAGCAGATCGTGCCCCCGGCCGTGCCGGCGCCGGGGCCGAGATCGACGACGTGGTCGGCGATGGCGATCGTCTCGGGTTCGTGCTCCACGACGAGCACCGTGTTGCCCTTGTCCCGCAACTGCAGCAGCAGGTCGTTCATTCGCTCGACGTCATGGGGGTGCAGGCCGATCGTCGGTTCGTCGAAGACGTAGGTGACGTCGGTCAGCGATGAGCCGAGATGGCGGATCATCTTCGTCCGCTGCGCCTCGCCACCCGACAGCGTGCCCGACGGCCGGTCCAGTGAGAGGTAGCCCAGCCCGATCTCGGCGAACGAGTCGAGGAGGTGTTGCAACCCGCCGAGCAGCGGGGCCACGGACGGCTCGTTGAGCGTGCGGGCCCACTCGGCGAGATCGCTGATCTGCATCGAGCAGACGTCGGCGATGTTCTTGCCGTCGATCTTCGACGACCGGGCCTCACTGCTGAGTCGGGTGCCGCCGCACTCGGGACACGTCGTGAACGTCACCACCCGCTCGACGAAGGCACGGATGTGCGGTTGCATCGCGTCGACGTCCTTGGTCAGGTACGACTTCTGGATCGTCGGGATCAGCCCGGCGTACGTGAGGTTGATCCCCTCGACCTTGATCTTCGTCGGCTCCTTGTGGAGCAGGTCGCGGAGCTCGGCCTCGGTGAACTCCCGGATCGGGCGATCCGGGTCGAAGAAGCCGCAGCCCCGGAAGATCCGCCCGTACCACCCGTCCATCGTGTAGCCGGGGATGCGGAGCGCGCCCTCGTTCAGCGACAGGTCCTCGTCGTACAGCGCGGCCAGGTCGAAGTCGGTGACCGCCCCCATGCCCTCGCAC
>JBPCJL010000004.1:0-7772 GCA_051005355.1 Ilumatobacteraceae bacterium
CCCCATTTGTTCTTCAAGATGGTCGTGCGGTTGTCCAAAGTATACAGATCCGTGGTTGCCCAGCCGAAGTTAGTGTAGAACTGCACCGCTACACTTGGGTTCGCGGTGTAACCGTCCTTGGGGTCATTTCGCCATAGGCACAGATCTCCGTTGTCACAGGAATTTCTGTCGCCGTTCGACTGCGGAGGGATGCAGGCGGCCTGTGCGATTGCGCTGGGGGAGTGGAGAGCGAATGCGCCCAGAACTCCGGCTGTCACGGTTCCTGCTGCGACGACTCCATGGCGCTTCATGCTTCCCGCCAGGGCGTAGGGCGATGGCCGTCTCGAACGGGACGGCGCACGGCCGATAGTACACCCCCGTCAATACCGCCTGGGTCAGCGTGGGTCATCGTGCCGGCCCGGCCAGCGACCTGACCGAGAGGCTCAGGCGGGTTGCCGCACCAGCTGACGGACGAGGGCCACTCGGCCGCGGCCGAGATCGACGGCGTCGAGGCCGAGCTGGCGACCAGCCTTCAGCACGTCGGAGGAACGATGGCTGATGCGCAGCACGATGCGCTCCAGCCCGCGCTCGGTGGCCCGGGCCACGATCTCGCGCCCGAGCGCCAGCGCCAGTCCATGCCGGCGCCAGTCGGCGGCGACGGCGATCAGCAGTTCCGGGCCGTCCACGGCGTCGTCGTCGACGGCGGCCACGGCGACGATGCGCCCACCGATCAGGCCGGCCAGGCGGTTCCGGCTACCGGTCGTCGTCAGCCGCCGCACGAGCGCTGGCGACGGTCGCGCCGCCCGTTGGCCTCGCAGGCCGAAGTACCTGGTTTCGGCACGCAGCTCGGCGCCGAACTCGCCGATGGCGTCGTCGAGGCTCGGATGGTCGGCGGCCACGATGACCAGCTCGGGATGCCGTTTGTCCATGACCGAGATGGTCGCAGGCCGACGTGTCCTCGACGTTCCGGCCGTGTGAACTCACCGCCGCCGTTGCGTCAGCGGAGGCGGTCGATGACGGGCGCGAAGTCCTCGGCCTCGCGCACCACGAAGTAGCCGATGCCCCAGCGATCCTGGGCCCGGCGCAGGTGGTGGGCGATCTCGTCGTGGGTGCCGAGGGCGAGGAACGGCGTGGCCAGGGCGTCGGCGACGGTGAGGCCCTCGATGCGTTCGGCCAGCTTGGCTGCCGCCGCCTCCCGGTCGTCGGTGATCTCGACCCGCTGCACCAGCACGTTCAGCTCGACCTCCCGGCCGACGGCCCCAGCGGCCGCCCGCACGATGGCGACCTCGTCGTCGACCACGCTCGCCGCGAACCGCGCGACGTGGCGATGGCCGTCGGGCAACGTGCGGCCGAGCCCGGTCAAGCCCACGATGTCAGCCTGCCGTGCTGCCGGTTCGAGCAGGCTGCGGCCGCTGCCACCGACGAGGATCGGAAGCCGATCCTGGAGTGCCCGTCCGGTCGAGGCACCGGCCAGCTCGAACCACCGGCTCGAATGCTCGACGGTCTCGCCGTCGATCAGGCGGCGAACGATGCCGACGAAGTCAGCCAGCCGCGCCTTGCGCTCGGCCGCCGGCCCCAACGTGACGCCGAGGGCGGCGAACTCGGCCGGGGTGTGACCGGCGCCGAGGCCGACCTCGACCCGGCCGCCGCTCAGCCGGTCCAGCGTCGCCACGTCTCGCGCCAGCAGCACCGGATGGAGGAAGCTGGCGTTGAGCACGAACGTGCCGAGGCGGATGGCCGACGTCGCCAGCGCGGCCGCCGTCAGGCACAGGAGCGGACTGGAATCGGACCCCACGTGGTCGTACACGAGCACGCTGTCGTAGCCGAGCTCCTCGGCCCGCCGAGCCGCGTCTGCGACCGTTGTCGGATCATCCGAGTTCAGCTGCAGACCGACTCGCATCGGACTCAGGTCACGACGACCTTGGTGCCCTCCACGGCGAAGTTCCACATGAACTCGGCGTCGACGTTGTGCTGGCGCTGGCAGCCACCGGACAGCCGGGTGCCGAGCTCGTCCGTTGTCTGGTACACCGAGCCGTCGGCAACGCGGATCGGGATGCCGTGGAAGCCGAGGTTGCCGATGTCTGTCGGGTACCAGCGGATCATCAGCGGCAGGATGGCCTTGCCGTTCCACGCCGTCGACTGCTCGGACCGGCTGAACACCTCGTGCGTGCCGGGCACCTCGTTTTCGTACTGGCTGCCGGACACGAGCCAGGAGCGGATCACCTGGTCGTCCTCGCCGACCGCCCACACCCGCTGGCCGGCCCGGTCGTAGACGACCCGCCGACCCTCACCCGAGTCGGCCGGCAGCGGCGGGAGCGCCGGGTCGTCGCCCGAGACGGCGACCGGCGACAGTGGGAAGCCGGTCGTGTCATCGGCCCCCTCCGTCGCCGGCGGGGTGCGCACGACCATCGACTCCTCGTCTGGCCAGATGCCGAGCGACTTGGCCGTCTCTCGCCCGACCTCGCCGTCGACGAACAGGCTGCGGTCGGTCTGCAGCTGGCTCACGGCGTCGTAGGTGGCGTTGTCGTAGGTGGCGCTGATCTGCCCCTGGTAGAAGCCGGCGTCGCGCAGGGCGATCTGCAGGCACTCCACGTCCACTCCCGACTTGCCGACGACCAGCTCGCGTGCGGCCAGCTTGCAGCCGTCCGGCTCGTCGGTCGCGGCCACGGCGTTGTCGACGGCACCGGCCGGCACGGCCGCCTCGTCCCCGGCCGCCTCGGCCGGCGGCGCCACGGCCGCCACGTCGGCGGCGACGGAGGTCGTCGAAGCGTCGACCGTCGGTGCCGAGGTGGCCAACGGGTCTGTGGCGGGTGCCTCGCTGACCGCTGGTGCTGCCGCGGCCGGTGCGACGGTGGTCGGTGCCTGCTCGATGGTGGCGACGGCACGGTCCGACGAGTCACGCAGCGCACCGGCTAGGGCCACGCCACCAAGCGTGATCACGACGGCGCCCACCACCAGCGCGGCGAGACGGGACTCACGCGGCTTCCTCGGCGGCGGGTCGACGCTGCGGGCTCGGACGTACTGGTCGCTCATGTCGCTTTCGTCAGGAGAGAGGGGTTCGATGGATCGATCGGGACGGCCGAACGACGTTGTCTCGGATCCTGGGCGGCGCCGCCGCACCAACGGCACGAAGATAGCCGCAGTCGATCAATTCGTGACGGACCACGTGCCGTTCGAGCGCAGCAGCGCGGCGAGGTCGCCGGGCCCATTGCGCTCCGAAGCGGCGGCGAGCTGACGCCCGATGGCTGACGCGTACTCCGCGCGTTCGACCCGCCGGAACACGCCGAACGGCGTCGGCGAGTGGTCGTCGTCGTTCAGCCGGGCAAGGGCGAAGGCCAGGCTCGGGTCGGGGCGCTCGGCGTCGTGCACGAGCAGGGCGTCCTCGCCGACGTCGGCCACCTCGACCAGGCGCAGCTGCCCGTCCGACCCCATCAGCACGCCGCGCTGGCGCTCGGCGCCGAAGCGGATCGGCTCGCCGTGCACGAGATCGATCATCATCTCTTCGCGCACCTGCTTCTTCGTGATGTCGTTGAACTGGCCGTCGTTGAAGACGTTGCAGTTCTGGAAGATCTCGACGAACGCCGCCCCCCGGTGGTCGTGGGCGGCCCGGAACGTCTCCATCATGTGCTTGCGGTCGAGGTCGTGGGTGCGGGCGACGAAGCTGGCCTCGGCACCGAGGGCCACGGCCAGCGGGTTGAACGGCGGGTCGACGGAACCGAACGGCGTCGACTTCGTGACCTTGCCGATCTCGGACGTGGGGGAGTACTGCCCCTTCGTCAGCCCGTAGATGCGGTTGTTGAACAGCAGGATCGTCAGGTCGACGTTGCGCCGTAGCGCATGGATCAGGTGGTTGCCGCCGATCGACAGGCCATCGCCGTCGCCGGTGATCACCCACACGTCGAGATCGGGACGGGCCACGGCGACGCCCGTGGCGATGGCGGGCGCCCGACCGTGGATCGAGTGCATCCCGTAGGTGTTCATGTAGTACGGGAAGCGGCTCGAGCACCCGATGCCGGAGACGAACACTGTGTTCTCGGGCGCCACGCCCAGCTCGGGCATCAGCTGCTGGACCGCGAGCAGGATCCCATAATCCCCGCAGCCCGGGCACCAGCGCACCTCCTGGTCGCTGGTCCAGTCCTTCTTGGTCGTCAGGGGGACGGCGGTGTCAGTCATGCGTTGGTCGTCTCCAGCATCGATTCGATGGCCTCCTCGATCTCCCGGGCGATGAAGGGCAACCCCTGGACCTTGGACAGCGGGCGGGCGTCGATCAGGTACTCGGACCGCAGGACGCGCGCCAGCTGGCCCTTGTTCAGCTCGGGCACGAGCACCTTGTCGTAGCGGGCCAGCACGTCGCCGAGGTCGGCCGGCAGCGGGTTCAGGTGCACCAGGTGGACCCACGCCACCTTGCGCCCGGCCCGACGGCGGCGCTGCACCGCGGCGTCGCTCGACGCCCAGGTCGATCCCCACCCGACGATGCACAGCTCGGCGTCGGCGTCGCCCTGCACCTCGACCGGCGGGATGTCGGCGGCGACGGCTGCCACCTTGGCCGCCCGAAGGTCGACCATCTTCTGGTGGTTCTCGGGCGTGTAGGAGATGTTGCCGGTGCCGTCGCCCTCCTTCTCGATGCCGCCGACGCGGTGCATCAGCCCGGGCGTGCCAGGGATGGCCCACGGGCGAGCCAGCGTCGTCGGCTCCCGCAGGTAGGGCCAGAACTCGGGCGACCCGTCGGCGGCGGTGTGGTTGGGCGCGGTGGCGAACGGCACCGAGATGTCCGGCAGATCGGCCACGTCTGGCAACTGCCAAGGTTCGGAGCCGTTGGCCAGGAAGCCGTCGGACAGCAGGATCACCGGGGTCCGGTACTTGATGGCGATGCGCGCCGCCTCGATGGCCGCCTCGAAGCAGTGCACCGGGCTCATGGCGGCGACGATCGGCAGCGGCGCCTCGCCGGAGCGACCGAACATGGCGATGTTCAAGTCGGCGGCCTCGGTCTTGGTCGGCAGGCCCGTCGACGGCCCGCCGCGCTGGATGTCGACGATCAGCATCGGCAGCTCGACGGAGATGGCCAGCGAGATGGTCTCGGCCTTGAGCATCAGGCCGGGGCCACTGGTCGTCGTGACGCCGAGGTGGCCGGCGAAGGTGGCGCCGAGGGCGATGCCGGCGGCGGCGATCTCGTCCTCGGCCTGGACCGTGCGCACGCCGAAGTGCTTGTGCTTGGACAGCTCGTGGAGGATGTCGGAGGCCGGCGTGATCGGGTACGAGCCGAGGGTGACGGGCAGCTTGGCCAGCTGGCCGGCGGCGACGATGCCCCACGACAGGGCGACGTTGCCGGTCACGCTGGTGTACTCGCCGGCCGGAAGGTTGGCCGGGCGGACCTCGAAGCGATGGCCGACCGCCTCGGTCGTCTCCCCGAAGTTGAAGCCGGCCAGGAAGGCGGCGCGGTTGGCTGCCAGGACCAGCTCGTTCTTGGCGAAGCGCTCCTCGATCCAGCGGATCGTCGGCTCCGTCGGACGGGTGTACATCCACGACACCAGCCCGAGGGCGAAGAAGTTCTTCGACCGCTCGGCGTCGCGCGGCTTCACGCCGAGTGGCGCGGCGACCTCCTTGGTCAGCGAGGTCATCGGCACGCGGATCAGCCGGTAGGCGTCGAGGGTGCCGTCGTCGAGCGGGTTGATGATCTCGCCGGCCGGGAGCGTGTAGCCGGCCTTCTCCAGGTTGCGGTCGTCGAAGGCGTCCTCGTTGACGATGAGGGTGCCGCCCGGCTCGAGTCGGCCGAGATCGGCGCGCAGCGCGGCCGGGTTCATCGCCACCAGCACGTTCGGCTCGTCACCGGGGGTGGTGATCTGGTGATCCGAGATGTGGACCTGGAAGCTCGACACCCCGTGGACCGTGCCGGCGGGAGCGCGGATCTCGGCGGGGAACTCGGGCAGCGTCGACAGGTCGTTGCCGTAGGCGGCGCTGACGGACGTGAAGCGATCCCCGGTGAGCTGCATGCCGTCGCCGGAGTCCCCGGCGAAGCGCACGACGACCCGGTCGAGGACGATGGCTGCGCCGCCGTTGCCGGACCCACCGTTCACGGCGACCGGCGTGGTCGTTTCGGTCATGGGAGGAGGACCTCACGGTGTCCGATGTCGCAAGCCAGGAGCGCAGCGAGTGCTCGGCCATGACCGAACGGACCGTGCTGATGATTCGCTCGCTCGAAGACTCGCTCGCTCATGATGGTTGAGCCGGCGGCGTTGCCGGCCCCCTCCTCCTCGGGCAACGGTAGCGGTCGCTTCCGCCGAAGCCCGGGACCGGGAACACGATTGTTCCGATCAGACGGGCACCAGGCGGTAGGCGCCGTTCTGCAACGTGAGGATGATGGGCTCGCCGTCGATGCCCATCTTGACGGCGGTGACGATGCGGCCCTGCTCGGGCAATGCGAGGCGCACCGGGACGAACCCCTCGCCCAGGGCGAACATCGGACCCGACATGTCCGACATCAGGTAGGCGCCCTGCAGCGCCGGGATCTTGGTGCCGCGGTACACGCAACCGCCGATGGCGGCCGGACCGAACTCGTCGTGGCGGTACTCCCACACCGGCAGCTGGTTGCCCGGGATTGCGCTCGGGTCGCGCTGGTTGCTGCCTTCCATCTGCCACCAGCCGAAGTTCATGCCCATCGACCCGGCCGGGATGTGGTTGATCTCCTCGATCGTGTCCTCACCGACATCGGTGATCCACATGTCGCCGGTGGCCTGGTCACGACAGAAGCCCCACGGGTTGCGCAGGCCCTTGGCGAACAGCTCGGGTGCGATGGTCGTATCGCCGAGGAACGGGTTGTCGCCGGGGATGTCGTAGCCCGGACCATCGGTGCGCGGGATGATGCGGATGATCCCGCCGAGCAGCTTGGTGTAGTCCTGGGCGTCGCGGCCTCGGCTGCCGCCGCCGTCGCCGAGCGCCAGGTACATCTGGCCCAGCTCGTCGAAGATGATGCCGCCGCCCTTGTGGCCGATGCCGGGCTGATCGACGAACAGCACCTCCCAGCGCGTCGCCGGGTCGGGCTTGCCGTTGGCGTCCAATGCGTAGGACACGACGTGGGAGTCGCTGTCGGGGTCGTTGAAGTAGAGGAACAGGCGGCCGTCGGCAGGGTTGAACCCGATGCCGAGCATGCCGCGCTCCGATCCCTCGGCCCAGGGCGCGACCTCCCCGCGCAGGTCGAGTACCAGCTCGGGTTGCCCGCCCTCGATCATCTTCCAGATCTCGCCGGTCTGCGACGTGAACCACAGGGCGCCGTCCGGGTGCTGCACCACGGCCGTCAGCAGGGGCAGCTCGACGAACTTCTGCAGTGCCACGCTGGCCGTCTGCAGCTGCGCTTCCGCCGGCGGGGCGGCGGCCGGTGGCAGGGCGGTGGTCGGTGGGGCCGTCGAGGCGGGAGTGGTGGGTGTAGTGGTCTCGGCCGGCGCTGTCGTCGGCGGCGGGGTCGTCTCGGCGAGCGGCGGGCCGACCGAGGAGCCGGGCAGCGTGGTGGCCGCCGTGTCGCCCGTGATGGCGGGCCCAGGTGACGCGGTCGTCGCCGTTGCCCCGTCGCTCTCGCCGTCGTCGCCACCGCATGCCGCCAGGAGCACGCCGATCCCGACCATCCCCACCAGGACGCGCGACCGCGTCGAGATCTTGGTCATGGACCCCGAAGATAGGGGGCCGGCGGATCGATTCCGTGGCACGCGACCGACAGACTTCCGGTCGTGTTGTTCGCCGATCTGGCCACGGCGTCGGAGCACCTGGCGGCGACCCCGAAGCGCGGCGAGAAGGCGCAGATC
>JBPCJL010000005.1:0-6157 GCA_051005355.1 Ilumatobacteraceae bacterium
GGCCGGCAGCTACGCCCTGATGGACAGTTACTACGCCACGCTCGGCCTTCCGTTCGAGCAGGCAGTCTTCGTCGTCGGGACGGTCGTGTCCGTGCGCCCCGACCACGCCGTCGCCGACGTCGGCCTCAAGGCGCTGGGGATGGACCACGGCAATCCGTCGATCGTCGGCACCACTGTCTGGTACTGCAGCGACGAGCACGTGACATTCGCCCACGGGGACGGGACACGCCCGACCGTCGGCGGGCGAGTGCGCGTCGTTCCGGCTCACGCCGACCCGACCCTGGCCATGCACGAGGCGGCATGGCTGGTGCGGGGCGACGAGGTGCTCGACCGCTGGACGATCGACCTGCGCGGCTGGGGATGATGCGACGGGCGGCCAGGTTGGCCGCATGGGGCATCGGGTGGTCCGGCGCCGTCGCCGCTGCACCGTCGACCAGGTTCGGGCATGGGCGCACCGTGACCGTGGCCCGGTCACTGATGCCGTGGGCGGGGCTGGCTGCGGCGCCCCTTGCCGTCATCGCCCGACTCGGCGGCCGGCGCAACACCGCCGCCTTGGGGATGGCGGTCGCCAGCGCCTCGGCGGCGATGTGCCGGACGCTGATCCGCCCGGATGCGCACGTGGCGCCGCCGGTCGGGCCGGCCCCGACCCTGGCCGTCGCCCACGCCAACCTGCTCTCCGTCAACCGGCGGATGACCGAGGTCGGCGAACTGCTGGCGTTGCTCCCGGCGGACGTGGTGACGTTCAGCGAGTACACCCCGACCCACGCCACCAACCTCAAGTCGACTGCGCTGGCGCGCCGCTTCCCGCATCGCGTGGAACTGGCCGCCCCACGATCGTCCGGGACGGCGCTGTGGAGTCGGCACCCGGTCACCATGCGCCCAACCGTTTCGACGACTCACGAGACCGTGATCGCCGACGTCCATGCGCCACACGGCGACGTGCGGGTCGTCGTCGTGCACACCCAGAGCCCAGTCGCCCACCACGGCGACTGGCTGACCGACCTCGAGCTGCTGGCGCAGCTGGTGCCGACCCCGCCGTCGATCATGACCGGCGACTTCAACGCCGGGTGGTGGCACCCCGAGTTCCGGGTGCTGCTCAGCGCAGAATGGCGGGACGCCCACCTCGCCGTCGGTCGCGGTCTGTCGTCCTCGTGGCCGACGGCCCGCTGGAACCTCCTGTTCCGCTGGCTGCCGCCGTTCGTCCGCTTGGATCACGCGTTGTTGACGCCTGACCTCGCGGTCGTCGACGTGATCGACCTGCCAATTCCGGGCAGCGATCACCTCGGACTGCTGGTGACGGTGGCGTCCCTCAGCCGCGATCGGCCAGCGCCCGTAGCAGCGCCCTGAACGCCCGCCCGCGCGACGAGAGCTGTTGCTTGGTCTCGGTGCCGATCTCGGCGAAGGTGCGGCCATCGCCACCGTCGGGGACGAACACCGCGTCGTAACCGAACCCACCGGTGCCCCGCTCGATCGACGCGATCGTGCCGTCGCAGCTCCCATCGACGAGGAGCTCGTCGCCATCCGGCCACACGATCGCCGCCACCGTCCTGAAGCGCGCCCGGCGATCGGCGACGCCGTCCAGCTCCTCCAGCAGGCGGAGGCGGTTGTCGGCGTACGTGGCGTGCTCGCCGGCGTAGCGGGCCGTCCGCACTCCCGGGCGACCGGCCAACGCAGCGACCTCGAGCCCGGTGTCGTCGGCCACCGCTGGTCGTCCGGTCGCCACGGCGACGGCGGTCGCCTTGAGCCGGGCGTTGCCCTCCAGCGTGGCGGCGTCCTCGACGACGTCCGGGACGTCCGCCGGTCGCGGCAGCAACGTCACCGCACCGGACAGCAGGGCCTCGATCTCGGCCACCTTGTCCGGGTTGGCCGAGGCGCACACGAGCGTCACCACGACGTCACGACGTGCCGTCAACGAGCCAGCGGCGGCGGGACGGCGACCATCTCGGACTGCAAGTCCGTGATCTCGGTGATGCCCAACTCGGCCAGCTCGAGGAGGTGATCCAGCTCGTGGCGCGTGAACGCCTTGCCTTCGGCCGTCCCCTGCACCTCGACGAAGCGAGGCAGGTCGCCGTCGATCGGCCGCAGCATCACGACGTTCATGTCGACCTCGGCCCGGCTGTCCTCGATGTACGGGAGGTCGAGCACCGCCGAGCCGTCGACGATCCCCACGCTGATCGCCGCGCAGTACGAGTGCAGCGGATGGGTGGCGAGCACCTTGGCGCCGACGAGGCGGGCCAAGGCGTCGTGGAGGGCGAGGTAGCCACCGCAGATGCTGGCCGTGCGCGTGCCGCCGTCGGCCTGCAGCACGTCGCAGTCGACCACGACCTGGCGCTCCCCCAGCAGCACCATGTCGCAGGCGGCGCGCAAGCTGCGGCCGATCAGGCGCTGGATCTCGACCGTCCGCCCGCTCTGCTTGCCCCGCGCCGCCTCGCGATCGACCCGCTCGGGCGACGAGCCCGGCAGCATCGAGTACTCCGCCGTCACCCAGCCCTTGCCGGTGCCGCGCATCCAGCGCGGCACGTTGTCGTCGATGCTGGCCGTGCACAGCACCCGCGTCCGTCCGAAGGACACGAGGCACGAACCGGACGCCATCTCGGTGAAGTCGCGTTCGAACGTGACTGGGCGCAGCTGCTCCGGGGTGCGGCCGTCGGGTCGGGGCATGTGGGCTCATCGGTGATCAGGCGGGCGGAGCCCACGGCTCGGTGTGGTTCAGCTCGGGACCGAGCAGTCGGTTGCCGAGCTCCCGAAACTTTCGCACGTCGCCGCTGGAGCGGAACTGGTGGAGCCCGGTGCGGTCATCCTCGGCGCGAAGCAAGCCGATGTCGTGCAGCGCCAGGCGGAGCGCGAACGCCGTCTCGTCGGCCGAGCTGACCAATGTGACCTCCCGGCCCATCACGGCGCTGATCACGCCGGCGAGGAACGGGTAGTGGGTGCATCCGAGCAGCAGGGCGTCCACATCGGCGGAGATGACCGGCGCCAGTAGCCGCTCGGCGAGCACGGTGACCTCGTCACCATCGACGATCCCGCGCTCCACGAACTCGACGAACCCTGGGCAGGCGGCCGATTGGAGCTGCACGGCAATGCCGGCGACTCGAGCGGCCGCCTCCACGGCGTGCAGGTAGGCGCCGGACGCGATCGTGCCGACGGTCCCGATGACACCGACTCGGCCGGTGGTCGTTGCGTCGACGAGGGCGGCGGCGCCCGGCCGGATCACGTCGAACACCGGCACGGGCAGGTCGGATCGAAGATCGTCGAGACCGGCGGCCGCCGCGGTGTTGCACGCCACGATCACGGCCTTGACGTCGTGGTCCTTGACCAGGCTCCACGCCAGCTGTCGGGCGTAGGCCCGCACGTCGTCGGCGGGCTTGGGACCGTAGGGGTAGCGACCGGTGTCACCGATGTAGACCAGGTCTTCCGCCGGCAGCAGATCGATCACGGCCCGGGCCACGGTCAGGCCCCCGAAGCCAGAGTCGAACATCCCGATCGGCCGATCCACGGCCCGTGAGGCTAGGGGCGGGCAGCGCGACGTCCAGCCATCGCCCCGTCGAGCTCGAACATGCGCAGGAAGCGGGTGCGCTGGCGCGCCGGACCGCTGATCGCCCGTGCTGTCAACCGGTGGCGCCCCTGCCGTGCCGCGACCAGGTCCTTGGCCGTGGTCGTCACCACCAGATCGGGCCGTGCGTCGGGCCTGGCCCGTGTCGACAACCGAGTGCCGTCGCTGCGGAGGTCGAAGGTCTCACCGTCGACCACGACGCGAGCGTGCAGCGGCGTGCCGTCGGCGCGATGGAACGGTGCGGTCATGCCGAGCACAGCCATCGACGGCCGCACCGGATCCCGTGCCGGCGGGCCGAGCCGGCTGGCACCCCACCGCGCCAGCGCCTGCACCACCGGGCCGGTGGCCCGGCCGTCGGCGGTCAGTGCGTAGACCGTGCGGGCCGCCGGCGGCGGCAGCTCCCGCCGCTCCACCAAACCCTGGGCCTCCAGCTCCCGGAGACGATCCGCCAGCAGGTTCGGCGCCACCCCGCTCAGCGCGTTGCGCAGGTCCGTGAAGCGACGGTCACCGTGCAACAGCTCGCGCAAGATCAACAGTGTCCAGCGATCGCCGATGGCGTCCAGCGCCACGGCCACCGGGCAGTACTGGTCGTAGGACCGCACACCGACGACTGTAGCCGGCGGACAGGTGTCACAGTTGTCGACTTCAACTACCTAGTTGTGAAACTCTACCGATCATGACCACCGCCACCCGCGTCCTGTTCGTCGCCGGGCTCGGCATCTTCATGGTCTTCCTCGACACGCAGGTGCTGTTCGTTGCCTTCGGCGACATCCAGTCGTCGTTCCCCGAGATCGGCACCACCACCATGTCGTGGGTGCTCTCCGGCTACACGCTCGTCTTCGCCGCCCTCCTGGTGCCGGCGGGACGACTGGCCGATCGATGGGGCCGCCGAGCGATGTTCGTCGGCGGACTCGCGCTCTTCACCGTCGCCTCTGCGCTGTGCGGCTTCGCTCCGTCGGCGGCGATGCTGATCGCCGCCCGGGTCCTGCAGGCGGTCGGTGCGGCGGCCGTCACCCCAGCCTCGCTGGCCCTCGTCCTGCGGGCGACCGCTCCGGAGCGAGTCCCGGTCGCCGTCGCCACCTGGGCGTCGATGGGGGCGCTGGCGGCGGCGACCGGACCGACGATCGGTGGGCTGCTCGTCGACTGGGCCGGCTGGCGGTCCGTGTTCTTCGTCAACATCCCGGTCTGCGTTCTCGCCGTCGTCGCAGGCCGCCGCATCCTGACCGAATCGAAGGAGTCCGATCCCGGTCCCTTCCCGGACCTCGTCGGCTCCGCGCTCCTCGCCGCCGCCGTCGCCGCGGTGTCGCTCGCGCTGGTGCAGAGCGACGTGTGGGGCTGGGCGAACGGGCGCACCGTCGGCGCCCTCGTGGTGGGCGGGCTGCTCGGCGTGGCGTTCGTCGCCCGCTCCCAACGCCAGGCCGCACCCGCCCTCGATCTGGCTCTGTTCCGCATCCCCAGCTTCCGGTGGGGCAACATCGCCACTGCGGCGTTCGGGTTGTCCTTCACGGCGATGTTCCTGTCCAACGTCACGTTCCTCACGACGGTCTGGCAGTACGGCATCGTCAAAGCCGGGCTGGCCATGTCCCCCGGACCGACGGTCGTGCTGCTGTTGGCCAGGCCGTTCGGCCTGCTGGCGGCGCGTGTCGGCGCCCGCCCCCTGATCATCGCCGGCGGCATCGTCTACGCCGTCGGCGGGATGCTGCTCGTCCTCACCGTGGAGGCGAACTCCGGCTGGGCGACGACGATGCTGCCCGCATCGCTGATCACGGGGCTCGGTGTTGCGCTGGCACTGCCGCAGCTGTCCAGCGCGACGGTCCAGGGACTGCCGGCCAACCGTTACGCCCTCGGTTCGGCGGTCAACCAGACGGTCCGCCAGTTGGGCGCGACGTTCGGAGTGGCGCTCGTGGTGTCGTTCATCGCCGGCGCCACGGCCGCCGACGCACTGAGCCGCTTCGAGCGGGCGTGGTGGTTGCTGATCGTGTGCGGACTGGTGACCAGCGCCGTCGCCCTCGCCCTCCCGCGACCGGCGCGCGCCACCGCACTCGAGCCCGCGGCGGCGACGGCGGAGATCGATGTCTGGGCGAACCGCTGCTTCCTCGCCGTCCGCGAAATGGTTCGTCAGCAACCGTTTCGCTGACGCAGCGCCGCCGGCCTAGCTCTCTGCAGCCGTGGCGCCGTTCACGACCTGGACGAATCCGTTGTTGGCGGGGATGTCCGGCTCGAGGATGGTGACGCCACCGACAATCGGTGGGTTGGCGGCGCCGTCGACGGCCAGCGATTCATCGGTGTCCAGCGTGGCCACGGTGGTGCGCTCGAACAGCTCGCCTTCGGACAGTGCCTCACCGATGAGCTGACGCCGGACCTGGTCGGCGGTCAGCTGTGCGGGCTCGATGAAGTCGTTGCTCGGCGCCAACACGGTCACGGGCTCGGGGCCGTCGACGAGGTCCGTCAGGTCGTTGTCCTCGAGCGCCTGTACGAACTCGGTCAGCTCGGGGTTCGTCTGCATGACCTGCAGCGCGTCCGGACCCGACGGCGGCAGCGTGCTCGGCGGTGTGGTCGTCGGCGGCGGGGGTGTCGTCGGTGGCGTGGTCGGCGGTGGCGTGG
>JBPCJL010000006.1:0-5865 GCA_051005355.1 Ilumatobacteraceae bacterium
GGCCCGCCGAGCGTCGAGGTTCGTACCGTCGGTGACGGCGGCGGCGAGGTGGTCGGTCACGAGGTGTATCGACGTGGTCGCCAAGTCGACGACGTCATCGTTGGCGCGCCGACCGGTCGCCGCCTCCATGGCATGGACCAGCGCGTCGAGCCCGGTCGCCGTCGTGACGACCGGCGGCACCGTCGCCGTCGCCGCCGGGTCGAGCACGACGAGCCGCGGCAACAGCTCGATGCCCCACGTCCACACCTTCTGGCCATCGGCGCGCGCCAGCACGCACGTTCGCGTCACCTCGGCGCCGGTGCCAGCAGTTGTGGGTACGGCAACGACCGGCGGTCCACTCGGCAGCGGTTGGGCACCGAGCGCGTAGTGGGCGACGCTCTCCGGTCCAGCCGCAACGGCCGCCGCCATCTTCGCCGTGTCGAGGGCGCTACCCCCGCCGACGCCGACGACGACTTGCGGCTGCTTCTGGCGCACGGCATCGGCGGCGGCGTCGACCGACTCGACCGTCGGCTCGTGCCCCGGCACCGTGTGCACGGTGACGGAAGCACCGAGGCCGGCGAGCATGGCGGTCCAGGTACCGAGGTAGCCGGTGGCGACCACGGCCCCGTCGGCGATCACCACTGCACCAGCGGCGACGTCGCCGAGCTCCTCCACCGCCCCCGCCACCGCCCGGAGACCCGAGTGTTGAGCGGCACCCGAGTGCCCGACGGTCCGATCGGGCACCTCCATCACTCGGGTGCGCTCGAACACTCGGGTCGGCAGCTCGAGATCGTCGCCGTCGGTGAGGCGCACAGGGGCGGACAGTACGCGGTCGGCGACGACCGGTAGGAAGCAATCGGGTGAACTATGGTGGTCGAGGACGGGGCGTCACCTACATCATCAGCAGCCCCGCGCGGGGAGGATCCAAGTGGATTGGAAGCGTTTCGATCGTGTTCGTCGTGATGTCGGGCCGGTGCACCTCGATCTGATCGAGCACTACGCCAGCGGCAAGATCTCGCGGCGCAACTTCATTCGTCGTGGCTCGATCATCGGGTTGTCGATGCCGGTCATCGGTGCCGTCATCGCCGCCTGCGGCGGCGACGACAACGGCGGTAGTGGCGGTGCGTCGACCACGGCCGGCGGCGGCGACACGTCGACGACCGTGGGTGGCGGCGCGACCAGCACCAGCGGCGCGCCCGGCACCACTGGCGCCGGCCAGACCGGCGGCATCCTGCGGGTCGGTTCGCAGCGGCCCGTCGGCCTCGACCCCATCCAGATGCAGGACCTCGGTTCTTACGGCTGCGTCGCCCAGTGCTTCGAGTTCCTCGTCGGGTCGGACGCCAACGGTGAACTGGCGCCTGCCCTCGCTGAGTCGTGGGAACCGAACGAGGACGGCACGGTGTGGACGTTCCAGCTGCGCGAGGCCACGTGGCAGGACGGCTCGGAGTTCACCTCCGCCGACGTCGCGGCGACCATGGACCGCCTGGTCGTCGCCGAGAACTCCGGTTTGGCCGGCGTCATCGCCGAGGGCGCCGTCGACACGTCCGATCCAAGGGTCGCCGTGTTCACGCTCGAGGCGGCCAACGGCAACCTGCCGGCCCTCGTGTCGAACTTCAACGCCCAGACGTGCATCACGCCCGTGGCCTATGAGACCGGTACGACGCTCGACGCCTCGCCCAACGGGACCGGGCCGTGGCGGCTGGCGCGCTTCGACGCCGCGACGGGCTGCACCTATGAGCGCAACCCCGACTGGTGGGGCGGCGCGACGCCGCTCGACGGTCAGGAGTACACGTTCTTCGAGGACCTCAGCACGATGCTCACGGCGATGCAGAGCCAGTCCGTCGACGCGCTGATCCAGTTCTCGGTGATCGGCGGCGACGCGCTGCTCAACGATCCCAACTTCACGGTTCTGGAGAGCGAGACCGCCACGCACCGCCAGATCTGGATGCGCACCGACCGCGGCCCCTTCGTCGACAAGGCCGTTCGTCAGGCGCTGGCGCTCACGCTCAACCGCGAGCAGATGGTGCAGACGCTGTTCGGCGGGCGGGCGAACATCGGCAACGATCACCCGGTGGCGCCGTTCTTCCCGATGTTCTTCGACGGCACGCCGCAGCGCGAGCGCAACGTCGACCAGGCCCGTCAACTGCTCGCCGACGCCGGCGCTGAAGGGCTGACCGCCACGATGAGCGCGGTCGAGCTGCAGGAGATCCCGCAACTGGCCGAGCTGGTTTCGGCCAACGCCGCCGAGGCCGGGATCACCCTGGAGCTGTCGGTCGAGCCGAGCGACACGTTCTACGGCGCCAGTTGGTGCCCGGCGGAGCCGGCTGACCCGCCCTGCTCGGGCGCCGCGGACATCGGCATCGTCGACTACGGCCATCGACCGGTGCCCGACATCTACCTCAACGCCGCGCTCAAGGGTGGTGGGGTGTGGAACTCGTCGCAGTACATGTCGGACACGTTCGACACGGCCTTTTCCGAGTATCAGGCAGCCGTCGGCGTCGAGGCGCAGATCGCCGCCTGCGAACAGATCCAGGCGGTGCTCAACGACGAGGTCCCGGTTGCGCTGCCGTTCTTCTACAACTTCCTGTCCGGCCACTCGTCGTCGTTCCAGGGCATCCGGACGTCGGCGATCGGCCAGATGTTCACCGAAACGGCGTCGCAGGTCTGAGCGGCCGGCGCAGTACTGAGGTTCAGGCGGCCCGGCGATGACGCGCTACGTCATCCGCCGGGTCGCCTTGTCCGTCATCACGCTGTTCCTGCTGGTGACGGCGGTCTTCTTGATCGTCAACGTCTTTCCCAGCGACCCCGGGCGCAGCATCGCCGGGCCGTTCGCCCCGCAGGCCACCGTCGACGACATCAACGAGCGCCTCGGCACCAACGATCCGCTGCCCGAACAGTACGGGCGCCTGCTCAGGAGCGTGGTGACGTTCGACTACGGCGATTCGTTCCAATTCCGCCAACCGGTCGCGGACCTGCTCCTGCCGGCGCTCGGCCGATCGGCGCGCCTGGTCGCCCTCGGGCTGATCTTCACGGTGCCGCTGGCCATCGCGGCGGGAATCTTCGCCGCCCGGCGGCGGGACACGTTCGCCGATCGGACGGTCGTGACGCTCGGCCTGGCCAGCTCGTCGATCCCCGAGTTCGTCTCGGGCGTCACGCTCCAGTACCTCCTGGGTGTCAAGCTTGGCTGGTTCCCGGCGTTGGCGACAGCGCCACGCGACGCCGGGATCTTGACGCAGCTGAACCACCTGCTGCTGCCGGCCTTCGCTCTCGTGGTCGTCTACTTCGGCTACATCGCCCGGATGACCCGTGCCGGCGTGATCGCCGCGCTCGACGCCGACTACACCCGCACGGCGGTGATGAAGGGGTTGAGCAACCCGCGGGTCATGCGCCGCCACGTGATGCGCAACGGCCTGCAGCCGACCGTCTCGGTGATCGGGACCCAGGTCGGGTACCTGTTCAGCGGCCTGCTCGGCCTCGAGCTGATCTTCAACTACCAGGGCCTTGGCAACCTCATCTACAACGCCGCCGGCAGCAAGGACTTCCCGGTGCTGACGGCCGGCGTCATCACCGTGGGCATCATCTACATGCTGTGCACGCTGGCTGCTGACCTCGTGATCGCTTGGATGAACCCACGCGCCCGCCTGGCGCCGTCGAGGGGTTGAGCCCGTGTCGATGAACGTCCCACCGCCGGACCCCTCGTCCGCTGCCGCGCAGGTCGAGATGGCCGCCGGCGAGGCCGTGACCGATCTCGTTGGCGAGGCCCATCCGATGGCGGCGCCGCTCGACAACCGCGCCGAGCGGCGTCAAGCGAGACGCGAACGCATCCGCCTGCTGCTACGGCGCCCTGCCTTCATCGCCGGCTCGGTGATCCTCCTGTTCTGGATCGTTTGCGCCATCCTGGGCAACCGCATCACCCCCTTCGACCCGATCAACGAGTTCGGAACGGTGAGTTCGTTCCCGAGCCGTGAGCACTGGTTGGGGACGGATCAGCTCGGTCGCGACGTGCTGTCGCGGATCATGGCCGGCTCGCGCGATGTGCTCGTCGCCGCACCGATCGCGGCCATCCTCGGCGTCGCCGCCGGCACGCTGCTCGGGCTGGTGATGGGCTACTACCGCGGCTGGGTCGACGAGGTGATCGGTCGCGTGGTCGAAGCTTTGCTCTCCATCCCGGTGATCCTGGTCGCCGTCCTCATCCTGGCCACTCTGGGCTCCTCGCGATTCGTCGTCGTGATGACGGTGGCCGTCCTGTTCACGCCGATCGTGACCAGGACGATCCGCGCCGCCGTCCTCGCCGAATCCCAGCTCGACTACGTCACGTCGTCCCGGCTGCGCGGTGAGTCCGGGGCGTACGTGATGACGCGGGAAATCCTGCCCAACCTGTCCGGCACGATCGTCGTCGAGCTGACCGTGCGCATCGGCTACGCCGTGTTCACCATCGCCACGCTGTCGTTCCTCGGCGTCGGCATCCAGCCGCCGTCGCCGGACTGGGGGCTGCAGATCGCCCAGACGTACGGACTCATCCAGTCCGGCCAGTGGTGGATGACGCTGTTCCCCGGGCTGGCCATCGCTAGCCTCGTCATCGCCACCAACCTGGTGGCCGACTCCGTCGAGGCGGTGGTGGCAACATGACGGTTGAAGAGATCGCCGAGATCCCCATTGGCGACGCCTCGGCGCATGCCCTGTCGGTCGAGGACCTCGAGCTCGCCTATCTCGTGCGCGGGATCCCGCGCGAGGTGTTGCGGGGCGTGACGTTCTACGTGCGTCCCGGCGAGGCCTACGGCCTCGTCGGTGAATCGGGCTGCGGCAAGTCGACCACCGCCTATGCGGCCCTCCGCTACCTGCCTTCGAACGGGCGGATCACCGGCGGGCGCATCCTCGTCGACGGTGACGACGTCACCAAGATGTCCGACCGCGAGCTGCGTCAGTTCCGCGCCTCCGAGGCGTCGATGGTGTACCAGGACCCGGGATCGGCGCTGAACCCGACGCTCAAGGTCGGCCGGCAGGTCGCCGAGGCCTTCACCATCCTCGGCGTCGACAAGCGCCAGGCCCAGCAGGACGCGGAGGCGGCGCTGCGCAAGGTGCGCATCGCCGACCCGTCGCGGTTGAGGGATCGCTATCCGCACCAGCTGTCGGGCGGGATGCAGCAGCGCGTCGTCATCGCCATGGCCCTCGCCGGCGACCCCAAGCTGCTCGTCCTCGACGAGCCGACGACCGGTCTCGACGCGACCGTCGAAGCCGAGGTGCTCGACCTCGTGCGGGCGTTGCGCCACGAGACGGATGCCGCGATCCTGCTGATCGCCCACAACCTCGGCGTGATCCGCTCGATGTGCGATCGCGTCGGCGTGATGTACGCCGGCAAGATCGTCGAGGAGGGCGACGCCGCCGAGGTGTTCGAGGCGCCGAAGCACCCGTACACCATCGGCCTGCTGCAATGCCTCCCCCGTCACGGCGTGCGCAAGAGCGAGCAGGCGCTGTTCACGATCCCCGGCACGCTGCCGCAGATCGGCACGCCGCTGCCGACGTGCGTGTACGTCGACCGCTGCGCGCTGGCCGACGACCTGTGCCGAACCGAGGTGCCGCCCGTCGTGCACCTCGACGTCGGTCACGAGGCGGCGCGCACGGACGCACCGCACTACACGCGCTGCCACCACGTCGAGCTGCTCGATCGGATGCCGGAGCCGGAGAAGGATGTCGGCGAGGATCGGCTCGAGGGCAAGGTCGTGATGGAGATGCGCGACGTCTCGAAGACGTTCCGTCAGCGCGGCAACGACGTGCTGGCGCTGGTCGGCATCCAGCTCGACCTCGGCGGGGGGGAGACGCTCGGACTCGTCGGCGAGTCCGGTTCGGGCAAGACCACGCTGGCCAAGGCGATGCTCGGGATCTACG
>JBPCJL010000007.1:0-33345 GCA_051005355.1 Ilumatobacteraceae bacterium
CCGCACCCGAGAGGCCGGCGTCGCCGAGTCTGGTTGGTGGGTCGGGAAGGGGCGCGATCTTCTTGTTGGCGCACTTTTCCGAGATGAGGTCTTCATCCCTCAGCCACTCGACGGCGCGCCGGCGCGCTCTGACGTCGCGCAGTGCGAACCACTCGTCGCGCAGCTCGGGAAACTCGAACAGCGTGTCTTTGAACCGGCGGAACGCCCCTCGACCCTCGATCTCCCGCTCCAGGAGGTCGCGCGCTTGTGGATCGCGCACGAGCTGGATGAAGTCCTCCATGTCGGCGTAGCCGACCGAGGACTCCTCGGCGCGGATGTAGATCAGCCCTGCGTCGTCGAGATCGTCGGGGGTCTCCTCGTCGACATCGGAGGGTCAGGTGAGGGGAGGCCCCGCACGAAACCCTCGGATGCACCTCACCCTCGGATGGGTGGTGGTCAGGCGGCGAGCGAGATTCGGGGTTGGGCCCGGATGGTGACGTCGTGGCAGGCCCTGACCAGCGTGGAGACGAACCGTTGCGGGTCGGTCGTGCAGACGGCGTGGCCGCCGTCGACCTCGAAGCAGGACGCGTCACCGAGCCGCCCGGCCATCTCGCGTTGACGCTGCGTCGGCACGACGTCGTCACTCGTCGTGACGACCACCGCCGCCGGGACGTCGATGGCGCCGATCCATGCGCGGGAGTCGTAGCGCAGCAGCTCCCGCCCGGCGGCGACGATCTCGCTCCAGTCGTGGCGAGCGACGTCGGAGTACCCCCACCACGGCCGGCCGCGCCGGCAGCGCCACTGGTGCCAGGCGGCGAACGACACGGTGGCCATCCGCTCGATCGGCAGGGCGTCGGCCAAGGCGCCGGTCCCCATCGCGACCCCGGTCAGCAGGCGCTCCCGCACGGTGCCGCTGAACGTGCAGCTGGTCGCGCACAGCACCAGCCCGTCGACGAGACGGCGATGGCGGCGCCACAGCAACTGGGCGATGGGCCCGCCCATCGAGTACCCCACCGCGATCAGCCGGTCGATGCCGAGCTGCTCGGCCAGGGCCGCCACGTCATCGGCGCAGTCCTCCAGGCGGAACGGCGTGGTCGACCGGATGCCCCGGCCATGGCCACGATGGTCGATGGCGACCACCCGGAAGTGCTCGGCCAGCGGTGCGTAGCAGGCGAACCAGTTGAGGTCGCTCGTCGCCGTCCATCCGTGCAGCAGCAGGAGCGTCGGCGCGCCCGGCGGACCACCGAGCTCGCGCACGAAGGTGCGCCCCCGGCCAGGCAGGCGGACATGCCGACCCGCCGGCACGGTCACGGATCCGAGGGTTTCCAGCACCCCCGCCGGAACGGAAACCCTCGGATACGTGCCCTGCCCGCTCATCGGCTCCCTCCTTGCCTGGAGACGGGAGTCGGCGGGGCGGCGTCGAATACGACGAGTTGTGATCCCATGTTGTGGAACCGTCCCGCATCGTGGAATCCTGTGGGGGTGTCGGGAGTCCAGTCGGTCGAGCGAGCCTTCGCCATCCTGCGCTGCCTGGCCACCGGACCGGCCGGCGTCTCCGAGGTCGCCGACCGCGTCGCCCTGCCCAAGAGCACCGTGTCGCGCCTCCTGTCGACCATGCAGCGGCTCGGTGCCGTCGAGCAAGACGGCAACGACTACCGGGTCGGTGACGGCCTGCTGGAGCTGGCCTCCACGGCGCTGCCGAGCCGCACGATCGTCGCCGCCGCCCGTCCTCACCTCGGTCAGCTGGCCCAGGAGCTCGACGAGGTCGCCGGGTTGAGCGTCCTCGACGCCTGCGACGTCGTCTACCTCGACCAGGTCGCGACCGATCACCAGGTCCAGGTGCGCGACTGGACGGGCGAGCGCATCCCGGGCCACCTGGCCTCCTCCGGCATGGTCCTGCTCGCCGCCATGGACGGAGCCGACCTCGACCGCTACCTCGCCGGACCGCTGGTCGGGCTCGACGGGCGCACGCGCGTCGACCCGGCTGTGCTGCGGCGGCGCCTGCGCACCGTCGCCTCCGACGGCTTCGTGTGGACCATCGACGAATACGTGCCGGGCGTCGCCTCCGTCGCCGCGCCGGTCTTCGGACCCGCCGGGCGGGCGGTCGCCGCCGTCCACGCCCACGGCCCGTCCTACCGCTTCCCGGCCGACGGAGAGGCCGAGCACATCGCCCGCCTCGTCGTCGCCGCGGCGCAGCGGATCGGTGGCCGGCTCGGCGGCGGCGAGACCACCACGCCGATCGCCAGTTGAGGGCGGCCCGACTGGCGTCGCTGCGCGACCTCCCGATCCTCGACCCCGACGACGTGGCGCGCGCCGCGCCGTACGGCGACCTCGTCGACGCTCTGGCTGACGGCCACCGCCGGCCCGAGCCCCTCAGCCGGCGCACGGTGTTCGGGCCGGACGGGACCGGCCAGTCGTTCCTGGGCCTGCCGGCATGGCGGCCGGGTGAGGCCCTCGGCGTCAAGCTGGTCACGGTCTTTCCCGACAACCCGGCCGCCGGCCGACCTTCGGTGCAGGCCGTGTACGTGCTCTTCGACGGCACCAATGGCGACCCCGTCGCGCTGCTCGACGGCACCGAGCTGACGTACCGCAAGACGGCGGCCGACTCCGCGCTCGGGGCCCGGTTCCTCGCCCGCCACGACGCGGCGACGTTGCTGATGGTCGGCGCCGGCGGGTTGGCGCCGCACCTCGTCGCCGCGCACCGGACCGTCCGCCCGTCGATCGAACGGGTGCTGGTGTGGAACCGCACCGCCACCCGTGCCGTCGAGGTCGCCGCTTCGGTGGGCGGCGTCGCCGTCACCGACCTCGACGCCGCCATCGCCGAGGCCGACGTCATCTCGACGGCGACCATGAGCAAGGATCCGCTCGTCGCCGGCCGGCTCGTGCGACCCGGCACGCACCTCGATCTCGTCGGCGCCTTCCTGCCCGACCATCGAGAGGTCGACGACGAAGCGGTCACGCGAGCCGAGCTCTACGTCGACGACCGAGCGGCCACGCTGAGCGAGGACGGTGACCTCGTCATCCCGTTGGAGGCCGGGCTGATCACCACCGCCGACGTGCGCGGTGACCTGTGGCAGCTGTGCCGCGACGAGGTTCCCGGCCGGTCCGACGACGACGCCATCACGCTCTTCGAGAACGGTGGCGGTGGCCACCTCGACCTGATGGTGGCGCAGGTCGTCTGGTCTGCGCACCAGCGCCAAGTAGGTTCCGCGCCATGAGCCGACGAGGAGGCGGAAGGGCGGGGCGGCAGGAGCTGCGAGCCCACGCGATCATCGAGCGCGAGCCGTTCCTGACCCGCACGATGCGACCGGTCGAGGTCGTCTCGGAAGAGGGTCTGGCCCTGCTCGAGCACAACGCCGAGCTGATCCTCGAAGAGGTCGGCATCGAGGTGCGCGATTACCCGAGCGCCATCGCCCGGTTCGCCGATGCCGGCGCCGACGTCGACGGCACGCGAGTCCGGTTCCCCCGCGGCCTGTGCCGTTCGCTCGTCGCCACGGCCCCGTCCACGTACACCCAGCACGCCCGCAACCCGGCCAACTCGGTGCAGATCGGTGGCGATGCGACCGTGTTCGCCCCGAACTACGGGTCGCCGTTCGTCCACGACCTGGACAACGGTCGGCGCTACGCCACGCTCACGGACTTCGAGAACATCGTCAAGCTGACCTACCTGCACCCGTACCTGCACCACTCGGGCGGCACGGTCTGCGAGCCCGTCGACGTGCCCGTGAGCAAACGGCACCTCGACATGGTCTACGCCCACCTGCGCTGGAGCGACAAGCCGTTCATGGGCTCGGTCACCGCCGGAGAGCGGGCCGCCGACAGCGTGGAGCTGGCGCGCATCGGGTTCGGCGGCGACCTCGCCGATCGGACCGTGATCACCAGCCTCATCAACGCGTCGTCGCCGCTGGTCTGGGACGGTTCGATGCTCGCCGCCGCGGAGGTGTACGCGGCGGCGAACCAGGCCACACTGATCACGCCCTTCATCCTCGCCGGCGCCATGGCGCCCTCGACGTCCGCCGGTGCCGCCGCCCAGACGCTGGCCGAGGCGCTGGCCGGGATGGCGTTCGTCCAGCTCGTGCGACCGGGCGCGCCGGTGATCCTCGGCTCCTTCGCCAGCTCGATGTCGATGCAGACCGGCGCGCCGACGTTCGGCACCCCCGAGCCGGCGCTGATCCTCTACACGATGGCCGCGCTGGCCCGGCGGCTGAACATCCCGTTCCGCTCGGGTGGCGCGCTGACCGCGTCCAAGCTGCCCGATGCCCAGGCCGCCTACGAGAGCATGCAGTCCATGCAACCGACACTGCTGGCCGGTGTGAACTTCGTGCTCCACGCCGCCGGTTGGTTGGAGGGTGGACTGGCCGTCGGCTACGAGAAGTTCGTCCTCGACGCCGACCAGCTCGGCATCCTGTCCACGTTCGCCGGCGGGCTCGACCTCAGCGAGAACGCCCAGGCCATCGATGCGATCCGGGCGCACGAGCCGGGCCAGCACTTCCTCGGCACCGAGCACACGCTGGCCAACTTCGAGACCGCCTTCCATCGCTCCGAGGTGGCGGACAACTCGAGCTACGAGCAGTGGGTCGAGGACGGTTCGCTCGACGCCGCCCAGCGGGCCAACCGGCTGTGGAAGGAGCGCCTGGCGGCGTACGAGCCGCCTCCGATCGACGATGCCGTCGACGAGGAGCTGCGCGAGTACATCGCCAAGCGGAAGGCAGAGCTCCCCGACGCGTTCGCGTGATGCGACGCCTGTTGGCCAGCGGCTGACCGTCGGTCGACGAGGCGAGGTGCGGCCTCGCCCGGCCGGCCCGGCGGCCGAGGCGGCGCGCTCGGTCGGATGAGACGGATCTGTCTCATCGCGGCATTGCCCAGCACCCCGAGGGCGATCTACGATCGGCGGTGCGCCCGGCCCACGGGGACCGCGCCGGCCGCCATCGACGACGGGAGGCGCCGTGCTCGTGGACGTCCGCCCCGTCGCCCGCCTGCGCGGCGACGAGGCGATCGACCTGCCGGGTGCGCTCGCGCCGATCATCGACGGCCTGCGCGCCGGCCCGCTCGACCTCTCGCGAGTGCGCATCGTCTGCGACTGGATCCAGTACCGGCACAACTTCCGCGACGCCATCGAGCTCCGCCGCATCCTCCCGGGGAGACGCCAGGACGGCGCCGTCGAGCTCGAGATCGCCGTCGACCTGCGCCGGCCATCGACGGCGGCGCCGGGAGTCATCGCCGACGATGACCCGGACGATCGCGTGCTGCTCGAAGCGTGGGGACCGACCAGCGCCAGCTGCATCTGGGACTTCAACCGGCTGTACTGGCAGGCGCTCGACCGGTGGGAGGCCGCCACCGGCCGCAGGTACGAATCAGCCCTCCCGGGCGGCGCCAGCGATGCTCGCAACGTGGCGTCCGTGCGCGACTTGATCGGCGAACTTTTCGCCTCGTGGGATCGCCTGGGCGAGCGCGACGCCCTGCCCGACGAGCTGTACGTGATCGAGCTCGGCGTCGGCAACGGCAGTCAGGCCCAGGTGTTCCTCGACACCTTCCGCGCCGTCGATGCCGAACGGGGCCGCGACTACTACCGGCGCCTGCACTACCTGATGTGCGACTACTCGGCCCACGTGCTCGAGCTGGCTCGGGTCGCGGTCGCCGCCCACGGTGACCACGTCAGCTCGTTCACGCTCGACGCGACGAGGCCGTCGACGGCGCTGGCCTTCCTCAAGTTCAAGGTCTTCCTGGTGTACGTGTCGAACGTGTACGACAACCTGCCCACCGACGAGGTGGCGCGCATCGGTGGTCACGACCACCTCGTCGAGAGCCGGGCCTACCTCCATCTCGCCGCCGCCGAACGGCTGGCCGGCGACTTCGGGCTCGAGGTGAGCGGGCTCGCCGACACCGTGGCCAAGTTGCTGCGACTCGGGCCGCAGCTGCTGGCCGAGACCGCGCCGTCGTCGTTCCCCGACGTCGACGCCGCGGTGCACTTCTGGTGCGCGTCCTGGGAGGCGCTGCGGCTGCAGGAGCGCTATGTGCCGCTGGCCGGCCTCGACCTCTACTCGGTGGCGCCGGGCGTGACCGGGGAGGTGCTGCGGCCGCTGCTCGAGGCGGGCGGCGATCTGCGACTGCACGTCAACAACGGCGCAGTCGCCAGCTTCGTCGACACCCTGCCGCTGCTGCACCCCTACGGTCGGCTGGCCTGCCACGACATCATCGTCACCGACCTCCACCGCTACCGCAGCGGCTTCCTGGGCCCGGGCAAGTACGACGGCTCGGTCGTCAACTGGGTCAATGGTCCGCTGCTCGCTCACGTCGGCCACCGGCGAGGCTTCGACGTCGAGTTCGAGCCGTTCCGACATCGTGAGGGCACGAACATCGTGACGATGACGGCGCGGGTGCGGGATTGAGCGTGCCACTGGTCCTGCCGACCACCTTGGTCGGGTCCTACTCTGTGCCGGCGTGGCTGGCCCGGTTGAAGGACGATCACCTCCACCACCGGCTGAGCGACCAGCACCTGGAGGAGATCTCCGACGTGGCGATCAAAGCGGCGCTGAAGGACCAGGAGCTGGCCGGCCTCGACATCGTGACGGACGGCGAGCTGCGCCGGGACAACGACATCGACTACCTGCTGGCCCGCATCCCCGGCGTCGAGCTCCGCGGTGGCGGCGATGGCGGCGGTAAGGACTACTACTACGACTACGTGGACGCCGAGGTCGTCCGCCCGCTGGGCAGTGACGACGCCGACGACGGCGACGACGACGCCGCTTGTTCGCTCGGTCTGGACGACGAATTCCGGTTCACGGTCGCCCACACCGATCGCCCGATCAAGGTGTCACTGACCGGCCCCTTCTCGCTGTCACGACGCCTGGCCGACCGCGTGTACGGCGACGACGCTGGACTCGTGCTGGCGCTGGCCGAGGTGCTCCACGCCGAGGCGGCACGGCTGGCCGCCGCCGGCGCCACCCGGCTGCAGCTCGACGAGCCGTTCCTCGCCGGCTACCCCGAGCACGTCGAGCTGGCGATGCGCGCCGTCAACGTCGTCACGGAGGGCGTTGACGTCACGTGGTCGCTGCACGTCTGCTACGGCAACCGGTACGCCCGCCCGTCATGGGAGGGGCACTACGACTTCCTGTTCCCCGCCGTGCTCGACGTCCAGGTCGACCAGCTGATGCTCGAGTTCGCCCGCAAGGGCGACGGCGACCTGGCGCTGATCGGCCGCCACGGCTGGGATCGCCAGCTCGGACTCGGCGTCATCGACGTGAAGTCGGACGAGATCGAGGCGCAGGACGTCATCGCCGCCCGGATCCGGCGTGCGCTCGACGTCGTGCCGGCCGACCGGCTGTCGATCAACCCCGACTGTGGGCTGCGCCACGTCCCGCCCGACGTAGCGCGAGCCAAGCTGCGCTCGATGGTGTCCGCCACCGATCGAGTGCGCAGCGAGCTGTAGCCGTCATCCGAGGGCTGGCTGGGGGGAGGCCCCTCGCCACACCCTCGGATGGGTCTGGGTCGGCTACGAGACCCCGAGCTTCTCGGCGGCCATCTTCGTGCCCTCGACCCGGTTGCTGATCTTCTGCCAGGCCACCTCGCGGGCGTAGTCGGGGGAGCCGTGGTTCGGCTTCTCGTCGATGCTGAACGGTGAGAACCCGCAGTCGTCCGTGGCGCCGAGGCGCTCCTTGGGGATGAAGTCGGCCGCCCGGACCAACGCGTCGCAGACCTCCTGCGCCGTCTCGACGCGCGGGTTGCCGGGGTTGATCACGCCCACGTAGCACATCTGCGCCACGCCGTCGGCGTCGTCGCGGCTGTGCTTGCCGATCGACTCGTACACCGGGTCCTTGTCCCGCTCGCTGGCCAGCTGGATGAGGAAGTAGCCGGCGTTGATCTGGAACATGCTCGGGAGCAGGTCGTTGTAGGGCACGTCGGCGCTGTGCACGGAGTCTCGATCGCCGCCCGGGCAGGTGTGGATGCCGATGTTCTGGCGCTCCTCGGCCGAGAACCGTTCCATCACGCGGTTGTTCAGCTCGATGAAGTGGGGGAGCATCCCGGAACCTGTCCACGGGTTGCGCGGGTCGGCGCGCGTGGCCAGCCGACCCTCGGTGAAATCGACCGAGACCCGGGCGGCGCCGGCGTCGAAGGCCTGGCGGATGTCCTTCTCGCACTCGTCGATCAGGTCGGCCTCGAAGTCATCGCGCGAGTAGCCCTCGACCTCCTCCTTCAACGGGTACAGCAGCGCCAGCATCGACGGCGCGATCACGGCCTGCTTCATCGGCTTGTGGGCGAGCGGCAACGCCTTCTTCAACGTGTCGGCGGCGTAGGTGCGGTAGCGGAACGGCCCGCCCGTGAGGCGCGGCAGCTGGCGATTGTGGCCGTCGGCGAAGATGGCGAAGAACTGCCCGCCGCCGCCGAGGTTGTCGGCCAGGCCGGTGCCGGCGAGCGTGTCGGCCAACGGGTAGGTGGCGAAGCTGGACCAGCGCTGCTCGCCGTCGGAGATGATGGTCGACCCGGTCTGCTCCAGGTGATCGATCGAGTCCTTGACCGCCGCGTCCTGCTCGTTCTCCAGCTCCTCCTTGGCGATCTTGCCGGCGTCGTACGCGGCGTACGCCTCCTGCAGCTTGCTCGGGCGGGGCAGCGAACCGACCTGCTCGGTCGGGATGCCGGTCTCGGCCCTCGGATCAAACTCGCTCATGGCAGGGAGCCCCCTTGTGTGGTGTGTGACCGGCGTCCCCACGCCGGACCGGTGTCGTGCCAGAGCAGACAGACCGGTCTCACTCAATGTACGAGCCACCCTTCTGGGTGTCAATGTCGCTGATAGCGTCCGCGCCGAATGGCCACGGCGACCAGTGCCACGCGGCGGCCGGCGAGCGGAGACGCGCGCGAGCGGGTCTTGTCGACGGCCTACTCGCTCTTCTGCCGGCACGGCATCCGCGCCGTCGGCGTGGACACGATCATCGAGCGCTCGGGCGTCGCCAAGATGACCGTCTACCGGCACTTCCGGTCGAAGGACGCACTGGTGCTGGCCGTGCTCGAGCGGCGCGAGGAGCTGTGGACGCGCCAGTGGCTGGAGGCCGAGGTGCGCAAGCGGGCCGCCGATCCGGCCGACCGCCTGTTGGCGATCTTCGACGTGTTCGACGCCTGGTTCCGCAAGCGCAGCTTCGAGGGCTGCCTGTTCGTCAACGTCCTGCTCGAGTTCACGGATCGCAACAACGCACTGCACCGGGCGTGTCGCGAGCAACTCGCCCGTATCCGCGAGCTGCTGATCGAGCTGGCCACCGACGCCGGCATCGCCGACCCCGACCACTTCGCCCGCCAGTGGCACATCCTGATGAAGGGGTCGATCGTCTCGGCGGGCGAGGGCGACGTCAACGCAGCCAAGCGGGCCCAGGAGATCGGTCGCCTCCTGCTGGCCGCCCACGTGATCGCGGCGCCATTGGCTGCCGCCGCCCCCGAACCCGTCGCCGCCCCGGCCTGACGCCGGGCACAGTTCGCGCCGTAGCCGCAGAGTGCTGCTGCCATGCGGGGAAACTGCAACCTCAGCCGCAGTCTGCGGATTCGATGACGTCGACCGCGCCGTAGCCGCAGAGTGCTGCTGACGTGCGAGAAAACCGCAACCTCAGCCGCAGTCTGCGGGTTTGGTCACGTGAACCGGTAGCGGGTCTGGCCGCCGGGTTCGCCCTTGGCGTAGGCGTGGACGACGGCGGGTGTGATCTCGAAGACCCAGGCCTCTCCGTTGCTGGTGGCGAAGGCACCGTCACCGACGTCGAAGTGCCAGACGGCGCCGTACTTGCCCTCGTAGGCGTCGGCCGTCGCCTGCAGCTCGGCCCGATCGGTGATCCGCTGGGCCGCGCCCTCGACGATGACGTCCATCCCCGCCGCCCACGTGTCGACGCCGGTCGTCACGAGCACGTCGGCATTCGACCGCAGGTTGCGCTCCTTCTGCTCTCCCGGTCCCGTCGTGAAGCGGAACCGGTCGTCGACCCACAGCCCGATCAGCGGCGTCTGGTGCGGTCGGCCGTCCGCGCGCAGGGTGGTCAGCCAGTACAGCTCGGCGCCGGTCAGCCGGTCGCGTGCTGCTGACCACGGCGTGCCCTCGAACCCCTCGTAGCTGTAGCGCTGGTCGACGTCGGTCTGCGGATCGCTCATGTGTGCACCTCACCGTGGCTGATGACGCCGAGCCCGAAGGGATCAGGTGCTCGGCCATGAGCGAAAAGACCGTGCTGATGATTCGCTCGGTCGAAGACTCCCTCGCTCATGGGGAGTTGGACTCCCTGCGATTCGGGATCTCATCGGCGCGGTGCATCCGCTACAGTTCCACGATGCGGACAGGTTCCGCATGATGGATCATCACGAACCAGCCAGTTGAACCCGCTGGCACGTTGGAGAGGCGCGGATGGCCGAGGGCGACGACGACATCGATCTGGCCGGGCTCGACGATGCGGAGCTCGTCGCGCAGATGCACGACGACCTCTACGACGGGCTGGCCGACGAGATCGTCGAGGGCACGACGATCCTCCTCGATCGCGGCTGGGGTCCGGACAGGGTGCTGGCCGAGGCCCTGGTGGAGGGCATGCGCATCGTCGGCATCGACTTCCGCGACGGGATCCTGTTCGTGCCGGAGGTCCTGCTGTCCGCCAACTCCATGAAGGCGGGGATGGAGATCCTCCGCCCGCTGCTGGCCGAGACCGGTGCCGAACCGATCGGCAAGGTCGTCATCGGCACGGTCAAGGGCGACATCCACGACATCGGCAAGAACCTGGTGGCGATGATGATGGAGGGCGCCGGGTTCGAGGTCGTCGACATCGGCATCAACTCCGACGTCGACAAGTACCTCGCCGCCCTGGCCGAGCACCGCCCCGACATCCTCGGCATGTCGGCCCTGCTGACCACGACCATGCCGTACATGAAGGTCGTGATCGACACGCTCCGCGAGAAGGGGATGCGCAACGACTACATCGTGCTCGTGGGCGGCGCCCCCCTGAACGAGGAGTTCGGCACGGCCGTGGGCGCCGACGCCTACTGCCGTGATGCTGCGGTGGCCGCCGAGATGGCCAAGACGCTCGTTGCCGCCCGTCGGCACACGGCCGGCCGCAAGGCCGCCATCGACACGGCTGAACCGCCCGGACCGTCGGTGGCGTGACGTGCTGGTGATCGCCTGCGCCGCGTTGGCCGGCGAGCTGAAGGCCGTCCTCCCGGCCGACGGAGTGGAGGTGCGCTCCCTCCCGGCGCACCTCCACAACCGGCCGGAGCGCATCGTGCCCGCCCTCACGCCGCTGCTCGACGCGGCCGCGGCCGCGGGTCGTCCGGTCTTCGTCGCCTACGCCGACTGCGGGACCGGCGGCGCCCTCGACCGGTTGCTCGACGATCATCCTGCTGTGAGCCGCCTGCCCGGCGCCCACTGCTACGAGGTGTTCGCCGGGTCGGCCCGGTTCGCTGCGCTGCACGACGACGAGCCGGGCACGTTCTTCCTCACCGACTTCCTGGCCCGCCACTTCGAGGCCCTGGTCTGGCAGGGATTGGGTCTCGACCGCCACCCGGTGCTGCGCGACGCCTACTTCGGCAACTATCGCCGCGTCGTGCTGCTCTCCCAGTCGACGGACCCGGTCCTGGTCGACCTCGGTCGGGCGGCCGCCGATCGCCTCGGTCTGGCGTTCGAGCATCGCCATGTGGGCCGGGCCGAGTTGGTCGCCGCCATGCCGGTGCGCCTTCGCAGGGCGGCGTGATGCCTCGGCGCGGCAACGACGTCGTGGTCATCTACTGGCGCGATATCCCGGCGCAGGTCAACGGGCAGGCCGGTCGGGACCGTCACCAGGTCGCGCTGTCGGAGAAGTTCCAGCGGGCCATCGACCGGGCCAAGCGCAAGGCGAAGATCTACACCGCCAACGAGGACGTGGCGCAGTGGCGGCGGGGTAGCACGCCCTGCGACGGCGACGTGGCGTCGGCGGCCAAGGAGCAGGCCGATCGCCTCGAAGCCGACTACAGCGCCGAGCGCCTTGGCAAGCTGGCCTTTGCCGGCGGGTTCGAGGTTGACGTCGACCACATCGAGAGGAACCCATGACACCGTTCATTGCGTTCCCCGGCCACAACACCTGCAGCCTGCGCAGTCGCTGGCCGCTCCCTCGCTGGCGCTCGGTCGCTCGCATCGTTTAGAGGAACGCATGACCCAGACCGTCCTGAGCTCGGCGACGCGCGAGGTGGTGATCGGGTTCGACCGGCCGTTCGTCATGATCGGCGAGCGGATCAACCCGACCGGCCGCAAGCTGCTGGCCGAGGAGATGAAGAACGGCGACTTCAGCCGCGTCGAGGCCGACGCCGTCGCTCAGGTGGCCGCCGGCGCCCACATGCTCGACGTCAACGCTGGCATCCCGCTGGCCGACGAACCGGCGCTGCTGGCTCGGGCCGTGCAGCTCGTGCAGTCCGTCACCGACGTGCCGCTGTCGATCGACTCCTCCATCGTCGAGGCGCTCGAGGCCGGCCTCTCGGTGTACCAGGGCAAGCCGCTCGTCAACTCGGTGACCGGCGAGGACGAGGTGATGGAGCGCGTGCTGCCGCTCGTCGCCCGCCACGGCGCCGCCGTCGTCGCCATCTCCAACGACGAGACCGGCATCAGCGAGGACCCGGACGTCCGCTATTCGATCGCCAAGCGCATCATCGAGCGGGCCGCCGACCACGGCATCCCGGCCCACGACGTCGTCGTCGATCCGCTCGTGATGCCGATCGGCGCCATGGGCACGGCCGGCCAGCAGGCCTTCACGCTGATCCGGCGCCTGCGCGAAGAACTGAAGGTCAACACCACGTGCGGCGGCTCGAACGTCAGCTTCGGGTTGCCCAACCGGCAGGTCGTCACGGGCACGTTCCTGGCCATGGCCATCGGCGCCGGCATGACGTCGGCGATCATGAGCCCGCTGCACGCCGAGGTCCGCTCGGCCGTGATGGCCGCCGACGTGCTGACCGGTGCCGACCGCGATTGCGCGGCCTGGATCAGGGCCAACCGGGATCCGAACGCCGGCAGCGCCGAGCGCGACGCCCGGGGTCGCCGCGGCCGTCGCGGCCGGGAAGGTGCGGCGTCTGCGTGAGCGAACAGTACGCATCTGACCTTTTCGCTCACCCAGAGGAAGAAGACTTGTTCTGGGTGAGCCAACAGGACGGGTTCGGCGTTTTCGCTCACCCAGAGCGGGGGGCGCGCGAGGAGCTCGGGTTGTGACCCTGCATCGGGTGGTGTTCACGCCCTCGGGGTTGGAGGGCAAGGTCGTCGACGGCACGACGGTGCTGGAGGCGGCGCGCCAGGTCGGCGCCGACCTCGACACGGTGTGTGGCGGCCGGGGCATCTGTGGGCGCTGCCAGATCACGCCGAGCACCGGCCGCTTCGCCAAGTGGCACCTGGACGTTGCAACCGACGCGCTCGGCCCGCCGGCGGCCATCGAGCTCGACTACCACGGCAACCGACCATTGGTCCCCGGTAACCGGCTCGGCTGCGCAGCGCGCATCCAGGGCGACGTGGTGGTCGACGTCCCGGCGACCAGTCAGGTGCACCGCCAGGTGGTGCGCAAGGACCTGGCGCTGCCACCCGTCGTCGTCGACCCGCGGTTCACGTTGCACTTCGTCGAGGTCCCCCCGGCCCACCTCGGCGACTCGACCAGCGCCGCCGGCGCCCTCGCCGTGGCGATCGGGGAGCAGCACCACCTCGCCACCCCGACCGTCGCCGCGGTGCTGCTCCCGGCGATCCACCGGCTCCTCGCCGCCGAACAGGGCGCGGTCACGGCCGCCGTGCGCCGCGACCACGACAACGCCGCCGGCACGATCGTCGCCGCTTGGCCGGGCTACGTGGACGCCGCCTACGGAGTCGCCGTCGACGTCGGATCGACCACCATCGCCGGCCACCTCTGCGACCTCGGCACCGGCGAGGTCGTCGCCACGGCCGGGCGGATGAACCCGCAGATCCGCTTCGGCGAGGACCTCATGAGCCGGGTCTCCTACGTGATGATGAACCCCGGCGGCGAGCGGCAGCTCACGGCGGCCGTGCGCACCGCCGTCGACGAGCTGGTCGGCGAACTGGCGGACGCCGCCGTGACGACACGCGACCGCATCCTCGAGGTGGTCGCCGTCGGCAACCCGATCATGCACCACCTGCTGCTCGGCATCGACCCGACGCCGCTCGGCTCGGCGCCTTTCACGCTGGCCACCGCCGACCCCGTGGAGCTCCCGGCGGCGGCGCTCGGCCTCGACCTGTCCAACGCGTCGGCCTGGGTCGGCCCGTGCATCGCCGGCCACGTGGGTGCCGACACGACGGCAGCCATGCTGGCCGAGGGTCCGCACCGCGGCGAGGCGATGCAGCTGCTCGTCGATGTGGGGACGAACGCCGAGATCGTGCTCGGGGACCGCCATCGCCAGTTCGCCGCTTCCAGCCCGACGGGTCCGGCCTTCGAGGGCGCCCAGATCAGCTGCGGCCAGCGGGCGACGGCGGGTGCCATCGAGCGCGTTCGCATCGACCGCACGACGCTCGAACCCAGCTTCCGGGTCATCGGCACCGACGCGTGGTCCGACGAGCCGGCGTTCGCCGTTGCTCGCCCGGCCGTGACCGGCGTCTGCGGCTCGGGGATCATCGACGTGATCGCCGAGATGTTCCTGGCCGGGATCATCGACGCCGACGGCACCATCCGGCCGGAGCCGGCCGCCGTCACCCCGCGAGTCGTGCCCGACGGGCGCACGTACGCCTACGTCCTGCACGACGACGGCACGACCCGGTTGGCCATCACCCAGAACGACGTGCGGGCCATCCAGTTGGCCAAGGCGGCGCTGCGGGCCGGGATCGAGCTGCTGCTCGACCACGCCGGGCGCCCGGAGCTGACCGACGTGCGACTGGCCGGTGCCTTCGGCGCCCACATCGACCCCGTGCACGCCATGGTGCTCGGGCTGGTCCCCGACGGCCCCGTCGACGGGGTGCGCTCCGTCGGCAACGCCGCGGGGGCGGGTGCCGTCCACGCCCTGCTGTCGAGAGCGAAGCGGACCGAGCTGATCGACGCGGCACGCGAGGTGACCAAGGTCGAGACGGCCACCGAACCGCGCTTCCAGGAGCTGTTCGTCGCCGCCATGGCGCTGCCGCACGCCACGATCCCGACGCCGCAGTTGGCCACGGTGGTCGACCTCCCCGCCCGCACCGACGAACCAACGGCCGGTCGCCGCCGGCGCAGGAGCCGATGAGCATGAAAACACTGTTCCGCCGTCGACCCGCCGCGTCCGAGGTCGTCAACGAGGCCGTGCGCCGCTTGGTCGCCAGGACCCGCTACGAGCTCGTGCCGATGAAGGGCGTCGATGAAGCGATCGCCGACCTCGCCCCCGGCGCACCGGTGTCGGTGACGTGTTCGCCGGTCAAGGGCATCCCCGCCACGTTGGATCTCACGGCGCGGCTGCTCGACCTCGGCCACGATGTGGTCCCGCACGTCGCCGCCCGCATGGTTGAGAGCCCCGAGCACGTGGCTCGTCTGGCGACGTGGCTGCGCGAGCACGGCGTGCGCGAGCTGTTCGTCATCGCCGGCGACGGCGACCACCCGCTCGACGGCTACCCCGACGGGCTGTCGCTGCTGCGGGCGCTGCTCGAGCACGACACCGGTCTCACCAGCGTCGGCGTGCCGTCGTACCCGGACGGCCACCCGTTCATCGACCGCGGGCTGGTGCGGGCGGCGCTGCACGACAAGCAGGCGTTGCTGGCCGCGGCGGGCGTCGCCGGCTCGACGACCACGCAGATGTGCCTCGACCCGACCCAGATCGATGCGTGGCTGACGGAGGAGCGCAATCGCGGCCTCGAGCTGCCGGTCGACCTCGGCGTGCCGGGCGTCGTCGACCGGACCAAGCTGATGACGATGGGTGTGCGCCTCGGCATCGGTACGTCGCTGCGGTTCCTGCGCAAGCACCGCTCGACGATGATGACGCTGCTATCGCCCGGTGGCTACGACCCGACCGAGCTCGTCGCCGACCTCGCCGGCGACGCCGACCGGCTCGGCATCCGCGGGCTGCACTCGTTCACGTTCAACCGTGTCGCCACGACGCGGCAGTGGCAGGAGCACGTGCTCAAGGATGAGTGACGCTGACGCCATCGTCATCGGCGCCGGCGTGATCGGGTCGTCGGTGGCGTTGGAGCTGGCCCGCAGCGGCCGGTCGGTGATCTGCGTCGACAAGGGTCCCGCCGCCGGCTCGGGCTCGACCAGCGCGTCCTCGTCGATCATCCGCTTCAGCTACTCCACGCGCGACGCCGTGCTGACGGCCTGGGAGGCGGCGGCGAAGTGGAAGGACTGGTCGGGCCACCTCGGCGTCGAGGATCCCGGCGGCATGGCGCAGTTCGTGCCGGCGGGCAACCTCATCCTCTGCACGACCGGCTACGACGGCGCCACCGTGATGGCGCTGTGGGACGAGCTCGGCATCCCGTACGAATGGCTCGACTCGCCCGAGTTGCAGGCTCGGTACCCCGGCCTCGACATCGGCAAGTACTACCCGCCGAAGCGCATCGACGACCCCGCCTTCGGCGACGACGCCAACGGCCAGCTGACGGCCTTCTACCAGGGCGACGGCGGCTACATGGACGACCCGATGCTGTCGGCGCACAACGTGTACATGGCGGCCAAGCACCACGGCGCCGACTTCCGGTTCCGGCGCGCCGTCGTCGGCGTCGAGCGCGACGACACCCGTGTCACTGGCGTCACGCTCGACGGAGACGAGCGGTTGACGGCGCCGGTCGTCGTCAACGTCGGCGGCCCGCACTCGGGGATCCTCAACCGCATGGCCGGCGTCGAAGGGGACATGCGCATCGGCCACCGGGCGCTGCGCCAGGAGGTGTTCGCCGTCCCGGCGCCGAAGGGCTTCACGCTCGACGACGGTGGGCCGTTCCTGTCGGATCTCGACGTCGGGCAGTACTTCCGACCCCAGGCCGGCGGGACGCTGCTGGTCGGCGGGGCCGAGCCCGAGTGCGACGAGCTGGAGTGGGTCGACGACCCCGACGACTTCAACGAGCACACGACGGTCGAGCACTGGGAGACGTCGATGCTGCGCCTGGCCCGCCGGCTGCCGGAGTTCGGCGTGCCGACGAAGCCGGTCGGCCTGGCCGCGCTGTACGACGCCTCCGACGACTGGGTGCCGATCTACGACCGATCGAGTTTGGACGGCTGGTACATGGCCTGTGGGACGAGCGGCAACCAGTTCAAGAACGCGCCGCTGGCCGGCCAGTTCCTGCGGGCGATCATCGACGCCGCCGACGCCGGCATCGACCACGATCAGGAACCGGTGCAGTTCACGGGCGAGTTGACCGGGCGCACCATCGACCTCGGTGCCTTCTCCCGTCGCCGGCAGCCAGCCGTCACCTCTGGCACCGTGATGGGCTGAGGCTGCTTCTGTCCTCCGCGATCGACCGGATGCGGCCGCTGGGAAGAACAGAAGCGGTCTCGGCGCGCGAGGTGCTACAACTAGCACCATGTCTTCCGTCGGCGTCCGAGAACTGCGGCAACGGGCGAGCCAGCTGCTGCGTCTCGTCGAGGCGGGCGAGACGATCGAGATCACCGACCGCGGCCGTCCGGTCGCCCTGCTCACGCCGATCCCCGACCTGTCGCCCTTGGAGCGGATGCGCGCAGCCGGCGAGACGATCCCGGCGATCGGGTCGATCGACGACCTCCCGGAGCCGCTGGAACTGAAGCCGGGCCAAGTGCCTGCGTCCGTCATCCTCGCTCAGCAACGCGACCTGTGATCGGCCGGCGGGCGACGTACGTCGACTCGTCGGCCATCGTCAAGCTCGTCAACGGGGAGCCGGAGACCCCTGCGCTGAGGAGAGCGATCCGCGGCCGGCATCTCGCCAGCAGTGCGTTGGCGCGTGTCGAAGTTCCACGTGCTGTCCAACACCTCGGCCCGGCGGGACCGAGTCGCGCCCTCGTCGTCCTGCGCGGAATCGAGCTGGTGAGGATCAACGACCGCATCCTTGCTGCGGCAGCCGAGGTCGAACCGGTCACGCTGCGCTCACTCGACGCCATCCACCTGGCGACCGCCCAGCTGCTCGGTGACGGCGTACGGCGGTTGATCACCTACGACGACCGCATGGCCGACGCGGCAGCAGGGCTCGGCTTCACCGTGCTCCGACCGTCATGACGGCGGTGCCTGACGACGTGCTCGTCGTCGCCGCCGAGCACCTGCACGGCGTCGCCGATCACGAGGCGGAGATGTTCGGTGCCCGGCTCGTGCGCTGGTGGCCGGACCTGCGCGCCGGGCTCGCCGCGGTGTACGAGCCAGCCGTCGCTGCCGAGCTTGGCCAGCGGCTCGTCGCGCTTGCGGCGCGCGGGTTCGCCGAGCGCGACGCCGACCTCAAGCGGCTCGACCTCCAGCGCCTGCTGGAGCCGGACTGGTTCCAGCACCCGCGCATGTTCGGGTATGCCGCCTACGCCGACCGCTTCGCCGGCGATCTGCGCGGTGTCAGCGAGCACCTGCCGTACCTGCACGAACTCGGCGTCACGTACCTGCACCTGATGCCGTTGCTGCTGCCGCGACCGAGCCCGAACGACGGCGGCTACGCGGTGGCCGACTACCGCGCCGTGCGCCCCGACCTCGGCACCGTCGCCGACCTGCGGGCGCTGGCTCGCACGGCGCGCCGTCACGGCGTCAGCCTGTGCCTCGACCTCGTGCTCAACCACGTGGCTCGCGAGCACGCGTGGGCGGGCGCGGCGCGCGCTGGCGACGAGCGCTATCGCCGCTACTTCCACGTGTTCCCCGACCGCAGCCGGCCCGACGAGTACGAGCGCTCGCTGCTCGAGGTCTTTCCCGACTTCGCGCCCGGCAACTTCACGTGGGACGACGACCTCGCAGGCTGGGTGTGGACCACGTTCAACGAGTGGCAGTGGGACGTCGACTGGTCCAACCCCGACGTCGTGTGCGAGTACGCCGACATTGTGCTGCACCTCGCCAACCTCGGTGTCGAGGTGCTGCGGCTCGACGCCGTGGCCTTCCTCTGGAAGCGCCTCGGCACCACGTCGCAGAACCAGCCCGAGGTGCACGCCATCACCCAGGTCCTGCGGGCCACCGCCCGCATCGCCTGCCCGGCCCTCGTGTTCCTGGCCGAGGCGATCGTGTCACCGGCCGAGCTCGTGCACTACCTCGGGACGGGCGAGCGCCACGGCAAGGTCAGCGACCTCGCGTACCACAACAGCCTGATGGTGCAGTTGTGGTCGATGCTGGCCAGCCGGGAGGTGGCGCTGGCCGTCGAGGCGTTGCGGGCGACGGACGAGGTGCCGACGACGACGGCGTGGATCACCTACGTGCGCGGCCACGACGACATCGGTTGGGCCGTGGACGACGCCGACGCCGCCGCCGTCGGGCTGTCGGGGAGTGCGCACCGCGCCTTCCTGTCCGACTGGTACTCGGGTGACTTCGCGACCTCGACGGCGCGCGGTCTGGTGTTCCAGCACAACGAGGAGACAGGCGACCGGCGCATCAGCGGCACGCTGGCCAGCCTGGCCGGACTCGACGACGCGCTGGCCTCCGGGGATCCGGCGCGCGTCGATCTGGCCATCGAGCGCATCCTGCTCGTGCACACGGTCATCCTCGGTTGGGGAGGTGTCCCCGTGCTGTGGATGGGCGACGAGGTCGCGCTGCGCAACGACCCGTGCTGGGCCGAGCATCCCGACGCCCCTGACCACGCCGACGACAACCGCTGGGTCCATCGACCGCGGATGCCGTGGGACGTGGCCGCGCGCCGCCATGAGCCGGGGACCGTCGAGAAGCGCGTCTTCGACGGAATCGTGCACCGGGTGCGGGTGCGTGCTCACCTGCCGCACCTGCGTGCGTCCACCCGCTCAGAGGTGCTCGACGCGATCGATCCTGGTGTGTTCGCCGTGCTGCGCCGCCACCCGGTCGGACCGCTGCTGGCGGTCTACAACGTCACGGCGGAGCCGCGCGCGCTTCCGGTCGACCGCCTGCGGGCGGCGGAGCTCGATCCGGCTGCGGTGGTCGATGCGCTGACGAGTCGCCCGCCACCGGTCGATGCGTCCGGAGCCCTGGAGCTCCCGCCGTACGCGGCGCGGTGGCTGGTGTCGTCCTCCTGGTCAGGTCTTGGGCTGGACGGTCAGCCAGAACCCTGACCGTGAGCGAGCGAGTCTTCGAGCGAGCGAACCATCAGCACGGTCTTTCGGTCATGGCCGAGCAGCTGCTGTGCTCCTGATCAGCGTCACCTCTCATGATGGGGTGCTCACATGAGCGAGGAGCCAGTCGCCGGCGCGTTGGGCGACCTCTTCGAGCGCGCCGGGTTCCTCGAAGAGGTGGCTGGCACCGGGGACGACGATCAGCTCGCTCGGGCCGGCCAGCTCGGTCTGGGCCTGCCGGTTCAGCTCGAGGATCTGCTCGTCGCGAGCGCCGACGAGGAGCAGCGTCGGCGCCTGCACGACGCGGAGGCTCGACCCGGCCAGGTCGGGTCGGCCACCGCGCGAGACGATGGCGGCGATGCCGTCGGGTTCGATCGCCGTTGCCACCAGCGCCGCCGCCGCACCGGTGCTGGCGCCGAAGTAGCCGATCGGCAGGTTGACGAGCCTCGGGTCGCGGTGGATCTCCCGGGTGAAGGCGCCGAGGCGAACGGCGAGCTGATCGACATCGAAGCGCAGGCGGGCTCCGCGTCGCTCAGCCGCCTCCTCGTCGATGGTGAGGAGGTCGACGAGCAGTGTGGCCAGATGGCGGTCGTTCAGCGCGCCGGCGACCATTCGGTTGCGCGGGCTCTGGCGGCTGCTCCCGCTGCCGTGGGCGAACACCACCAGGCCAACGGCGGCCGGCGGGATGGTGAGGTCGGCGTCGTGCACGGCGCCGTCGGCGCCGGGGAGTTGCACCGTCTCCATGTTCGCCCGATCGCGATCAGTCGAGCAGGGCGGCCAGTCGCTTCGGCGCGACCTGCCGATAGGCGTCGGCGCAGATCTCGGCCACCTCGTCCCAGTCCGGTTGGACGTCGAGGCGGACGCCGAGCCAGCCGCGGCCGCCGACGTACGGCGGGCGGAAGAACCGCTCGGGCTCCTGCTCGACGAGCTGCTCCTGGACGCCGGGCGGCGCCGGGCACCAGATGGCGAGGCGGCCGTCGTCGTGGTGATCGTCGAGGAACATCGCGAGGGTCTTCTTGTCGCGGATGAAGAACGCCGGCGAGCCGTGGCTCGGGCGTTCGGTCACCTCCGGCAGGGCGAGGCAGATGCGCCGCACCTCGACCAGCGCGGCCTCAGCGGTCGCCGAGGAGTACATCGCTCGCAGTGTCGCGCGTCCGGCCGCGCCGGGTGTCCTGGGCGATGAGCAGTGTGCGCCCCAGTACCGCACACCGCTCATTGGGTGCACCATCAACAGATGCGACGCGTTCGATGCAGCGCCACGAACAGGGCACCAGTGAGCGAGTCGCCGCAAAGCCGGCGACGAAGAAGCACCGCAACGACGATTCGCTCGCTCGAAGACTCGCTCGCTCATGGCTGGTGGACCCAGATCATCGAACGGCCGTGCTCGCCGGGGGCGGTGATCGGCTTGTCCTCGATGCGATCGAGGCGGTAGCCGAGCCGGCGGGGGACGGCGGCGCTCGCGGTGTTGGCCTCGTCGCAGTGGATCTCGACCCGCTCGATCCCGGGGAGGGCGAGGGCGGCGGCGGTGAGCGCCCGGCTCGACGCCGTGACGAGTCCCCGGGCGCCGGCATCGGCCCGGCGCCAATAGCCGATCTCCAGCGCCTCCGGCCCGAGTCGGTCGTGGAGGCCGGTACCGCCGAGCACAGCGCCGTCGGAACCTTCGGTCGTGTCGACGATCATCCACCCGAAGTTGCGACCCTGCTCCCAGTCGTCGACGGCGCGGTGCAGGAACGTCTCGGTGTCCGCTCGGGACTGGTCAGCCCACGGCATCCACGGCCGCAGGTGGTTCCGGCTCTCCTCGATCGCCGCGTGCACGACGGCGAGGTGTTCGGGGCGGTGGCGGCGCAGCGTGGCACCGACGTCCGGCAGCTCGATCTCCTCCGGTGGTGCCTCCACCCCCAGATGCTGCCCCATCCGAGGTTTTCGGTGCACCAGAGGTTTTCCGTTCCGGGCGGGCCGCACGAAACCCTCGGACGGGCGATCGCCCGACCCGTCACGGCCGGCGCGCCTCGTCGTACGCCCGCTGGAACTGGGTCAGCGCCTCGTCGCCGAAGAGCACGAAGCGGACGTCGTCGACCTGCGTCGGCGTGGCCAGGACGGTGCGCACGGCGACGTCGGCCGCGTCGGCCATCGGCCACCCGTAGATGCCGGCGGAGATGGCGGGGAACGCCACGGACCGGGCGCCGAGCTCGTCAGCGACGGCCAGCGCCTGCCGGTAGCAGGACTCGAGGAGCGGCGTGCGGTCCTCCGAGCGGGCGTGGACCGGACCGACGACGTGGATCACCCAGCGGGCGGGCATGTCGCCGGCGTCCGAGGCGGCGGCGCGGCCCGTCGGCAGCCGGCCGATCCGGTCGACGAGCTCCTGGCGGGCCGTCCGCTGCGCCCGCCCGCCGGCGCGCAGGATCGCTCCATCGACGCCGCCCCCGCCCATCAGCCCGCCGTTGGCCGCGTTGACGACGGCGTCGACGTCCTGCTCGACGATGTCACCGCGCAGGATCGTGATGCCCATGCGGCCGGTGTAGTGGATCGAGCGTGTGGGAGCATGGGTCATGGCGACCTCGAAGGCGCTTGCCCGGCTGGAGGCATTCGCCCTCGATCTGCCCGGTGCGTTCGCCGACATGCCGTGGGAGAACGATCCGGTGGCCAAGGTGGGCAAAAAGATCTTCGTCTTCTTCGGGACGGCCGGTGAGCCGGGGATCGGCGTGAAGTTGCCCGAGTCGGCGGACCACGCCCTGGCGGTCCCGGGAGCCGAGCCGATGGGCTACGGGCTGGGCCGCCACGGCTGGGTCGTTGTCCCGCTCGGTCGGCCGGCGGCGCCCGACGACCTGCTGACCGACTGGATCGAGGAGAGCTACCGCGCCGTGGCACCGAAGAGGTTGGTCAAGGAGCTCGACGCGCGCCGCAACGTCTGAGGCGTCTGGGACGACGGCTGTCCTCGTCCTGCGTCAGCGAATTGGTTGCAGAGAGACCAATTCGCTGACAAGAGGCGGAAGCGCTGATCAGTCGTACTCGCCGGCGAGGTCGCGCTTTCCTTGGCGGCTGGCGTGGGCGGCGTGGCCGAGGAGGTTGCGGGCCATCGAGGACTCCTGCTCAGCGCTGCGGGCGGCGTAGACCTCGGTCCGCACCTCGTGGGCCTCGGCCGACCCGGGTTCGTGGAGCACGGCGAACTCGACGAGGTGGCAGGCGAGGCGATGGTCGCCGGCCGCGGCCAGCTCTCGCGCCCGGGAGAGCACGCGCTCCAACCCGCCGGCCAGCGTGACCCACTCCCGCGCCTGCTCGGCCCGCGGCGCCGGCAGCAGGTTGTCCGGCTCGCCGTCGTACCACCCGCCGTAGCGGCGCCACACGTTGCGCACGAGGAACTGCGGGTGGTCGTAGACCGGCCGCAGGTAGGGCAGCGACCGCAGCCGTTCGGGGACCTCCACCTCGTGCAGCGCCCGGTCGAGCGGCACGCCCCGGTTCATCAGCGCCAGCGTCTGGGTCTCGATCGAGTCGAGCAGATCGGCGGTGTCCGTCAGCGCCTGGCTGATCCGGTCGGCGCCGAGGATCGGCACGCCGTGGCCGGCCAGCATCAGCTCGGCCCGGCAGCCGGCCATCTTGCGGAGCGCCGTCGCCCAGTCGCTGGCGAAGCGCTGCACCTTCTGCGGGTTGCCAGCATTGGGCAGCGCCCAGATGAACAGGTCGCCCGGATGCAGCACGCCGAGCTCGGGCACGAACGTCCACGTGGCGTCGTCGGTCTCGCCACGGGCGTGGTGCAGCTCGAAGGTCAGCCCGCCCTGGCGGAACGTCAGGTGGTCGCGATAGGTGACGTCCGGGTCGCGGTACTCGGCCGGCCACGAGAAGCGCTCGATCGGCAGGGCGAACTGGCGCTGGTTGATCGCCGTGTTCCACCCGAGCGTGGCCTCGTATCGGCGGAAGTTCGCCGGCAGGTCCTCGTGGGCGTACACGACCGGGCCCGGCCAGCCTCGTTCAGCCGCCTCGGCCTCGAAGCGCCGGGTGCCGAAGAAGTGGTCGATGTGGTGGTGGCTGTACACGGCCGCCCGCACCGGCGCGTCGGGCCGCCAGGACCGCACTTCGCCGTGCACGTGGTCGGCGTCGTACGGCCCGCCGGTGTCGAGCATCGCCAAGCCGTCGCCGGTGTCGATGGCGTTGACCGACGCCACCGAGATCATCGTCAGCACACCCGGCGCGATCTCCTCGGCGCGACGGCCGAGCGCCGGCGTCACCGGGTGGTGGGCGTGAACGAGGTCGGCCTCACCGTTCCAGTACCGCTCGGCCAGCTCCCGAATCCCGTCGCCCATGGACGGCGAGCGTAGACACGTGGCCCGCCCGCCGATCTGGGCGGCCGTTCCCGCCATCGAGTTACCTGGGCGCCGTCTCCGCCAGACGCCGGCAGGATCGGCGCCCGGATGCGTCGTCGCCCGAGGTCGGTGGAAGACTGACCGGCATGGATGCCCTCTCGCACCTGACCGTCAAGCGCGACGGCGACATCACGACGATCACGCTCGATCGCCCCGAGAAGCGCAACGCGCTCGCCCTCGACGTGCTCGTCGAGCTGACGGAGGTCTTCGAGGAGGTCGGCCGGACCGACGCCCGCGGCGTCGTGCTCGCCGCCAACGGTCCGGTGTTCTCCGCCGGCCACAACTTCGGCGACATGCTCGATGCCGGCTACGACGACGCCCGACACCTGCTCGACGTGTGCGCCCGGTTGATGCAGACCGTCCAGTCGATCCCGCAGCCCGTGTGCGCCAAGGTCCACGCCCTGGCCACGGCGGCCGGGTGCCAGCTCGTGGCGTCCTGCGATCTGGCCGTCGCCGCCGAGAGCGCCGGCTTCGCCATCCCGGGCGGCAAGAGCGGGCTGTTCTGCCACACGCCGCTCGTCGCCGTGGCCCGCAACGTCGGGCGCAAGCGGGCGCTCGAGCTGGCGTTCACGGGCGATGCCATCGACGCCGCCACGGCGGCCGACTGGGGTCTGATCAACCGGGCCGTTCCCGACGACGAGCTCGACGCCGCCGTCGACGACCTGATGGCCCGAGCGACCCGCGGTTCGGCCGTTTCCAAAGCGCTCGGCAAGCGATCGTTCTACGCCCAGGTCGACCTCGACCAGGCGCGGGCCTACGAGTACGCCACCCAGGTGATGGCCGCCGCCGTCACCACGGCCGACGCCCAGGAGGGCATCAGCGCCTTCCTCGAGAAGCGCAAGCCGACGTTCCGCAACTGAGCCTCGCCTCGTCGGGCTCAGAACACGCCGGTCGGGACGGTCCACACCGTCGGGGCGCCGAGCTCGTAGCCGGCAAGGACCAGTGATCCGTCGGGCGCCTGCTGCATCGCCACCGGTGCCTGGGACCCGAACCCGTCCATGCCGTCGAGCGCGACCTCGCTCCACGTCAGCCCGTCCGGGCTCGTCCAGAGCGCGCCGTTCACGTCGCGCCCGGGGCCGAGCTTCGGGCCCACGGCGACGAAGCCGGCCCCGAACGAGTCGATGTCATGGAAGGTGGTGTCAGTGAACGCGTCGGCGTCGAGGTCGGCGGACGTGAACGTGATGCCGTCCGTGGACACGGCGACGGAACTGCGGTCTCCGTCAGCGGCGATGTGGACGATCCCGTCGGGCGAGCACGTCGCCAACGACGACCTCGACGGCAACCCGGAGGGCTCCGCCACCGACCAGCCTCCGTCGGCGTCACGAACCGCCACGAGCTTCGACTCGACGCCACCGGCGACCTGCCAGCCGTAGGCGATCACGCGATCGGTCATGGTGCACGCCGCCCGCAGTCCACCGACGGCGTCGGCAGGCAACGGCACGAGCTCCTCCGTCCAGGTGATGCCGTCGGAGGTCGAGCGCACCAGCGGCGCCCAGGTGGTCACATCGGTTTGCGGATCACGCCGGGTCGCCGTGCCGACGCCGACGGCGCTCATGCCAACGGCGGTCAGGTCGGCGACGATCTCGCTCCCGGTCCCGCTCGAGACCATCGCCGACCGCCGCCATTGGTCGCGCTCGTCGAGCATGAACGCCTCGGTATCACCTTTGGGACCGCTCTCGCCGCCGTCGGCGGCATCATCGGCCCGCTCGAGGCCGACGACGCCGAACGGGGTCGTTGCGATGACGTCGAGGTTGCGGCCGTGGAAGGTCGGATCAAACGAGCCGTCGTCGGCGGCCTGGAACCAGCGGCGGTACCCCGCCCACTCGTACCTCCCACCTGGGTCGTCGTCGACCTTCGGGAACATGACCACCTCGACGAGCATCGCCCCCAGGTCGTCGTGGAGCGCGATCCCATCAACGCCTGGCGCCCCGATCGGCAGGCCGCGACCGATCGAGCCGGACTCGAGGATGGATGGCGTGAACCCGCCGTAGTCGTTCGAGACGACGACGGTGCCCATCGGAGTCGGCGCGACGAACGGGCCGGAGACCGCCAACCGGCGTTGGCCGCGGACGGCCCGGCGGGCGGAGGCTCGACCCGACGGTTCCACCGTCAGCACCCAAGCTTCGAGGTCGACGACGCCAATGAGCACCCGGGACCCATCGGCACGCAGGCTGGAGCACCCGGCGTCGACCAGCTGCGGCTGATCGCCGTCATCCGTCGGGACGACCTGGAGGTCCTGGCGCGACCAGACAACGCCGTCTGCGCTGCGGGCCAACGCCGTCATGTGCCCGGTCGACGATGGCGCACAGGCGACGGCCACGAAACCCTCCGGCGTTGCGGCGACGGGACCGAGCCCGGTGGCGAGCCCGCCGACGAGTGCTGACGTGTCGGCCAGCTCGAACGTCAGGCCGCCATCCGTCGACACGAGTGCAGCGGACGCTTGCGACTCGAAAGTGCCGTCCGACCCGGTCACCACGATCGTCGAGCCGGACGCGGCGATCCCACGCGCGCCGAAGTCCGGGAGCGCGGGAAGCTCCGCTCGATGCCAGCTCCCCTCCGCGGTCCGCACGGCGACGAAGGTCGTGTCCTCGTCGGCGTCGTCGATCCACCCGGCGACGACGAGCCCAGCAGTTGACGAGGCGATGGCCGAGACCACGGAGTCAGCGTCCCCGATGGGCAGCTCGGGCGGCGCCGGAAAGTTGCGGCCGTCGGTGGCGAGCCATACGGCGGCGCGCGGCCCAACCCCGAACGTCTCGGTGACACCGCCGATCGCCAGCGTCGAGCCACTCCATGCCGCACCTACCACGCCCGCCCCCGACTGGTCGTCCGGTGCGGTTGGCGCCGGCGCCTCCGCCCAGCGCAAACCGTCGGCGCTCTCCCAGACACGCGGCTCGCTCGGGCGCCGCTCCTCCTGCTCCCACCCGATCAGGAGGTGCCCACGGTCGCCGAACGCCGGGACCAGCTCGACGGCTCCGGCCGCCGACAGATCCTCCCGCAGGTCGATCACCGTCGCCGAGACGACCGGTGCCGGGCGGGGCGCCGTCGTCGTGGTCGTGGACGGTCGATCGGTGGTCGGGGTGCTCGCCGGCGTCGCCGTCGTCGCCGTCGTTCGCGTGGTCGCCGGCTCGGTGGTCGTGGCCGGCACGGGCGGTGTGGCCGTCGAATCGTCCTCGGCCGGGTTGGGCCGGGCCGAGGTGCTCTCGACCGCGGCCAGATCCGGGCCACTGACACACGAGACCACCGCCGCGAGGAACGTGACGGCAACGCCCGATCGAAGGAGCGTCCGGTGGCCGCTCACGCTACGAGGGTGCACGCCCGCAGGCGGGCGGCGGTGCGGGCGCGGTGGTTGCGGATGGTGCGCGTCGTCACCTTGCGCTCGGCGGCCAGCGCCTTGGACGACCCGGAACGGAGGAACGACTTGACGAACTCGACGTCGCACGGTTCAAGGCCCATCGCCCTGGCCTCCCGCAACAGGGTGGCCAGCTCCTCGCACGACGACACGACCACGATCGCCGGCGTCTCGTCGAGCGTGTGCGGATCCGTCACCACTTCCGTCGCCGACCGCAAGCGGCTCGGGGCGATGAAGGCCCGATAGCTGGCGTCGCGCACGAGGTTGGCGGCGATGCGCGACGGCCGGGCGTCGGGCTGGTACGCCTGGATCACGAGCCACGCCGCGCCGATGAGTTGCTCGAACGAGCTGTCGACGTCGTCGGCCCGATGGCGCCGCCGCACGACGGCCAGGAGGCCTGGCATCATGCGCTGCAACAGGACGCGCGCCGCCAGGTCGTCGTGACCGGCGATCCCCACCAGACGGCCGAGCACGTGGTCGGCGGCCGGCGAGGCGTCGACGTGATGGCCGGCCAGCCTCAGAAGGCCGTCGAGGTCGTCGAACCGGACATCGGTGACCTGCCAGCGACGGGCGCGCTCGACGAGAGCTGGCCGGCGCCGGATGATGCGCCACTCGTCGTCCAGGCGGCCGGACAGCGGACGGTCGGTGCGGGAGCGCCGATGATCGCTCGAGAACTGATCCATGCGGCGAGCGTGCGCGTCTCGTCTCACCGCACTTCTCACCGCTGAGCTCACCCCACCGACGGTGAACGCTCACCGCGCCGTTCACCGGAGGCTGAAACCGGCCACTTCAGCTCACCGCAGGTGGTCAGGAGCATGCGCAGGTCGGCGGAAGAGCGAGCCGAGCTCTGGAAGCGACGCAGCCACCAGTGGCACGGCAATGACCGTCTTGGCTCGTGCCGTAGTGAGCACGACACCCCAGGCCGGCCTTGTCCGGCCCCGGCCGAGGAGCGGAGTCTTCGGAGCGAGCGAGGCCATTCAGACACGGAGCTTCCGGTTCGGGCGACACGGCGCGCCCAGGGAGGGTATGGGAGCTGCATCGATCCCCACCATCGAGGTGGTCGGGCCGGGCGAGCACCGCGTGACGGTGGCGCCGGGGTCGACCGACGATCGGGTCGGCGACCTCGCCGACGCGCTCAGTCTCGACCCGCGGCGGCACCTGGAGCTGGACGGCCGGCCGGTCGGTCGGCACGAGACCTTGGCCCGCGCCGGGGTCCGCCACGGCAGCCGCCTCCGCACCACCGCGGCGACTCAGCACCGGGGCGACCTCGACGTCGACGTCGACGCCGACGCCGACGCAACAACCGTGATCGACGCCATGACCGTCGACGTCGTCGTCGCCGCCACGTAGACCGGGCTTGATGCCGCCCGGCCGCGCGTCACCCTCACCGTCGAAGCTGGGCCGTCGACGGGACGCCGCGCCACCGTCGGCCCCGGTCGCCACGTGATCGGGCGGGCACCGGGCGCCGCGCTCGTGATCGCCGACCCTGCCCTCGAACCGCACCACGCCGTCGTCGAGGTCGGCGCGGACGGCGCCGTCGACTTCCTCCAACTGACCGGTCGCGTCGCCGCGCGCATCGACGGCGAGCCGGTCGGTCCGTCGACCGCCGTGGAGGCCGGGCAACGCATCACCCTCGGCACCACCCGCCTGCTCGTGGCGGAGCACGACCGCCGCAACGACACGCCGGTGCGCGCCGCGCTGACGACGGACCCGACCGACCCGTGGCGCCAGACCCTGCACCGGACCCCCCGCCCGCACCCGCGCTGGGAACCGGCGCCCGTCCCCGTACCGGCCACATCGCCGGCATGGAGCGGCGTCTCGAACCACCTCGGCATCACGGCGGCCGTGTGCACGCTGATCGGGTCGGTGCTCGTCGCCGTGCTGATGCGCTCGCCGATGTTCCTCCTCCTCGGGGCCGTCGGCGTGGTGGCGGCGATCGGCATGTGGGTCGCGACGAGGATCAGTGCCTTCCGCGCCCGCCGGCGCGACGCCGCGGTGCGCGCCCACGAGCTCGAGGCGTTCACCGCGGGGGTCGCCCACCAGCGGGCGGCACGCTGGTCGTACCACTGCTCGACCACGCCGACCGCGGTCGACGCGCTGCATGCGGCGACGCGCCTCGGAGCAGACGTGTGGTGCCGGCGCGTCGACCACGCCGACGCCTACCGGGTTGCCCTCGGTTGGGGCCCGGTCAGCTGGGACGTGGCCGTCGCGTCGCCGCCGCACGAAGCGATCGCTCCCGAGGTGCTCGCCGTCGTCACGAGCGCCGGGCGCTTTGCCGACGCCACCATCCCCCTCACGTTGGCGCCAGGATCGTCGCTCGCCGTGACCGGTCTCGGCGCCGACGGTGTGGTGCGGTCGCTCGTCGTCCAACTGGCCACCTGGCTCGGCCCGGCCGATTGGCGACTGCTCGTGGTCGCCGAGGATCCGGCGGCGTGGGACTGGGCCCGCTGGCTGCCCCACGGACCCGGGCGAGCGGCGGCCGTCGTCGGTGCCGACGATGCCGACGCCCAGACGGCCGTGTTCACCGCCTTCGACGACGGCGACCACCGCCATGTCGTCGTGGTGACGGACCGCCCGGAGCTCCTGGCCCAGCGGACCGGTGCGCTGCGCCGGTTCCTCGCTGCGTGCACGTCCGCCGCCGTCGTCGTGCGTGTTCCCGGCGATGACGCCGTGCCGGCGCTGTGTCGCAGCGTCGTCGAGATCGGCTCGGTCGGTCTCGCCCGATGGTGGCCGGACGTGGCCGACGCCTCACCGGAGTCGCGCTCGATGCCGGCCCTGCACGTCGCCGGCATCACGGTCGCCGACGCCCACCGCGCGGCCCGTTCGCTGGCCGGTCTACGCGATCCGGAGGATCCGGCGTTGGCCATCGACGCCCTTGCCACCTCGATCACACTCGGCGCGCTGTTCGACGAGCGCGGGACGGGGGCCATCGACGATGCCATCGGCATCGCCGCCGGCTGGCGCGCCCGCGGCACGGAACCGATGCCGACCGTCGCCCTCGGTGCCGCCGCCGACGGCATCGTCGAGGTCGACCTCGTCCGCGACGGGCCGCACGTGCTGGTCGCCGGCACCACCGGATCGGGCAAGAGCGAACTGCTGCGCACCCTGGTCGTGTCGCTCGCCGCTCGCGCCAGCCCGGACCACGTGACCTTCGTGCTGATCGACTACAAGGGCGGCGCCACGTTCGACGCTTGCGCCGACCTGCCGCACACCGTCGGGGTGGTCACCGATCTCGACGATCGCCTCGCCGAGCGCGCGCTGTGCAGCCTCGACGCAGAAGTCCGCCGACGGGAGCGCCTGCTCCGTGCCGTCGGCGCCACCGACCTCGCGGCGTACCGCAGCGATCCCGCCCGGCCGAAGCTGCCGCGTCTCGTCGTCGTGGTCGACGAGTTCGCCGCGCTGGCGGCCGAGCTCCCGACCTTCCTCTCGTCGCTCGTCGGTGTCGCCCAGCGCGGGCGCAGCCTCGGGGTGCACCTCGTGCTGGCCACACAGCGACCGGCCGGGGTGGTGGACGACGAGATCCGCGCCAACACCAACCTCCGGCTCGCCCTGCGGCTGCACGATGTTGCGGACGCACGGGATGTGGTCGGCGACGACGCGCCGGCGCGGTTCTCCCGCGGCACACCGGGACGGGCGATGCTCCGGCTCGGACCGGCGGAGACCGTCGTGTTCCAGTCGGCGCGCTGCACCGGGCCGGCTCGTCTCGGCGGCGGCCACGAGGAGCACCTGCGCGTCCTGACCGCGCCGTCCGGCGACACCACTGCGGCGACGACGGAGCTGGCCGTGCTCGTTCGCTCGATCCGCAACGCAGCTGTCCTCTCCGACGTTGCGGCACCCCACCGGCCGTGGTTGCCGCCGCTGCCGGAGCTACTCGACGGCGGCGTGCCGCTCGGTGCGGTCGGGCTGATCGACGTGCCGGCCGAGCAGCGGCGCGTCGACCTGCGATGGACGCCGGCCGCGGGCAACTTGGCGCTGATCGGTGCGTTGGGGGCGGGCACGACCACAGCGCTGCTGTCGATCGTCGGCGCCGTGCTCGAACACGGACGCGAGCACGTCTACGTGATCGACGCCCGCGGTGACGATCGCCTCGACGCGTTGGTCGTCGCGCCGCGCTGCGGCGGCGTGATCCGCCCACACGAGGGCGAGCGGTTGGGTCGGCTGCTCGACCGGCTGGTCGGCGAGCTCGACGAGCGACGTTCGGCGGGACAGCGTGACGAACGGCCGGGCGTCATGCTCGCCGTCGACGGCGTGGCGGCGCTGCGGGCCGTGCTCGACGCGCCGCTCGACTCCAGTCGATGGGAGCAGCTCGTGCGCATCATCAGCGAGGGTGCCGCTGTCGGCGTCACCTGCGTGCTCACGGGCGAGCGGCCGACGGCGATGCCGGGTGCGTTGCTGGCCGCTTGCTCCGACCGGTGGGTGTTCCACCTCGACGACCCGACCGAGGCGACCGGGTGCGGCGTGCGCGCCGCCATCGTGCCGCCGCCGATCCCGGGTCGGCTGATCGTCGCCTCGACCGGCGGCGAGGCGCAGCTGGCGATGCCTTCGATGAACGCGGCGCCTCGTGATGACGACGACACCGTGCGCCCGCCGGCCATCGGCGTGCTGGCGCGGTCGGTCGACGCGGCGACCATGCCCGTCGGCGCGACGACGGCGGCCGGCGAGATCGAGCTCGTCATGGGCATCGACCACGCCACGCTCGACGTGGCCCGGCTGGCGGTCCCGCCGGGCGAGCACCTCCTCGTCGTGGGCCCCGCCCGTAGCGGCCGGACGACGGCGCTGCGCCGGCTGGCCGAGTCGTGGTCGACAGCGTGTCCGGAGGGCGTGGTGCTCGTCGTCGGCCAACGGCCGGGGCATCCGCTCGTCAGCGGCGCCGCCGAGGTCGCGGCGGCCGAGCTGCCGATGCGGGTGGATGGCGCGCCCGGCCCCGTGCTGGTCGTGATCGACGACGCCGAACACGTCGACGACCCTGCCATCGCAGCGATCCTCGGGAGACGCCGTCCGGGCCTGCTCGTGATGGCCACCGGTCGGCCGGTCAGCCTCCGGGCGATGTACGGGCATTGGACGTCGATCGTGCGGCGCAGCCGCTTGGGCCTCGCCATGTCGGCGTGCACGGACACCGACGGCGACGTGCTCGGCGAGCTGCTGCCCCGTCATCGGCCGCTGCCGGCGCGACCGGGCCTGGCCTATGTCATCGACGGTGGGGGGCGCCGGCTGGTCCAGCTCGCCTGGCGCCCGCCGGTCGATCTGCGGTGACCGTGGACGATTGTTCGCTCGCTTGACTACACCGCTGGCTCGGTGCGCCGGCCCGGACACTCGCTCACGGTAGGCCGACGACCGCTCGCTGCCGGCAGCTCGTCGCGGTTGCGGAAGGCCTCGCGCCACGACAGCTTGCGCCCGGTGTGGAGCACCGACCGCTCGTAGATCTTGGCCGCCAGCCGGGCGACGGCGGCGATGGCGACGACGGTCAACGCCATGCTGACGAACACCGCCCACAGCGGCGCCTCGCCGATCGTGTACAGCGTCGGCATGGCCAGCACGGCTGTCGGCGGGATGAACGCCAGCACCCACAGCAGCGTGT
>JBPCJL010000008.1:0-21158 GCA_051005355.1 Ilumatobacteraceae bacterium
ACGCCGATCAGCGTGGCGGCCAGGCCGGACTCGAACGCGCCGAGCTCGTTCGACGCGCCGATGAAGACGTTCTCGACCGCCATCACCCTGCCCCGCATGCGATCCGGCGTGGCCAGCGGCACGATCGTGGAGCGGATGAACACGCTGATGGCGTCGGCACCGGACAGCACCAGCAGGGCGACGAAGGCCACGGCGTAGCTGCGCGTGGCGCCGAACACGATCGTGGCCACGCCGAAGACGGCGACGACGAGGAACAGCTTGCGTCCGATGTGCCGACGCACCGGCCGAAACGCCAGCAGCGCGGTCAGGGCGACGGCGCCGATGCCCGGCGCGGCGCGCAGCCACCCGTACCCGATGTTGCCGACGCCGAGGCGATCCTCGGCGATGGCCGGCAGAAGGGCCACCGCGCCGCCGAACAGCACGGCGAAGAGGTCGAGGGCGATCGCACCCAGCAACACCGGCCGGCGCCGGACGAAGCGCAGGCCTTCGAGGGCGTGGTGCAGCGTCGGCTGCGCATCACGCGGTGTGCGCTGCTGCGCCTGTCGCGGCCGCAAGGTGAGGGCGACGATCGCGGCGACGCCGAAGCAGACGGCGGCGACGAGGTACGGCACGGCGGCGTCGATGTCGTAGAGGAAGCCGCTGCTGGCCGGGCCGGCGATCAGCCCGAACTGCCACGTCCCGGCGTAGAAGGCCATCAGCCGAGGCAGGCCTGCGGGCGGTACCAGCAGCGGTGGAATGGAACGGAACGACGGCGCGACGAAGGCGCGGGCGGTGCCGAACACGGCGGCGATGAGGAACAGCGGGATGGCGGACGTCGGATTCGTGAGGGCGTAGAGGAGGAAGGCGACCGAGGTGACGACCTCGGCGGCGAGGCCGATGGCGGCGACGCGGCGGCGATCGAAGCGGTCGGCGGCCGAGCCCGTCAGGGGCAGCAGGACCAGCGCCGGCAGGAACTCGACGAGGCCGAGCAGACCGAGCGCCAGCTCGCTGTCGGTGATGTCGTAGAGCTGCTTGCCGAGGGCGGCAGCCTGCAGGAACACCCCCACCGACGACGCGGCGCTGGCGACGAGGAAGCCGGAGACCGATCGATCGGCCAGCAGCTGGCGGCCGGTCGTCGCGGCCGGCGTCGTCGAGGGAGCATCGGCCACCGGCGGGCGACGGTAGTGGTCGTGCTAGACGTTCGGGCATGACGGGACTGGCCGACGAGACACGGTGGATGGACGCCACGGACCAGGCGGCGTTGGTGGCCAAGGGCGAGGTGACGGCGGCGGAGCTGCTCGAGGCGGCGATCGAACGCGTTCGGACCTCGAACCCGGAGCTGAACGCCGTCGTGATCGAGTGGTTCGACCACGCCCGGTCGATCGCCGCCGACCCGGCCCTGCCGGACGGCCCGTTCCGTGGCGTGCCGTTCCTCCTCAAGGACCTCGGCACGAGCTTTGCCGGCCAAACGATGTCCAACGGCAACGTGGCGTTGAAGGCGGTGGCCAGGGTCGATGCCGCCGACACCACGCTGGTCGGCAGGTACAGGGCGGCCGGGCTGGTGATCGCCGGCCGCACCAACAGCCCCGAGATGGGCAGCTTGCCGACGACGCAGCCGTTGGCGTGGGGACCGACGCACAACCCGTGGGCGCTCGACCGGACGCCCGGCGGCTCCAGCGGCGGTGCCGCCGCCGCGGTGGCGGCGGGGATGGTGCCGTTCGCCAACGCCTCGGACGGCGGGGGCAGCATCCGCATCCCGGCGTCGTGCTGCGGACTGGTCGGGCTCAAGCCGAGCCAGGGGCGGATCACGGTCGGGCCGGCACGGGCGGAGGTCGGACTCGGCGTCGAGCACTGCGTCAGCCACTCGGTGCGCGACACCGCCGCGCTGCTGGACGCAGTGGGCGGGCCGGGTGTCGGGGACACGGTGATCGCGCCGGCGCCAGTGCGGCCGTACGCCGACGAGGTCGGCGCCGATCCGGGTCGGCTGCGCATCGGGCTGCTCGACGTCCACCCGATGGGCGAGGTCCTGCACGACGACTGCGTGGCGGCGGTGCGTTCGGCGGCGGGGAAGCTGGAGGGGCTCGGCCATTCCGTGGAGCCGGCGTGGCCCGCGGCGCTGGCCGACGAGTCGTTGCGCACGAAGTTCATGGCGCTGTGGGCGACGCAGCTGGCCATGAACGCACGGAACTACGGGGAGACGCTCGGCCGGGAGCTGACGGCGGACGACATCGAGCCCGTCAACTGGGTGCAGGTCGAGTACGCCAAGCGGCTCAGCGCAGTGGACTACGCGGCCGCCCAGGCGGCGAGCTACGCATTCCGCCGGGCCGTGCAGCAGTGGTGGGAGGACGGCTGGGACGTGCTGCTCACGCCGACGCTGGCCGAACCCCCACCGCCACTCGCCGAGTTCGAGAACGATCCGAACGACCCATCGGCGCCGATGCGCCGGGCGGGGAGGTTCGTGGTCTACACCCCGCCGTTCAACATGAGTGGGCAGCCGGCGATGAGCCTGCCCCTCCACCGCAACGCTGACGGCCTCCCCATCGGCGTCCAACTCGTCGCCGCCTACGGCCGCGAAGACCTCCTCATCCGCGCCGCCTCCCAACTCGAATCCGCCCACCCCTGGCGGGACCACCACCCGCCCGATCTCTCGTGAGGTGAGACATGAGCGGTCATTGACCGCTCATGTCTCATCGCCGACGGGCGATCGCGGCGATGAGCCGCTCGATCGTGGTGTTGAACTGTTCCGTGAGCTCTCTCTCACCCACTCGACGGGTCTCCCACCCGGCCGCGGCGGCGCAGTGGTCGCGCAGGTTGTCGTTAGCGATCCCGGCGGGCGTGGCGTGCTCAGGGTGCAGATCAATCTCGATCGCCAACTTGATCTGGCGCACCGCAATGTCGAATCGGGCGGGTCCGTAGCCCGGAAGCTCGACGCGCACTTGGCGCTCGACATCGCGAACACCTCGCGCAACCAGCGCCTCGAAAACCAGCCGCTCGCCGTCGGACGCGGCCGCCGGACCAGGACACCTCCCCTGAAGCACGGCGAGGAACCGGCGCGCCCACGGGCGACCCGGCGTCGCCAGCCGCTCGGCGGTGCGGTGCAGCGAGGAAACCGTGCAGAGGCCTCGATGCAGGACGTCTTCGATGACCGATGAAACGGCATCCCTGCCGACGTAGCGCGTCAGGTCGACGGCCGTTCGGGGCGGGCTCGTGACGCGGACACCGTCCCGGCGATCCACGATCTCCTCGTCGCAGAGCAGAGAGGTGCGGTAGGCGCGAACCCACGGTGCGACGCACGGGTGGCTGGACGGTGGGGCGATGACGTGGACCAGGCCGTCCGTCGGGGACCGCCGGATCCCCCAGAGCCGTCCGGCAGTCGGTCCCGCGACGACGAGGTGGGGCCGGCTCGTGCACAGCGCAGCGCATTTTGTCAGCTCGGTGGGCTCGGCACCGGTAAACACGTATCCGCCGTCGACCACTCGTGCGACCACTCCAGTCCGCACCAGGTGCTTGCGCTCGTGCAGGTCGATGCCTGCCCGCTGCAGGGCGGCGGACGAGACGGTGGCGTGATGATCGCGTAGCCAGGAGAGGGTCTGGCGGTCGAAGTGGGGCATGGTTGGCTCCGGTCCGTTCGAGGTGAAGTGCGGACCTGAACCGGTCGAGTGTCAGCACTGGCGACCATACGGCGGGGGTGTCACGCCGGCGCCTAACTCACTCTCCCGGCCCGAGCGATGAGAGATGAGCGGTCATCGACCGCTCATCTCTCACCTCACGGGCGGGTGCGGGGTCAGCGGGCGGTCCAGCCGCCGTCGACGGTGAGGGTCTGGCCGGTGAGGAAGGAGCCGGCGGGGGTGGCGAGGAGGAGGAGGGCGCCGTCGAGCTCGTGGGCGTCGCCCATCCGGCGCATCGGGGTGTTGGCGTCGATGAACCGCTGGGCGCCTTCGTCCGACTCCATGCCGGCCGTCATCTCGCTCGGGAACCACCCCGGGCACAGGGCGTTCACCCTCACGCCCTTGCGGGCGAACTGCAGCGCCAGCTCCCGCGTCATGTTGATCACCGCGCCCTTGCTGGCGCAGTAGCTGGCCTGCTTGACCGGCGTCGACCCGACCTGGCCGAGCATGGACGCCACGTTCACGATGGCCCCCGAACCGGCGGCGATCAACGCGTCACGGGCCAGCTTGGCCAGGTGCCACGACGCCGTGACGTTGACCTCCATCACCGTGCGGAACCAGTCGAGCGTCTCGTCCTCCAGCGCCGTCGCCACGCCCACGCCGGCGTTGTTGACCAGCACGTCGAGGCGCCCGCCCTCGGCCAGCACCGTGTCGACCAGCCGATGCCGATCCTCCGGCACGGACAGGTCGGCTGGCACGACGATCGGCGCCGTCAGCGACGCGGCCAGCGCCTCGAGCTGGTCCGCCCGCCGGGCCGTCACGGCCACCCGCGCCCCCACTGCGTCCAGCACCCGGGCGAACCGCTCCCCCAATCCCGACGAGGCACCGGTCACCACCGCCACCTTGCCGTCGAGGCGGAACGGGGCCAAGGGATCGAGCACGGTGACCTGGTCGGCACTCACGGCGACGGACGATAGGTCCGCGCCGCCTGACGATTTCCACTGTTGAACCGGCCGCACCGTGCCGATGAACAGGTGACGACCCGCTGGGAGGTGCCCGCACCATGAACCTGGACCGCATGTCCGCCACCCCAGCCGCATCGGCGGCGTCGACCTGGCCGCCGCTGATCCGGCCACGCCGCACCGCCATCAGCAGCGGCACGATCCGCCTCGCGCTCGTGCTCAGCGTCGCCGCCGCCCTGGCCGCGGTCCTGCTGCGCGCCGTCCTCGATGTGCCAACGCCGGTCATCCTCGCCATGGTGATCGTGGTCGGCGCCGTCCTCAGCTGGCGGTCCGCCGGTCAGCGCGGCCAGCGACGGGACGCCTAACGTCGCCCACCATGTCCGTGCGGATCGGCGTCGGCCTCGGGACCCGCACCACGCTGCACGGTCCCGAGCTGGGCCCGGTCGTCGACGAGCTGGAGCGGCTGGGCTTCGACAGCCTGTGGCTGTCCGAACGCATCACTGGCGAGGCGCCCGACCCGATTGTCGGCATGGCCTTCGCCGCCGGCCGGACCACTCGCTTGAAGTTCGGCATGAGCGTGCTCGTCCTCCCCGGCCGCAACCCCGTCGTGCTGGCCAAGGAGCTGGCCACCCTGGCCGTCATGTCCGGCGGCCGCCTGCTGCCGGCGTTCGGGCTCGGCGTCGCCGACGGGGCCGAGCACCAGGCCTTCGGCGTCCAGCGCGCCGAGCGGGCGCGCTGGTTCGACGAGGCGCTCACTGTGATGCGGTCCTGCTGGCGCGACGACGTCGTCGACCACCACGGCGAGCGCTTCCACTACGAGGGCCTGCGCGTGCGGCCGCAACCGGCCCGTCTCGACGTCTGGTTGGCCGGCATCGCGCCGTCGGAGCTGCGCCGGGTCGGCCGCCTCGCTGACGGGTGGCTGCCGTCGTTCGTGACGCCCGGCGACGCCGCCGCCGGTCGTATTGTCGTCGAGCAGGTCGCCGCCGAGCACGAGCGCTCGATCGAGGACGACCACTATGGCGTCCTCATCCCCTACGCCATGCACACCGTGCCGGACCAGCTCGTCGCCCAGCTCGCCCGGCGCCACCCCGACCTCACCGACCCGGCCGAGCTGGTGCCGATCGGCGGGGACGCGCTCGTCGACGCCATCAAGCGCTTCGTCGACGTCGGCACCACCAAGTTCGTGGTCCTGCCGATCGTCGAGCCCAGCGATCCCGACGCTTGGAGCGCCCACCTCGCCGACGCCGCGGATGCGTTGTTGCCGCTCGAGACGCGCTAGGCGCCCAACGCAGCCATCGCCGCGTTCCGGCCCGGGATGGCCGATACGCCGCCGCCGCGCCGCGCCCCCGCTCCGCAGATGAACACGTTCGGGTGGCGCGTCTCGACGCCCCACCGACCTGCGTCGGCCGGGTCCTCGGCGAACGGCCATTGCAGCGGGCGGTGGAAGATGTTGCCGCCCGGCATGCCGAGGCGCTGCTCGACCTCGCGCGGCCCGACGACCTCGACGCACTCCGGCGCCAGCAGGCAGTCCCGGATCGGCTCGGCCAGCACCTGATCGAGCGAGGCGAGCACGGCCGCTCCGGCCTGCTCCAGGCGCCCCGCCGGGTCGTCGACGAACAACCGCGCCGGCAGATGGAGGGCGAACACGGTCATCGTCTGCGCGCCGACGTCGCGCAGCGACGGACCCAGGATCGACGGATCCGTCAACGAGTGGCAGTACACCTCGCACGGCACGACGTCCGGGATCGCGCCCGCCGCCGCCTGGCGGTACGCCCGCTCCAATTGGTCGTAGCCCTCGTTCACGTGGAACGTGCCGGCGAACGCCTGCTCCGGCGTCACGTCCGTGTCGCGCAGCCGGGGCAGACGCGACAGCAGGAGGTTGACCTTCACCTGCGCGCCCTCGGGTGAGCAAGAGCCCTGCGCCTCCCCCAGCATCCGGTCGAGGACGGTCGGAGCGACGTTGGCGAACACCTGCCGGCACCGCAGCGGCGCCCCGTCCACCACGTCGATCGTCGCCCGCCGACCGTCGGTGCTCACCGTCCGCACCTCGACGCCCGTGCGCAGCTCGGCGCCGCGTCGACGAGCCGCCGCCGCCAGCTCGGCCGTGACCGCCCCCATCCCGCCGACGGGCACGTCCCAGTGGCCGGTCCCCCGACCGATCACGTGGTAGAGGAAGCACCGGTTGGCGGCCAGCTCGTGGGCGTGGGCGAACGTCCCGATGAGCCCGTCGGTCAGGACCGTCCCGCGCACGGCGTCGTCACCGAATCGGCGTTCCAGCGCCTCCCCGATCGGCCGCTCGAACAGCTCGGTCCACGCGGTGGCGTGGTCGAGGCGACGCCGGAACGCGGCCGCGTCGACGAGTGGCTCGGTGAGCGTCGGGAACACCCGGGCCGCGACGGTCGCCGTCAGCGCACCGAGCTCATCCCAGGCGTCGGCATCCGGGCCGAGCTGAGCCCGGCTGGCGACCGTGTCCTCGTGGTCGATGAGGATGCCGCCCGTCTCCGTCGGTGTGAACGAGGCGTAGCGACGGCGCTCGAGCGTGACGTCGAGGCCGAGCTCCTGGACGATCAGGTCCGGCAACAGGCTGACGAGGTACGAGTACGACGACAGCTCGGCATCGTGGCCGGGGAACAGCCGCTCCGACCGCGCCGCACCGCCGAGCACATGGTCGCGCTCCACCACGACGACCGACCGCCCGGCTTCGGCCAGGTAGGCGGCGCAGGCCAGCCCGTTGTGCCCGCCGCCGACCACGACGGCGTCGAACTCGTCCATCGGCGGGCACGGTAGCGACGCGATGATGGCGGCGATGGCGGTGCCGACGGTCGATCCACCGAGGTTGCTGGACCCGGACGTGCTGGCCGACCCGTACCCCACCTACCACCGCCTCCGTCAGCAGGCACCGGTCGGCTGGTGCGAGCCGATGGGCGCCTGGCTGATCACCGGGTGGGAACCGGCCGACGCCGTGCTGCGCGACGCGCGCACCCGGTCGAGCGGGTTTCGGCGCCGGGCGGCGCAGGTCCGGGCCCTCGGAAGCGAGTACGAGGAGCTCCTGCAGATCGTCGGCCTGCAGATGGTCTTCATGGATCAGCCCGACCACGGGCGCGTGCGGCGGGCCCTGCAGGCGGCGTTCACACCGCGCGCCATCGAGGGGCTGCGGCCGCGCGTCACCGCGCTGGTCGCCGAGCACCTTGCGTCCATGCCGCTCGACGCCGACGTGATGGCCGGCCTGGCCGTCCCCCTGCCCGCCATCGTCGTGAGCGAAGTGCTGGGCGTGTTGCCGGCCGAGCGCGACCGCTTCGTCGCCTGGTCCCACGCCCTCGTCGAGTTCGTCGGCACCGGCCGCACGGACGAGGCGTTCCTCGCCGGCACGCAGGACGCGATGCGCGAGTGGGCCGTGTTCTTTGCCGAGCTGGCAACGCAACAGCGCAGCTCGGTGCTGGCCACGCTGCTCGAGCAGCAGGCCGGCGGCCAGCTGTCCTGGGACGAGCTGATCGCCAATGCCATCTTCCTGCTCGCCGCCGGACACGAGACGACGACCAACCTGATCGGCAACGGCCTGCTGGCGCTGGCTCGCCATCCGGCCGAGTGGGCCCGGCTGCGATCCGATCCGCGCCTCGCCCAACCGGCCGTCGAGGAGCTGCTGCGCTTCGACGCACCCGTGCAGCTCGTCGGCCGCAGCACCGAAGCGCCGATCGAGATCGCCGGGGCGACCATCCCAGCCAACGCCGATCTCGTCGTGGTGGTCGGGGCAGCCAACCGCGATCCCGTCGCCTTCGGTGACGGTGACGACCCCGATGTCTTGCGACTCGACCGTCAGCCCAACCGCCACCTCGCCTTCGTCCAGGGGCCGCACCACTGCCTCGGCGCCGCCCTGGCCCGCCTCGAGGGCCAGGTGGTGTTCGAAGCCCTCGCCGCCCGCTATCTCCGACTCCAGCCACCGGACCGGCCGCAGTGGCGGCGCAACCCGGCGTTCCGCGGTCTCGAGGCGCTGCGCCTCACGCCGTGACCAGCGCTACGAGCCCTTGCGCAACGACTTGGCGCTCGTCGAGCGGTTGGCCTTGTCGATCGCGTCGATCAGCTCGGACTTGTTCATCCGCGAGCGTCCTTTGACGTCGAGTCGCTTGGCCACGTCGAGCAGGTGGTCCTTGCTGGCGTTGGCGTCGACCCCACCTGCGGTCGTGGCGTTGCCCCGTCGTGCCGCCTTCCCGCTCTTGGCCGCCTGGCGGTCGCTCGGGCCCTTCTCGTCCTTCGCCTCCCAGTGGTCGCCCACCTTCTCGAAGGAGTGCTTGAGGGAGGCCAGCGCGATGCGGTGCGCGGCCTCGCCGTCGCCGTGGGTCTTCTCGGCCGACTCCAGCGTGTGGATGTAGGTGTCCTGCGCCTTCCTGGGTGACCGCTCCAGGGTCGACGGCAACCGGTCGCGCTGCTTCTTGCTGAGTGCCATGGCCGCCTGCGTACCTCGCCCGGTGTCGAGCTACACCCGCCGGGCGCCGGGCGCGGTGGCGTCACCGGGCACAGCCACTCCGCCACCGGAGCGGTCCTCGCCGCTGGCGATGCCGACGGCGACGAGCGCAACCATCACCAGCCCACTTCCGAGGACCGGCTCAGGCGTGACGCTCATCACGAGCACGGCCACGACGGCGATGGGCGGCGCCACGTCCCGCATCACGCCGTGCGCCTTCGCTCCGCGGTGCAACAGCCAGACCGCGAGCACATACGCAGCGACCGGGAGGGTGACCGCCAACCCGGCGCCGAACGAGGACAGGCTCGACTCGCCCGTTGCCCCGTCGACGGCGACGACGATGCCGGCACCGGTGGCCGCAACCGAGGCGAACACGACGAAGTGCCCGTAGCCCCACGCGAAGGCGGTCTGGGAGCCATCGTCTTCGCGCGCTCGCTCGACCAGCCGCTCCGACGGTAGGGCGAAGTAGATCCACCACATCGAGAACACGATCAGCAACCCGCCCACGATCACGGGGGCGAGCTCGCCGAGCGTGCGATCGGCGTCGTCGACGGCCTGCTGCACTGCCACCGTGGCGCCGAGGACGGACTCGCCCAGCACGATGATGGGAACAGCCCGTAGCGCTCGGCGATGTGCCGCGGGTGCCAGGGCGTGGCGCGTGCGCCTTCCGCCCACACCGGTACGGCCAGCTCGCCGGCCACGAGCAAGAGGAAGGCGATCATCCCTGGCGCGCCGGGGACGAACAGGCGCAGCACCCAGCCGACCTGCAGCACGCCGATGCCAACGGCGAAGCGCAGGGCGGCCGGCCGCCCTGCGCTTCATAGGACACCGCCGCCCGCAGCCACTGCGCGACCATCGCCAGGCGCATGATCACGTAGCCGACCACCATGACGGTGAAGTCCATGTCGTCGAACGCCCGCGGGACCCCGGCGGCCAGCACCAGCACACCGGTCATCTGGACGAAGACGGCCAGCCGGTACAGCACATCGTCGCAGTCGAAGGCGGAGGCGAACCAGGTGAAGTTCATCCACGCCCACCAGATGGCGAAGAACACCGCCGGGTAGCCCACGAGGGCGTCACCGATGTGGCCGTCGACAAGGCCGTGGTGCAGGGCACCCGCCACCTGGGCCACTGCGACGACAAAGGCGAGGTCGAGGAACAGCTCGAGTGGGCTCGAGGCGCGATGGAGCTCGTGCGGATCACGAGGCGCCATGCGCACGTGGACGTCCACGTCCGCCAGCTTGTCGCGGATCAGCCCCCGACGCCGGCTCTGTGCGACGTCAGCCCAGGTCCTTGTTGAAGTCGTGCGTCCGCCAGTGCTCGGGACGCAGGACGGCGACGACGGAGTCGGCCGTGCTCGGGTTGTTCTCGGCGTACCACTGGCCGAGCTCGGGGCCGAGGTAGCGCGTCGCCATCTCGAGATCGTCGCGCTGGCGCGACTCGATCGTGACCGGTCCTTCCACGGCGGCGTACCGGTACGGGGCGGTCTCGGTCTGCACCGTCAGCGTGGCCCGACCGGCGGCGCCAAGCAAGCGTGCCTTGCGCGAGCCGCCGGCCATCCCCATCTGCACCGTGCCGTCTTTATACAGGTACCAGATCGGCAGGGCCAACGGGCCGCGCCCGGGCTCGTCGATGGACAGGATGCCGACGTGGACGTCGGCGAGGAACGCCTCTCGTTCCTCCGTGGTCATCGCTCCCGGATCACTCATCGCGTCTCCTCTCTTCGTGCTCGTCGTCGAGCGTCAATCTGGTCAGGGTGTGCACGCTGGTCCGCCACGGCTCCTCGGGCCGTGCGTTGGTCGCCAGTCCGCGGGCCGCTTCGCGCAGCAACCGCACCAGCTGGCTGACGGGGATGCCGTCGGTGCGCCGCGGCAGCTGACCGGATCGGCGGGCCGCGCTCAAGCGCTTGCGCAGTACTGCGTCGAAGCGCTCGAGCGCCTGCTCGGCCAGGTCGCCGGTCAGTCGGGACGTGGTGTCCATCAGCTCGTCGTGGTGCTCCGACGCCTGGATCACCTCCACCATGCACAGCTTGGCGACCAGCGCGTCGGCCACCTGCGTGGCCACATCGCCAGAGGGCGTGTGCGGCATTGGAGCGGCCTGGTACGACGTCGAAGACGAGGCCATGGGCTTCGCGTTCCCACCCGTCAAGGAGCGGATGGACCGGCTCGAGGAGGCAGTGCAGATCTGCCGGGCGATGTTCGATGCCGATCCCACCTCGTTCGCCGGCGACCACTACCGGACGAGCGACGTGCGCAACCGGCCGCGCCCCATCCAGCCGCGGATCCCCATCCTGATCGGAGGCGGTGGGGAGCGCCGGACGCTGAAGCTCGTCGCGCGGTACGCCGACGCCTGCAACCTCAGTGGCGACGACGAGACGGTGCGCCACAAGATCGACGTGCTGCGCAAGCACTGCGCGACGTTCGGTCGAGACCCGGCGGAGATCTCCGTGACCCGGCTGGCGGCCGTCTTCCGCACGACCTCGGCGGAGGAGACCCGTCAGACACGGGAGTTCGTCGTCGCCCAGGCCGGCGAGGACTACGCCAACAGCTTCGATCAGCCCCACGACATCGTCACGCGCGGCCCGTCAGGCAGGTCGGCGCCGGCGGGGCGAGCGCCGCCTCGATGAGCAGACCGTTGAGGTCGAGGGTCCCCGGCACCAGCCCGTTGACACCGCGGCTCGAGCCGGGCCACGTGTGCGCGCCGTCGGCGATGACGAGCAGCTCGGTGCACGCCGCGCATCCCGCACCGACCTGGCGGGTCACGACCGCATCGAAGGGCGCGGCCGGCTCGACGGCCTGACAGCCGGCCACCGCCGTGGCGGCCCGTGGGAACCAGTCGACCAGCGGCAGCAGCTCCGTCGTGCCATCGATCGGGACGGTCTCGTCGCCAGCGCCGGCGACGACCGTCAGCGGAGCGACACCGCCCGGTCCCGCGCAGCGGGCCAGCACCCCGTCGGCGACGGCGGCGTTGACGAGCACGACACGCTGGACGCGCGTGGCCAGCGGCGGCGTGCAGGCGGCGACGAGAGCCAGGCCGCCGCCGTTCGACTCCCCGGCGAGGATGACCCGGGCCGGGTCGACGCACCCGGTGGCCACGACGGCGTCGATCATCTCGTCGAGGGCGGCCAGGTCGTCGCCTACAGCCGTGGCGAAGACCCCGGCGCCGGTGTTCCAGCCGAGATCGCCGTCCTCCGTCGGTGTGCCCTCCGGGTAAGCGACGGCGACGCCGCGCTCATTGGCTGCCGCCGTCAGCTCGGCGAAGCGCTCGATCCCGGTCGGTGTCCCCGAGTAGCCATGGACGACGACGATCGTCGGCGCAGGACCGGCCAGACCGTCGGCCCGGAGCAGGATTCGCCGCCCGGAGGCCGTCGACACGTAGTCATCGGCAGGCTGGCAGACCACCGGCGCGACAGCCGGGACGGCCGTTGTGGAAGCCGGCAACGGTGTCGTCACCGGGATGATCGCCGCCGGGACGGTCGTCGTCGTCGTCGGCACGGGGAGCGTGACCGGAATCGTCGGGGCCGGCGCGGACGTGGAGCTCGGCGGCAGTGTCGTCGTCGCTGTGCCCTCCACGGTGACGACGGTCAGCTCGGGCGTCGACGTCTCCGCCCCCGAGCAGGCGGCGATGACGATCGGAAGTGCGGCTGCGGCCAGCCGCACGCGGCTCAGTTCCAGACGCACTGCCCGCGGATCAAGTCGGCGAGGGCGACGTCACGGCGGGCGTCGTCGACCCCGATCGAGGTCGACGTGCGATCGAGCACGAAGGCGGCGCGCTGGGTCACGAAACCGGTCGGGCTGACCGTCGACTCGACGCAGTAGATGGTCGTCTGCGCGCCCGCTCGCTCGTTGGCGATCAGCGCGACCAGCAACTCGTCTATGCCGCCCGTTCGACGAGCGTCGACCAGCAGCAGGCTGGCTCGGTCGAGGCCCTCGTAGCCGTCCTCGAACTCGGCGTCGCTGGACGACGCCAGTCCCGGGCTGAGCCGCCGAGCTGCGTCCCAGTCGCCAGCGGCGAGCGCAGAGGCGAGGTCCTGGGCCAGACCCAACGACGCGGCGACGTCAGCACTCGCCAGCCCCGACGGCAGCGGATCGGCCAGCACGTTGGCGCCGGGGGCGGCCGGCGGGGTGGTTGTGACCGGAGTGGTGGTCGGCGGGTTGGTCGCCTCGGTTGCGGGCGGCGTCGGGTCCGGTTCGACCGCCGGAGGTGCGCTCGGGGCCGGCGTCGCATCCGGGGCCGGCGGCGGCGCCGGATCAGGCTCCGCGGCCGGCGTCGGATCCGGTGCCGGCGCTGGCGTCGGATCCGGTGCCGGCGTCGTCTCGGGTGCGGACGTGGACGCCGGCGCAGGAGCAGGTGCGGTCGTTGGTGCGGGCTCGGCGTCGACCGTCGTGGACACGGCCGTCGCCGTCGTCGGCGGTGCTGAGACCGCCACGGTGGAATCTGCCGGCACGGACGTGCCGGAGGTGGCATCGCTGTCGCCTCCCGAGCGCCACCGGGCGACCACGAGCGCAAGGACGAGAAGCAGGACGGCGGCGGCAGCCACCAGACCCACCAGCCGAGGAGTCCTCGATCGTCGGTCGGGTTCTTCGCCTGGGACGGCGCCGTCATCGTCGGGTGGTGCGATCAGGCCGGCGCTGACGGTGGGCGGTGTTTGCGGATCGGCTGGCGTGCCGGCCGGTGGCGGAAGCGTCGGCTCCGCGCGTGGCACCACCGTCGCCGGCTGGGAGGGAGGGGTCACCGCCTCCGGTCCCTTCTCTGGCGGGCGCACCGCGCCTGGTGCCGAGTAGGCGGACCAGACGTCGGGCGCAGGCGCCACCGGTTCCGTCGGCACCTCTCTGGCGGCGGCGCCGATCTCTCGTCCGCACCCGGCGCAGGTGATCGCTCCCCCGAAGTTGTGCGTTCCACACCAGACGCAGTTCACGCGACCTCCTTCCGTCCCGACCGAGCCCGCCCGCCGCGTCTCACCTCGGCCGGGTTACCCCGCCAACCCACATCTGAACACTCGGGCGTGAGCCGGCCCCGGACGCCGCGTTGGCGCTTTTCGTAACACAACCGATAACTTCGTGACGATCTCGTTGACAAACGACGAGCGGCGAGCAAGGAGACCACATTGATGAGACGGCTCAAGCCCGTGATCACAGCGATCGCTCTCTGCGGTGCAGTTGCGGCCTGCACCCCACGCGAGGTCGAGCTGTGGGAGGACTGGCACGCACAGGATCCCGCGGCCGCGGAAGAGTTCGCCCGCAACCTCAAGTCCCAGCCGGCGCCGTCGACAGGTGGCGGCGGTGGGGGCAACAACCAGCCCGGCAACTGCGACAGCTATCGAGACGACATGGCGGCCGTCGGCCTCCCCGTCGACACGTTCGTGAACATCGCCCGTCGTGAATCGAACTGCAACCCGAACGCGCGGGTCGAGGACTGGAACGACAAGGGCGGCGGACTGTTCGGGTTCAACTTCAAGGGTTCGTTGGCCGGCTATTGGGACGAGCTGTGCGGCATCACCTGGGAGAACATGACGGATTCCGTCGATCGCCAGATGCGCTGCGCCAAGGCGGCCTACGACCAGCTCGGCCTGCAACCGTGGGCGGGCAGCGCCTGACGCCATGATGGGGCGATGATTCGCCGCGTCGGCAAGAACCTGGCCGTCCTCAAGGGCGAGCCGCCAGCAGCGAGCCAACAGCTCGAGCGAGACGGGTACGCGGTGCTCCGGGCTGCCTTCTCATCCGACGACGTCGACGCGCTCACCGCCGAGATCGATGACGGGTTCCGCTCCCGCGACCCGGAGCGGGGGCGGGCGGATCGGGCCGAGTTCCGCTACCAGGTGCTCAACCACGGTCCTCGCGCCCAGGAAGCGGTCGGTCATCCGTCCATCCTCGAGGTGATCGAGCCGCTGCTCGGCGACGACTGCCACGTCCTCGCCAACACGGCCTACCGCAACCCGCCGGAGTTCACCGGCGGGCCGTGGCACTGCGATGCCGGGCCGCACGTCCCGCGACCCGCCGGCATCGACTGGGATGAGCGGATCCCCTACCCGGTGTTCGCGATCGGCGCTCACATCATGCTCAAGGACTGTCCGGTCGAGTGCGGGCCCACCGCCGTCGTCCCCGGCAGCCACCGGTCAGGTCGGCTGGCGCCCGTCTCACGGCTCGAAGACGCCGATCTGAGCTACGACGGGCGACCGCCGGTGCTGCTCACGGCCGCCGCCGGCGACGTGGTGCTGTTCGTGTCGGACGTGTGGCACCGCGGCACACCGGCCAACGGCGGCGACGGCCGGCTGTTCGTCCAGGTGCACTACGGCCGCCGCGACATCGCCCAGCGGATCCGGCCCACGAGCGAGGTCAACCACCTCACGCCGGAGGCGATCGAGCGGGCGATCACGCCGCGCCAGCGGGCGCTCGTCGGGCTGCACGAGCCGTACTTCTACGACGGCTGAGCGCCGCCGCCGTCGACACCGGCCGCATGCTGGGCCCGTTGGCGCTGGCGCCGCACGTGCGTCTCGGCGATCCACGTGCGCGTCAGATCGACGCCGATGAACGCCGCCGGGATGGCGATGAACAGCACGTAGCGAACGCCGTGCAGCTCGGCGGCGGCGTCGACGAACCACCGCCGGGTGCCGGCGTAGTCCCCGTTGAACAGGAGCCACCACAGCCCGAACCAGGCGCCGCCGATCCCGACCCAGACGGCGGCGTGAACGAGGTGGGCGTGACGCCTCCAGCCGGGTTGGTCGCCAACGGTCCAGCCGCTCCGGAGCGAGACGGCGTAGCGCACCGCCTCGACGACCACGCCGCTGACCGCCATGATCAGCCCGATCACGAGCGTCGGGACCTTCCAGCCCTGCTCGCCGTGCAACTCGGTGAACGCCCGTTGCGCATCGTCGCCCTCGAGGAACGTGAGCACCACCAGCAACGTGACGAGGATGAGCGGCAGCCACAGCATCCCCCGCCAGCTCAAGCCGAGCGCCGTCAGCCCGAGCCAGCCGGCCAAGGCGAGGAGGCCCGTGATCAGCAGCGCGCCCGGCATCGCCACGCCGACGAGGGCGGCGGCGAGCACGACACCGGCGATGGCCAGCAGGATGTTGCGGAACGCGCTCTGCGTACGCGTCTCCTTGAGCGCGCTGTCGGCGAGCGCGCTCAGCCCGCGCAGGCCGTAGCGAGCCGCCGTCAGCGGGCGCCGCACGACTCCGACCCCGAGACCCCTGCCGCCGACCAGGTTGCCCGTCACCGCCGCAGCCTGGGCGGCAGTGGCGGTGAACCGGTCGGAACCGAACTCGTGCCGCACGCGCTCGGCGGCGATCGGTGCCTGCTGCAGCAGCTCGGTGACCTTGGACAGCGGCAACTGTTCGGGCGCGCCGGCACCGGGCTGTCCGCTGGGCAGGTAGGGCGCCATGGCGACGTAGAACTCCGTCGCCGGGATCGACTCGCTGGCGCGATCCCGGCGGGTCACCTCGATCGCCCGCGCCACCTCCACCAGCTCGCGGCGGGCGGCGATCAGCTGCGCGGTGCGGCCGATCATCCAGCGGGTGACCGGGAGGTCCGCCGGCGCGCCGCCGTCTCCGTCCAGGAAGGCCAGCTCATCCCGGACCTTCCCGCGCAGCTCGTCGGTGACCATCTCCTTGAGGAAGGCGACGTCGTCGGGAGCGAGGGACGGGTCCAACGGTTCACCGGTCTCCGTCGACCGACCGGCGGCGATGGCGCACAGCGCCGCTGTTGCCTGCTCCTTGTCGGAGAACCGCTGGCGCAGGCGGGCCGGATCGACCAGCAGACCGACCAAGCGGTAGGTGCTGTCGAGCGTGCCCCACATCCAGTCGTTGGCTCGCCACGAGCGCTTGAGGAAGCCACCGAAGTGGCCGAGCTGCAGGCCGGCGATCTTGCTCGTGGCGTCTCGTCCCGGCGTCAACGGGGTCTCGTTGTCGGCCGAGAGCTGGAGGAACTCGATGCGCACCTCGGTCTCGTCCAAGCCGCGATCGGCGAACGTCTGCACGACGTAGAGGCCGACGAGCTGCTGGAGGACCTGCACCGCGAGCCGCGGCGTCACGACCGGTGGCTCCGGCGGGTCGGCCGGCGACGGCGATCTCCAGGTGAGGCGAAGCGTGATCGCAGCCAGCACCGTGGCATCGGATGGTGGACGCAGCACCGGCTCACCGAGCGCAAGTCCGGGGACGGCGGGGCGCTCGAAGGCATCGGGCCGGCCGTCTTCGGTCGCCGCCTCGACGACCTTCGTGCGCCAACCCTTCACCAGCGCGTGGTCGCAGGCCTGGTACAGGATCGGCGTCGAGTCCACCAGTGCCCGCACCAGGCGGCGGGCGATGACGGCCTCGGCGCGCCGGTAGGCCCGCCGCACCCGGGCCCGCTGCTCGGTGCCGGTCCTCGTCTCCTCGTCGAGCCCGGCCGCGTCGTTGACGTCCGCCGACCTCGACCTGGTGTCGAGCACGGCGTCGGTCAGCCGATCCCAGGCCTCGACGTCCATGGCGTCCCCGGTGAACTCCATCTCCGCGGCCTTGTTCCACAGCGCGCTGGCCTGCGCCCAGCGATCGGCCCGCACCTTGGCCGGTGCCGGTGGCGTCGACGAAGTCGTCCCGAGCGGCACCGTCGGCAGCGGCCAGAGCGCGAGGAGCGACTCGGCGCGGGCGGCGAGCGTGTCTCCCGGCCATGGCCGCCCCAGCTCGGTCTGCCAGAACTCGTCGTCGACGAAGCGCAGCAGACCGATCAGGCTGCGCTGGGCGTGGACGACACCGCGCAGGTCTCCGAGACGCTCCCGCAGCAACGTGATCTCGGCGTCGACTTCACCCGGGCGGGCCGTCAGCGGTGCGGCCGCGTAGGCCCGCCGGACCAGGTCGAGGACGACCGACCCGATGTACTCGAGTGGTTCCAGTCCGACGCGCCACTGCTCGAGGACGTCGAGGTGCAGTGCCTCGGTGGGGTCGTGCGGGCGGTCCGGCTCGGGGTCGTCGTGCAGCTGGGGCAGTTCGGACGCCAACCAGCCCGCCGTCCCGCGGGCGAAGCGAAGTGCCTGGGCGAAGTCGGCCCAGGTCTCGTCGCCGTCGGCGATCGGCGCCGACGGCTCGTACCCCTCGATCGACGTCAACCGCGCTTGCACGCTCTCGAAGGACCGCTCGCGCAGCCACAGGGGATACAGCTGGCGGGCCAGTTCGACGAGGTCGGGACGCTCGATGCGCCACGGACCGAGCACGTCGGCATCGTCGCCCGCCCCGCTGTCGCGCACCCGGACGCCGAGCAGCAGGGCAACGCGCGTGTCCCGCTGGCGAACGACCTGGCGGTTGAGACGCCGGATCTCGTCGAGATCGGCGGAGATCGACTCGGTGCGCGGGAGGCTGACCAGTGACTTGGCGACGACCTTGGCCACCGTCGGCATGTCGTTGATGTCGTCCGGACCATCGACACGGTCGGAGTCGATCTCAGCTGGGTCGGGGTTGACGTACAGCAGGACCCGGCGCACCTCGCGATCAGCGGTGCGCCGCTTGATCGCCTCGATGGCCGGCGTCACGGGCATGTTCACGAGGACGCCGCCGTCGATCACCCATCGCGACGCGCCGAAGCTGGCCACTCCGGTCATGTCCTCGAGTCGCGGCGCCCCCTTGCCGGCCGGGCTCGGCGCTGAACCACCGATGGGCACGAACGCCGGCTCGAAGGCGCCGGGGAACGAGGCGGTGCTGCGGGCGGCGAGGGCGAGCCGGCGGGCGAGCACCGTTCGGTCGCCGCCGTCGAAGTCGGTGTGGCGGAACGTGAACCGGGCTCGGTGGACGGCTTCCACCAGAGGGACCCGCAGGTCGTCGAGGTACTCGCGGCGCTCCGGCGTCAGCGTCGTCGTCGTCATGACGAGCGTCAGCTCGTCGGTGTCGAGTGTGCTCTTGCGGTCCGCCCGGGTCCAGTCCAGCAGCACCGCTTCGAGCCGCGCGAGGAAGTAGGCGTCACCTTGCAGCAGGCTGGGCGGGTGGCGGTCGGACGGCTTGCGCAGCAGCGACTCGAAGGCGCCGTCCTGGAGCCACACGCTGCGCAGGGTGTCGAACTTCGACGTCTCGGGCTGGTAGGCGACGGCGCTGGCCAGGAAGGCGCCGTTCACGCCGCCCGCGCTGGCCCCGCTGATCACGTCGATGGTCACCTTGGATCGGGTCGCCTGGCGCAGCGCACCGTAGATGCCGTCGCCACGCTGCGCCCGGTAGATCTCGGCGACGACGCCGCCGATCCACACGGCCAGCGAGACCCCGCCCGTCATCACGACCGCGAGGCGCACCTCGCGTACGTCCGGATCTCCCTCGTCCACCGGGTTCCCTCCCTCGGTCGATGCGGACTTTACGAGGATGCGGTGGCCCACTTCGCGGATTACTCCACGGCGCTCGGGGCGACGGGGTTGAGGCGCAGCGAGCCCTGCTCAGTGCGCCGCACGGCGATCCGGCCATCGGCGACGCGCACGTCGTACACCGGTTGGGGCATCGTCGCCGGGCCCTGGCGGACAGCGCCGGTGGCGAGGTCGAACGCGCTGTCGTGCCAGGGGCAGACGATGCACGAGCGCTCGAGCCGGCCCTCGTGCAGCGGGCCACCACGGTGGGTGCAGCGGTCCTCCATGACGTAGATCTGGCCGTCGCGCCGGAGCACCATGAGCACGACGTCGTCGCTGACCACCGCCGTCGGCTCGTCGACCGGGATGTCGTCGAGCCCAGCGATGTCCGTCCAGTCCGTCGGCCCGGCCTCGAAGGCGGTGGTGTTGATGCCGACGCCGCGCCGGTAGGCGAGGTGCCCGCCGAGGTAGCCGCCGATGCCGAGGATCGTCGCCGCGGCGAGCCCGGTGGCCCGGCCGACGCTCGCCGAGCCGCTCCGGCGAGCCAACCAGGACAGCGCGTAGCCGGCGACGGCGACGTTGTTGGCGACGGCGTGGACGACGCCGATGCGACGCTCGGCGTCAGCGGTGTCACGCCAGTCGGCGGCGCCCGACGCCAGGGCCGGTCCGGCGCCGAGGAGGCCCAGACCGATGAGGCGCCGGGCGGCGGGCCGGGCGGCAGGAGGACCCACGAAGTCGAGCAGGGTGGCCGACAACCGGCAGCCCATCGGGACGATGACGGCCATCGGGTGCACCGGGTGGCCGAGCCAGCGGCCGGTCAGCAGCTCAAGGCGCCGACCGGTCCCGAGGAGTTTCGAGACCACGGGGTGCACCGCATCGCCCCACGTGCCGAGGGCCCGACTCCCCTCGATGCGCTCGACGAGCCCTTCGAGCCCGGTCGCGATCTGGCTCGGTGGTCTCGTGGTCAGGGCCGTGCGGTCGGCAGTCATGCCCGTCGACTACCCACCGGGCCGGCGTTCATCCCCGAGCGGCGGGGACCGTCTCCGTTGCTCGCGGTCGCTCAGGCGTCGAGCCCGTTCGATCGGGAACGTGCGCGGCGGCCCGGCGGACCGTTCGCACCGAAGATCGACAACTGCATGGAGGGAACCTCTGAGGATCGGGGTCTCGGTGTCACCGAGAACGACGCCACCGCTCGTCCAAACGTGACGCGCCGTGCAGCCCAACCCCGACCTCGACTCAGCCGGCGCTGGCCGGGTCGAAGACCGACATCAGCTGCCGGAGCGCGTGGATGTCGGCGAGGTCGTGCGGACGCAGCGGCTCGCCGATCTCGCGCCGCCAGCCCTCCTTCAACTCGAGCAGGCCGGCGACTGACATGACGGGCACCCCGACGCCGTGCAACGTCGCCCGCTCGTCGCCGAACGAGCCGGCTGGGTACGGCCAGTGCTCGTGTCCGGGGGTGCACAGACACCCGTCTTCACGGACGGCGAGGTAGGTCACCTCCAGCCGAATGCCCCGCCCGATGAACAGCTCGACGCCAGCAACGTCGTTGCCTGTTGCGGCGGTGAAGTCCTGTCGTCGAATGACCTCGAGCAAGGAGTCGCGTCCACCCAGATGCACCGCGAGGTCGACGTCCGAGTGCTGGCGGCTGATCCGCCCCACGTGGAAGTCCATCGCCCACCCGCCGATCAGCCAGTACGGGATCCGTGCCCGATCAAGTACGCCGCCGAGCTCATCGATCACGTGCAGTTGGCGCGTCGCCAGCAGATGGCTGTGGTCGTCGTCCATCACGATCTCCGTTCGTTCGTGCGATGCGGCTGGCGGGAAGTTCGTGCGTGGCGCGCCGCTCAGGTGTGGACC
>JBPCJL010000009.1:0-32133 GCA_051005355.1 Ilumatobacteraceae bacterium
GCATCACGGTGATCTTCGGCGTGATGCACCTCGTCAACTTCACCCACGCCGAGCTGATCACCGTCGGCGCCTACGTCGCCTACGCCTTCTCCCAGGCCGGCGTGGGGTGGTGGCTCCTGGTGCCCGCCATCGTCGGCGCGGCGGTGCTCGCCTCGGTCGCCGTCGAACGAGGCGTGTTCCGCTGGGTCCGCGGCGCCAGCCCCTTCACCATGCTGCTGGCGTCGTTCGCCGTCGAGCGCCTGGCCCAGGCGTTGTGGGCCGTGTTCGTCGGGCCCGAGAAACAGTCGTTCGCCGGGCCGGGCTGGGCGTTCAACACCGTCGAGGTCGGCGGCATCCGCTTCGAGGTGCTCGACCTCGTCACCATCGCTGCGACCGCGGTCGTGCTGGTGCTGACGGTGTTCGTGTTCCGGCGCACGCTGTTCGGCATCTCCGTGCGCGGGGCCAGCGAGGACTTCGACGCCGCCCGCCTGATGGGTGTGCGGGCGACGCGCGTCATCGCCGGCGCCTTCGCCTTCGCCGGGTTCCTCGCCGGGGTGGCCGCCGTCCTGATCCTGATCCGGACGCCGAGCGCCGAGCCGACGATGGGCTCGGACTACCTCGTGAAGGCGGTCGTGGCGGCGATCATCGGCGGTCTCGGCAGCTTCAGTGGCGCCGTGGTCGGCGGGCTGGCGCTGGGGCTGGCCGAGGTCACGCTGCGGTCGTACCTCCCCGAGGGGCTCTGGGAGCGGCTGACGGACGCCGTCGTCTTCGCGCTCGTCGCCGCCCTGTTCATCGCCCGACCACAGGGGCTGTTCACGGTACGCACGGCGGAGCGCGTGTGATGGACGCCCTGGTGGCCCGGCTCGGCCGGGCGGCCGTCGCCACGGCGGTGCTGTTCGTGGTCCTGTTCGTCGCGGCGACCATCTACACCGTCACCGGCGACACCGCCCGCGACCTGCTGGTCCAGGAGCTGCTGGTCAACGTCGTCATCGTGATGGGCCTGCAGGTGTTCATCGGGTCGACCGGCATCTTGTCGTTCGGGCACCTCGCGTTCGCCCAGATCGCCGCCTACGGCGCCGCCCTCGTGACCATCCCCGCCGCCAGCAAAGCGTCGAGCTTGCCCGACTTGCCGTTCGGGCTCGGCGATGTCGAGCTCGGTGCCGTCGGCGGGACGTTGGTCGGCATCGTCGTCGCGATTGCGGTCGGCGCCGTCGTCGGTGTCGCCGTCGCCCGGGCCGGTGGGCTGGCGGCGACGATGATCACGCTGGCCGTGCTGTTCGTCGTCGATCAGGCGGTCAAGAACTGGACCGAGCTGACACGCGGCGCCGGCGGGCTGTCCGGCGTGCCCAGGATTGAGACCAACACCTGGCTCTGGGTGGCCGCGCTGGGCGCCATCCTCGTCGCCACCGTGTTTCGCGAGACGCGGTCGGGACGGTTTGCCGTGGCCACGCGGGACGACGAGATCGCCGCCGGCGCCGTCGGGATCGATCGGTTCTGGCCGCGGTGGACGGCGTGGGTGGTCAGCATCGCCGTCGTCGGCCTGGCCGGCGCGCTCCGCGTCCAGGCCGTGGGCAGCACGAACCCGAAGCAGTACACGCTCGACGTCGCCGTGCTGGTGCTGGCGATGCTCGTCGCCGGCGGCATGCGCACCGTCACCGGCGCGCTCGTCGGCACGGTCCTGGTGACGGTCGGCAACGAGGTGTTCCGCCAGGTCGGCGACGCCCAGGAGATCAAACGGCTGCCCGACCTGTTCCTCAGCGTGGTGCTGCTGGGCGTCATGCTGCTGCGGCCCGGCGGGCTGCTCGGCGATGCCGACGTCGCCGGATGGTTGCGCGAGCGAGCCCGTCGCCGCATCGGAGTGTTTCGTGCACCCCAGGGGCGCACGAAACCCTCCGACGACGTGAAACCCTCCGATGCCGCGGCGGGTGAGCTGGTCGCCCGTGACATCACCGTGCGGTTCGGGGGGTTCGTGGCGCTGGACGACGCCGGTGTGCGGGTGCGCCCCGGTGAGGTGGTCGGGCTGATCGGACCGAACGTCGCGGGGAAGACGACGCTGTTCAACGTCGTGACCGGCATCGTGGCGGAGGAAACCGGCACGGTGATGCTCGGCGATCGCGACCTGACGGCCGACCCGCCGCACCGCGTCGCCAGGGCGGGCCTGGCGCGGACGTTCCAGAACCTGCGGCTGTTCGGGACGCTGTCGGTGCACGAGAACGTCGCCATCGCCGCGTTGAGTGCGGCCCACTATCGGCGTGACGTCCCGGCCGTCGACGTCGACGTGCTGATCGAGCAAGCCGGGCTCGGTGACGTCGCCGCCCGCCCAGCGTCGACGCTCGACTACGGCCGTCAGCGCCGCCTCGAGCTGGCCCGTGCCGCCGCACTGGCGCCGGCGTACCTGCTGCTCGACGAGCCGACGTCGGGGATGAGCGACACGGAGAGCAGGGCCATGGTCGACCACGTCCGGTCCACGGCCCGGCTCGTCGGTGCCGGCGTCCTGGTGATCGACCACGACCTGGCCTTCATCACCCGCATCAGCGACCACGTCGTCGTGCTCGCCGCCGGACGCATCCTGGCCGAGGGCACGCCGGACGCCGTGCGTGCCGAGCCGGCCGTCGCCGAGGCCTACCTCGGCCGCCGCGCCGTCACGGAATGACGGCGGCGGCGACGTAACGGTCCGGGCGCACCAGCAGGGCGCGGGCGCCCATGGTGGCCTCCGGGCACGTGACGACGCGCCGGCGCCCGTCGGGCGGCACGAACGACGCGTCGGCGGCGACCCACGCCCATCCGTCGCCGAGGTGGTCGTCGAGCGGGCGGCCGTCGATCATCGGTTGCGGCGCCTGGTGTCCGACCGGGAACGGCGCCCCGAGGTCGAGACCCGGCAGGCGCGACCAGCGCCAGTCGTCGGCCACCGCCGGCTCGGGCCGGTGCGGCGGGCGACCGGCGACGAGGTCGGCGGTGATCTGGTCGAGCAGTCGGCCGGCTGCGATCGACAGCTCGATCACCTGGCGGGTATGGGTCGAGCGTTCGGCTTCGTAGGCGTCGAGGTGATCGGGACCGGCTGCGCCGCGCAGGACCTCGTCCAGCCGCCACGCCAGGTTGGCGGCGTCGCGCAGCCCGCTGCACATGCCCTGACCCATGAACGGCGGCATCTGATGCGCGGCGTCGCCGGCCAGCAGCACCCTGCCGTCCGGACCGCCGCGCCAGCGGTCGGCGAGCAGCGCGTGGAACCGGTACGGGACGGCGCGCAGCAGTTCGGCGTGGCTCGGTTCGACGCCCCACGCCCGGAGCAGGTCCCACGGATCCGGTGACTCGTGGGGGTCGACCAGCCGGAACTCCCACCGGTGGTGGCGGCCGTGCGACGGCACGTAGGTGGTCAGCCGGCCGGGGTCGCAGACCTGGCGGATCATCATCGGGTCGCTGCCCCGGCCGGGCGGCCGGTCCATCAGCACGTCGACGACCAGCCAGGGCTCGTCGTAGCCGAGGTCCCGGAGCGAGACGCCGAGCTGGCGCCGGACGGTGCTCGCCGCACCGTCGGCCCCGACCACGAACCGCGCCGCTCGGCACAGCTCGTCGAGCGGTGGGCTCGGCGTTCCGTAGTGCGCCGTCACGCCGGCGAAGCGCTCGAGCCCACGGCGCAGCAGGTCGTCGAGGTCGGGTTGGTAGAAGACGTAGTCCTCCTGCCAGCCGAGCAGGGGCTGGCGCTCGAAGCCCTCGAACGTGAACAGGTGGGTGCCGTCCCGGTCGACGTACTCCATCCCCGGCGACGGCGTGACGATCGAGCGCAGCTCGTGGGCGAGGCCGCAGTGCTGGATGATCCGGGCCGTCTCGGCGTCGAGGTGGCAGGCCCGCGGCTGGGGGAACGGCTCGGCCAACTGCTCGAAGACGACGACCCGGTGACCCCGCCGGCCGAGCAGGTTGGCCAGCGTCGCCCCCGTCGGCCCGGCGCCGACGATGGCGACGTCAGCGCGCTCCTCCACCACCGCGTTTGTTCACTGGCCGCCGGCCGGCCGGTCGTGGCCGCACAAACGCGCTGGGGGTCGATCGCCTTTGTTCATTGGCGGCGGGCGGGCCGGTCGTCGGCGCACAAACGCGTTAGGGCTCGTTCGCGTTCGTTCACGGATCGCCAGTCAGCCGGCCGTCAGCGCACAAACGCGCTGGGGGTCGTTCGCGTTTGTTCACGGATCGCCGGCCGGGCGGTCGTCGTCGGACAAACGCGACGGTTGGGCCTGGTCAGCGGGGGCGTCGGGGAAGGTGTCCTCCCACTGGGTGGTGCCCCAGGTGATGGCGAGCAGGGTGGCGTCACCAGCGTTGGCGGCACCGTGCCAGTGCCGTTCGTCGGCGGGGCAGACGACGAGGTGGCCCGGTTCCAGCTCGACGCTGCCGTCGGCCGCTGTGCCGACGCGCGCCGGACCGTCGACGACGAACAGCAGCTGGCCGCCCGGATGGTGGTGCCAAGCGGTGACGGCGCCGTCGTGGAAGTGGACGAGGGCCGTGTCCGGCTCGCCCTCGCGCCCGGCGGCGTTCATCATCTCCAGCTCCACCGGTCCGGTGAACCGCCCGCCGTAGCCGGACGAGCGGTCACCCTCGCGCACGACCTTCATCGCTCCACCACCCGGTTGCGCATCGTGCCCACGCCCTCGACGGTGGTCTCGACCACGTCGCCGGCACCGAGGAAGCGCGGCGGGTCCCGGGCCTCGCCGACGCCGCCCGGCGTCCCCGTCCACACCAGGTCGCCCGCCTCGAACGTCATGAACCGGCTGAGCCACTCCACCAGGGCCGGCACGGCGAAGATGAGGTCGCTGCTGTTCGACCGTTGCACGGACTCCCCGTTGAGCCGACCCTCGACGTCGAGGGCATCCGGATCGGCGAGCTCGTCGGCGGTCACGAGGTACGGCCCCGTCGGACCGAAGGTGTCGTAGGACTTGGCGATCGTGAACTGCCGCAGTGGCTGGCGGAACTGCTCGGCGCGGTCCGAGATGTCCTGGCCGCACATGACGCCGGCCAGGTGGTCCCACGCGCTCTCCCGGGTGGCCGACCGGCAGGTCCGCCCGAAGACGATGACGATCTCGGCCTCGTAGTCGATCTTCGCACGCCCGGTGGGCACGACGATGTCGTCGAACGGCCCGCAGACGCAGTTGGCCGTCTTGGCGAACAGGTGCGGTTCGTCGGGGATCGGCAGGTTGCTCTCCAGCGCGTGCGTGCGGTAGTTGAGCCCGACGCCGAGGCCCTTCGGTGGCCGCGGGACCGGCGCACCGAGCCGGGGCTCGTCGAGGGCCGGCCAGTCCTCGACGCGCGCGTTGGAGGCCAGCGCGCGCAACGCCTCGTGGGTCGCGAGATCGCTGAGGATCATCGGGTCGCTGGACAAAGCGCCGCCCGACGCGTGTTCGACGTCGACGGCGCGCCCGTCGACGTCGATGGTCGCCCGCCCGGCGAGGTTGGCCAGTCGCATGCCCCGATGCCTACCAGCCGTGCTCCCGGGGCACGAACTGCAGGGGCAGCGCCTTGAGCCCGTTGATGAAGTTGCTGCGGACGCGCACCGGCGTCCCGACGGCGCGCACTTCGGCGACACGGGCGGTGAGGGCCTGGAGAAAGGCGCGCAGCTCGAGGCGGGCCATCCACTGACCGAGGCACAGGTGCACGCCGCCGCCGCCGAAGGTGACATGCGGGTTCGGCGTCCGCGTGATGTCGAAGCGGCGCGGGTCCGGGAACACGGACGGGTCGTGGTTCGCCGCCGCATACCACGTGACCACCTTGTCGCCGGCGGCGATCGGCACACCGCGCAGCCCGGTGTCAGCGGTGGCGGTGCGGCGGAAGTGCAGCTGCGGGCACGACCAGCGCAGCACCTCCTCGACCGCCGAGTCGATCAGCTCGGGCCGCTGCGCCAGCAGGTCCAGTTGATCGGGCGACTGGCTGAACGCCCGGAGGGCATGGGCCAGCGAGTGCCGGGTCGTCTCGTTGCCGGCGATCAGCAGCAGGAGGAAGAACGTTCCCCGCTCGCGCTCCGTCAGCGGTACCTCGTCGACGTCGGCGTTGGCGAGGATGCTCAACACGTCGCCGGCCGGGTGGCGCGCCCGTTCGGCCAGCAGTGGCCGCAGGTAGTCGAAGACCGTCGCGGACACCGGGCTGCGGAACGGCAGGAGCCGGAACGGGTCCGTGTCGGCGCGGTCGACGACGGCCGCCGAGTAGTCGGGATCGGCGTGGTAGATGATCTGGTCGGCCCATCGGAACAGCTGGTCGGCATCGTCGGCCGGGACGCCGAGCAGAGCCGTGAGCATCCGGATCGGCAGCTCGCGAGCGACGTCGTACACGCCGTCGAACCGGTCCTCGGCGACGACGGCGTCGAGGACCTCGGCCACCAGCTCCTCGGCCTGGCGCTCGTAGGTCGCCACCGACCGGCGGCTGAAGGCCGGGTTGACGAGTCGGCGCAACGCGGTGTGCCGGGGCGGGTCGGTCTCGAGCATCGTCATCCGCGCCGCCAGCGCGTCGGGTGCCAGCTCCTCGATCTCGGTGCCGCCGTCCTGGCTCGAAAACGTGCGCCAGTCGCGCTGCACGGCCATGACGTCGTCCCAGCGGGTAAGTGCCCAGAAGCCGCGACCCGAGTGGCCGTTCTCCGGCGTCTCGTTGATCCACGCCACGGGGGCCTCGGTGCGCAGCCGATCGTAGGCATCGAGCGGTAGCTCATGGGCGTAGACGTCATGGCTGAGGATGTCGACGCCCGGCACGGAATCGGGTCGCTGGCCCGTCGTCACGGCGCTCAGGTGTCCCACTTGACCGGCACGCCCACGGGGCCGCGGAACTCGAACCCGCGCACCTCGACCTCGCCGGCCAGCCGCAGGCCGGGCAGCCGGTCGAGCAGTCGTTCGACCCCGATGCGCACCTGTTGGCGACCGAGCCACTCACCGAGGCAACGGTGCTCGCCGGTGGCGAAAGCGAGGTGGGCGCCGTCGCGCCGGTCGATGTCGAAGCGATCGGGATCGGGCCACCGGCGGGGATCGCGGTTGGCTGCGGTGAGGACTGCTGCCACCATTTCGCCACGCGGGATCGTCACCCCGGACAGCTCGACGTCGGTGGTCGCCTGCCTGGTCGCCGTGCCGACGGGCGAGTGGTAGCGGAACGTCTCCTCGATGACGCGCCGCAACACGGCGCGATCGGCCCGCACCGCCGCCTCCACAGCGGGCCGTGAGAGCAGTTCCAGCATCACCAGGCCGACACCGTCACGAGGTTCGTTGATCCCGCCCGAGATCATCAGCCGGACGTTGTTGACGATCTCGTCGTGGCCCAACCCGGCGGCGAGGTAGCCGGCCAGTTCGGCGGACGGATCGGCCAGCTCGGCGGCGAGCGCCTCACCGAGCTCGGCCTGGGCGCGCGCCGCGACATCGGCCTTGGTCGGATCGTCCTCGAAGTTGGCCAAGCCGATGCACAGGCCGCGGCACCAGCGGGCCAGGTCCGGCCAAGCGACCTGGCGCAGACCGAGGGCGGCGATCAGCGAGACGTTGGCCAGCGGCTCGGCGTAGTCGGCGATCAGCTCGGCGTGGCCGCGGTCGGCGAAGGTGTCGATCTGCTCGTCGAACAGGGCCGGTAGCCGGTCGCGCACCATCGCGCCGGCGGTGGCGGTCGCGAACGGCGGGCGCATCGCCAGCTGCTGACGGTCGTGGGCGGCGCCGTCCAGCGTGAGCATGTTCTCGCCCAGCACCGTGCGCAGCCAGCTCGGCTCGGTGGCGGCCCTGAACAGCTCGGGGTGGCGGCACACGTGCTCGACGTCGGCCCAGCGGGTGACGAACCACAGGTCCATGGAGTCGATGCGACACACCGGCGCGTCGGCCAGGAGCCGGGCGAGGATCGGGTGGGGATCCGCTTCGAGCTCGTCGAGCGAGATCACGATCCGAAGCTAGGCGGCAAGCTCGTGACCGAGCGGTACGGTCGCCTGGCATGACTGAGGATCTGGCCGAGTTCCCGGAGGGGTGGGAGCGGGCCCTCGTGATCGCCGCCCACCCCGACGACATCGAGTGGGGTGCGGCCGCCGCCGTCGCCGCCTGGACGGCCGCCGGCAGGACGGTGACCTACGTCCTCGTGACCTCGGGCGAGGCCGGCATCGACTCCATGGACCCCGAGGGCGCCACCATCACGCGCCAGGCCGAGGAGCACGCCAGCGCCGAGATCGTCGGCGTCTCCGAGGTCGAGTTCCTCGGGCATCCGGACGGGCGCATCGAGGAGGGTCTCGGTCTGCGGCGCGACCTGGCGGCGGTCATCCGGCGGCGCCGGCCCGACGTCGTGGTGGCACAAAACCACGACGAGCGGTGGGGTGCAGACCCGGGCGCAGGATGGAACAGCTCCGATCACCGGGCCGTCGGGAGGGCGACCATCGACGCCGTCTCGGACGCCGGGAACCGGTGGATCTTCCCCGAGCTGGCGGCGAACGAGCCGTGGGCCGGCGTGCAGTGGATCGCCGTCGCCGGCGCGATGCGTGCCACGCACGCCGTCGACGTCACGGCCGTGCTCGACGTCGGCATCGCCTCGTTGCGCGCCCACGAGGAGTACCTGCGGGCGCTCGGCGTCGAGGACATCGAGCGGTTCGCTCGCGAGCTGCTGGAAGGCCAGACGTCAGGCAACGCGGAGCGCTTCGGCGGTCGCGCCGCCATCGCCTTCGAGTTGATCCCCGGACCGGCGGCGCCCTCGGATGGCTGACCGTCGGCGGGTGTCGTCGGGCAGTCCGTTCGAGGCGACCGTCGGCTTCTGCCGTGCCGTCGCCGTCGGTGACCGGGTCTGGGTCGCCGGCACGGCACCGATCTGGCCGGACGGATCCGTCGCTGACGACGCCGGAACCCAGGCGCGACGCTGCTTCGAGATCATCGGCGCGGCCCTCGCCGAGCTGGGCGGCGGGTTGGCCGACGTCGTGCGCGTGCGCCAGTACCTCGTCGACGCCGCCGACTTCGACGCGGTGGCGGCGGTGCACGGCGAGCACTTCGCCGCCGTGCGCCCGGTCAACACGACGGTCGTCGTCGCCGCCCTCCTCGACCCACGCTGGAAGGTGGAGATCGAGGTCGACGCCGTCGTCTCAGGCTGAGATCGGTTGGGCCAGGTCGTCGACCACCTCGGCACCGTCGACGGCGAGCAGCATCGACGGCGGACCGACCACCTTGGCCGCTCGGCTGCCCCCGCCGACGACGATGCGCGCACGCTCCATCACCCGGCGGTCGATCCACAGCGCCAGTCCCGGGGGGAGGGCGAACGGCGTCACGCCACCGATGGCCATGCCGGTGATCTCGGCGGTCACGTCGGGCGGAGCGAACGAGGCTTTGCGGACGCCGAGCCGCTTGCGCACGGTGCGGTTGACGTCGAGGCGAGTCGTGGCGAGCACGACGCAGACGGCGTAGCTCGGCGGGTCGGACCGGCCGGCGACGAGGATGGCGTTGGCCGAGTCGTCCATGGCGTAGCCGTAGGCGGCGCAGAACTGCGCCGTGTCCGCCAGCGCCGGATCGATGTCGATGACCTCGACAGCGGGGAGATCGGCGACGGCGGCGCGCACCCGTTCCTCGACTGGGTCCATGGAGCGGCGACACTAGGGCGGTGAACTCCGATCTGACCGGGGCGACGGTCGAGCTGCTGCAGGCGCTGATCCGCAACCGCTGCGTCAACGACGGCACGCCAGGCTCGGGCGAGGAGACGCGCAACGCCGACGTGCTCCAGCAGGTCGTCGCCGGCCCTGGCGTGGAGATCGAACGCTGGGAGCCCGTGCCGGGCCGGGCGTCGTTCGTCGCCCGCATCAAGGGCCGCGACGCCACCGCACCCAGCCTGTGTCTGATGGGCCACACGGACGTCGTCCCCGTGCACGTGGAGGGTTGGCATGAGGACCCGTTCGGCGGCGACGTCATCACGAACGCCGTCGGGATCGACGAGGTGTGGGGCCGCGGCGCCGTCGACATGCTCAACCTGACGGCGTCCATGGCCGTCGCCTTTCGCGACCTTGCCGACCGGGGTGTGCGCCCGCATGGCGAACTCCTGTACTTCGCCGTCGCCGACGAGGCGGCCGGCAGCTCGGTCGGTGCCCGCTGGGTGGCCGAGCATCATGCGGACGCCATCCGCTGCGACTACGTCCTGACGGAGAGCGGCGGGCTGCACGACGGTTCGCCGGAGGCGCCGACGATCGGCATGACCGTCGCCGAGAAGGGGGTGGCGTGGCGCCGGCTGCGGGTGCGCGGCACCCCGGGTCACGGGTCGATGCCGTTCCGGATCGACAACGCCCTCGTCAAGGCGGCGGCCGTCGTCCAGCGGCTGGCCGATTACCGGCCGGCGCCTCGGTTCCACGAGCTGTGGTCGGGTCGCGTCGAATCGCTGCGCTTGCCGGACGAGGTGAAGGCCGCCCTGCTCGACCCGGCCCGCGTCGACGCCGCGCTCGACGAGCTGCCAGACGCCCCGGCGGCGTCCCACCTGCACGCCTGCACCCACACGACGTTCTCGCCCAACCTGGTCGACGGGGGAACGATGAAGACCAACGTGATCCCCGACGACGTGCTGCTCGAGGTGGACATCCGAACGGTCCCGGGAGACACCACCGAGGAGGTGACCGCCCACCTGCGGGCCGCGCTCGGCGACCTCGCCGACCACGTGGAGATCGAGGTGCTGATGGACGACCCGGCGTCGATCAGCCGCATCGACACGCCGCTGTGGGACGCGCTGAGCCGGGCGGTGAACGTGCCGTTCCCCGGCGCGCGGCTGGCGCCGCACTTCATGGTCGGGTTCACGGACGCACGCGTCTACCGCGACCTCGGGGCAGTGGCCTACGGCGCCGGACTCTTCAGCCCGCACGTCGACCCAGCCGAGTTCGGCCGGCGGTTCCACGGCCACGACGAGCGTGTCGACGTGGAGTCCCTCGGCCTCACGGTCGAGCTGTGGCAACGGGTGGTCGCCGACCTGATGACCTAGTACCGCAACCGGCAACGTTTGCCCGTTCCGCCGGCCAGAGACGCCGCTCGCGTCGTTGCTCGTCCTCGAAAGAGCGCACGGCTATTTCGTCGCCCTCGCGCCTTGCGAGCACGCCTCTGACTCGGCGTCGACGGGCAAACGCTGCCGGTCACGGCACTAGCCGGGGGTCAGGCCGCTACGTCGCGCTGGACACCGTCGCCGTCGCGCCCGCTGTGCCGGTGAGCGCCGCCAGCATCGCAGGCGTGTCGATCGAGAAGTGAGCGGCCACGACGCGCCCGTCGCGCACGGTCCATCGATGGACTTCGGCGATGTCGAACGCGGCGCCGGACCGGATCACGGTTCCGGTGGTGCGGCCGACTTGGATGACGTCGCCATCGGCAGCGAAGAGCGCGTCCGTCGTGACCTCGGAGTGGATCGCCTCGCGCAGGCGCAGACCGAAAGTGGCCAACCCCTCGTGTCCGACGTGGCGGCCACCCCACGGAAGCCGATCGTCCTGGGTGATCACGCACTCCCCATCCACCAGCTCGAAGAGACGAGCGATGTGTCCGGCGGCCATCGCCGCGTACACCTCCTCCACGACGTGGAGATCAGTTCCCCTCATGCCCGCCACCGTAGATCGTGGCCCCGCCAACGAGGCTCAGACATCGCGGTGGCGGTCGGGAGCTCGAAGCGCACGAGCAGGACCCGGTCGGCGGGGTCGAGTCAGACGAGCGTGACCTCGTGGGCCTCGTCACCCTTGCGTCCTGGCCGGACGACGAACTCCACGGTCGCGCCGATCGGCGGCGCTGTTCCCGCCGCCAACTGCGAGACGTGGACGAAGAGGTTGGCACCGGTACCCCGATCGATGAACCCGTACCCGCGACCGCTGTGGAAGGACCTGACGACGCCGCGGGCACGGTCGGATCCGACCGGTGATAGGGCGATCTCCTCGACATCGACGTTGGAGATGGGGGCGGTGATGCCGACGTCGCGCTGCAGCCGGCGGGCGGCTTGCGTGTCCGATCCCTCGACGAGCGACACGACGACTCCTGTCGCACCCGCTCGCGCCGTGCGCCCGGAGCGGTGGACGTACGCGGTGGCGTCTGCGGGGGGATCGAAGTGGATGACACTCGCGACACCCTCGACGTGCACGCCGCGAGCGGCGACGTCGGTGGCGATCAATGCTTCTGCTGCGCCGGTGGAGAAGGCCCGCAGCGCGCGGTCGCGCTGAGCCTGGCTGCGACCACCATGGATGGCCGTCGCGGTCACTCCGAGCCCGCCGAGCTGCTTGGTCAGCCGGTCGGCGCCGTGTCGCGTGCGGCAGAACACGATCGTCGACCCCGCCGCCCTGATGGCGGCCGCCGTGACGGTCGCTCGCTCGGTCCGATCTACTCGCCAGAAGAGGTGCCGGGCGCTCCTCAGGTCCGGTCCCTGTGTGCCGATCTCGTGGACTGCAGGGTCGCGCTGGAGGTCGGCGGACAGCTTGGCCACGCCGGTGTCGAACGTGGCTGAGAACAAGAGCACCTGGCGATCGGGGGCCGTCAGCTTGGCGATGCGCCGCACGGCGGGCAAGAAGCCCATGTCGGCCATGCGGTCGGCCTCGTCGATGACGAGTTGGTCGACGTCGCCGAGCGACACGACACCCGATTGGATCAGGTCCTCGAGTCGGCCGGGGCACGCGACCACGAGCTCGGCGCCGGCGCCAAGGGCCGTCCGTTGCGGCCCATACCCCACTCCGCCGTACACGGACACGAGCTGGTGGCCGCGCTGGCGGACGAACGGACGGAGCTCGTTGGCGATCTGCTCTGCCAGCTCGCGGGTGGGGGCCAGCACGAGCGCGGTGGGTCGGCCACGGCGTGCCGGTCGCAACCGGGTCACGATCGGAAGGCCAAAGGCGAGGGTCTTGCCCGAGCCGGTGGCGGCGCGACCGGCGACGTCACGGCCGGCGAGCGCGTCGGGGAGGACGGCGGACTGGATGGGAAATGGTTCGGTGATCGCGGCAGCGTCGAGACGGGCGCACAGGTCGGACGGCACGCCGAGCTCGCCGAACCGCGCGAGGGCGGAAGACATCTGGGGGACTTTCTGTTGTTCAACAGCGCATTCGGCCGGAACAACGGAGCGTCTGCGCGCCGGCAGCGGTGCCGCAGGCGTCGATGACCCTATCGTCCGGAACACCTGTTCCCACGGATCCGTGAGATCAGCCGAGCTGGCTGCCGGGCACCACCCGATGAGGCTCAGACGCCGGTGTCGATCGGGGTTGCCGGTGGGCCGTCGGCGAGCAGGCCGGCGACGAGCTCCGGGAGGCGACGCGGCGCGAACACGACGTGGTCGGCGGCGGCGGCGTCGGCCAGCTCGATCGGTGTCCACCATCGCAGCTCGTGCAGCCGCTCCGATCGGAGCTGCTCCCAGGTCAGGCGAGGCGTCGGCTCGAAGGCCTCCGTGCGCACGAGGTAGATGCGATCGCGCTGGCCGTCCCAGCGGCCGTCGACGAACGGGACGATGTGCAGCCGGTCCCAGATATGGGGACCAAGCTCGACGGGACCGAGCCCCAGCTCCTCGTCCAGCTCCCGGTGGAGCGTGGCCCGGTCGTCCTCGCCGGGTTCCTGCCCGCCACCGGGGGTAGACCACACGGTGGCGGTCGGGAACTCGAAGCGCACGAGCAGGACGCGGTCGGCCGGATCGAGGACGAGGGCGCGCACGGACGAACGGATCCGCAGCCCGTCGATGCCCATTGCGTGTCAGTCGTCGGGTGTGTCGCGCAGGCCGTCGTGGAAGGACTTGTACAGGTCGTAGATCGACTTGCACTCCTCGCACAGCGGCAGCTGCTTGGGGTCGCGCGACGGGACCCACACGTGGCCGCACAGCGCCTCCACCGGCGTCCCGTAGATCCGCGCCTCGACCACCTTGGCCGTGGCCGACTCGCCCGGCTCGACCTTGACGATGTGGGCCTGGATCGGCTCACCGGTCTCGACGACCTCATCGACATCGTCGATCAGCACCGGCGCCGGACGTGTCTGCAGCGGAGCCGGAGCCAGACCGGGTTCCGCCATGGCTCCAGTCAACCACCACGGGCGCTGTCGTTCTGACCCAACTTCGGTGTCACCGGTGACACCGAATTCGGGTCAGAACCTGGCGCCGTGGGCGGGGTCGGCGAGCGTGGCCAGCTCGGCGGTGAGGTTGGCTCTGGCCCGCGCCTCCCATCGGTCCCGTCCCGTGGCCGTCGCGTACAGCGGCCGTCGATCGAGCAGCCCGCGCAGGACGGCCGTGCGCCCCCGGCGCCATCCATCGTCGTCGACGTGGGCGTATTCCGACCGCACGCCGGTGACATAATCCCGGTACGCACCCGGATCGGCGCCGAGCACCGCGAGGTCGGCGTCGACCAGTACGCGCTCGTCCGGGTCGTCCCCCGGCTCGTGTCGCTCGGTGGCCCTCACGAGCCGACCGACCGCATGCCGGCGTGCCTCGGCCCAGCTCAGCTCGCCGAGCACTCGCTCGGCCAAAGCTGCGCTCTGCTCCTCGTTGTCCGTTGCCGTCGGGTCGTAGACGGCGTCGTGGAAGAAGGCGGCGACGATCACGGCGTCGAGATCGCCGACGGGCTCGCGTGCCGCCAGCTCGTTGACGTGGCGGACCACCCAGGCGACGTGGTGGACCGTGTGGTACCGGCGCTGGGGCTCCCGATGCCCGCCGAGGAGCTCGTCGAACGCCGCCCGCGCCTCGGACGAGGTGCCGACGGCCATGCTCCAGGCCGCCCACAGCTCGATGTCGTGACCGCGATGATCGTTCGGCCGGCCGGAGACGTGCTCGCTCGTCATCGCCCGAGTGTGACCCGGCCGACCGCCCGGCTCAACCGGCCGGACGTCACGGCAGACTGCGCCGGTGGCGGTGCTGGTCGACGAACCCCGATGGTGGTGGCGGGGGCGCCGGTGGTGCCACCTGGTGAGCGACAGCTCGCTGGAGGAGCTGCACGAGTTCGCGGCGGGCCTCGGCATCCCGCGCCGGGGCTTCCAAGGCGACCACTACGACGTGCCGGAGGAGCACCGGCTCGAGGTGGTGGCCGCCGGCGCGGTGGAGGTGGAGAGCCGGGAACTGGTCCGCCGCCTCCGCGCCGCCGGGTTGCGGCTCTCCCCGGCCCAGCGGCGAGCCCGGGCCGGCTGATCATTGGTGCATCTTCAACCGTCGCGACGAGTTCGAGGCTGTGACATCCAGGGGCACCAATGATCCGGTCGCCGCAAGGCCGGCGACAAGAAAGCACCGTAACGATGGTTCGTTCGCTCGAAGACTCGCTCCCTCACCCCCACCTCGGCGGCTCGGCGAGGAGATCCCGAGGGCACCACGCCGTCGGCGGACCGGTGTCGTCGGAGATGACGAACCACTCGAGCAGCTCGACGCCGGCCTGCTCGGCCAGCTCCGTCGCCTCGAGCCACCGGTCCTCGTCCCCGTCGAGTGGACCGCCGCCCGGGCGGACCGACGCCACGACCAGCGCGGCGTCGCCTTCGGCCGAGACCAGCGAGTCGGCGAGCCGCTCGACGACCTCCAGCACGGCGTCGGGCTCCTCGGTGCCGTCGACGACGACGATCGTGCGTCCCCGCCGATCGCCGTCGAGCACGAGCACGACGACCTCCGATTGAAGGGGCCTGGTGACGGCGAGGCGGATGACGGCCAGTGCAGCCGCCGCCGAGTCGACCGGATCGATGCCGGCGCGTGGTGGGCGGTGCACGCCGCAGTACTGAGACACAAGAACCCTCCCGGGTGTCCGGACCAGTGGTCCGACGTGGGTGAGGGGGATGTCGGTGAGGGCAACCTACGCGCGGGGTGTCACGACCGCCGATGACGTCCGGAGCGGTGTCTCCAGGGCCCGACTGCGTTGCTGAGCGGTGGGAGATGAGTGGTCAGAGACCGCTCCCCTCTCCCCGCAGGGGGGTTTGCTTCCGCCGCATCACGATTGGTCGACAGCCAGCTCCTGTGCCGCCGAGGCGGGCAGGCGGCTGGCGGCCACGGCGACGGCGGCGCCGCCGGAGACGACCAGCACGGCCACGGCGATCGAGGTGCCGCCGGCGAGCAGGCCGACCGCCGGCGAGGCGATCAGGAACCCGAGGCGGGCGCCAGAGGAGAACGCCGCCATCCCCGAGTGCGAGCCGTGGGTCAGGTCGCTCGCCGCCCGGAACAGCAGCGGGAACAGCGCGGCGATCCCGAGACCGGCGATGACGAGGCCGATGCCGGCCAGCACCGGGTGCGGCGCCAGCGTGGCGACGATCACCCCGACGGCGGCGAGGGCGGCGCTCCCCCGGCGCGTCAGCTCGGGTCCGCACCGATCGGTGACGTGATCGCCGACCAGCCGGCCGACCAGCATCCCACCGGCGACGGCGACGAAGCCGAGACCGGCGGCGCCGGCGTTGATGTCGAATCGGTCGCGCATCAGCAGTGCCGACCACTCCACCGGCGGCGATTCGACCAGCGCGACCACCATGCCGATCAGCAGCAGCCGCACGAGGATCGCTCGGGTCCAGGCCCGGTCGGGCGCCGAGGTCGAGTGCGGAACGCGGTGCGCCGAGGTGAGGAGCGCTCGGCTGGCGATGGTGGTGAGGCCGATCAGGACGGCGGCCGTGATGACCAGCTGGAGGCGCAGGTCGAGCCCGACCTCGGCGGCTCGGCTGGCCAGGACGCCGCCTGTCAGGCTTCCGGCGGACCACACGGCGTGGAACCGCGAGAGGATCGACGACCCCAATCGGCGCTGCAGCTCGATGGCTTGAGCGTTCATCGCCACGTCGGTCAGCCCGTCGAGCGCGCCGAGCACGACGAGCGAGGCGAAGAGCGCCACGGCGGTCGGGGCCACGCCCATCAGGGGAAGGGCGATCGACAGGAGCGTCGTGGTGGCCACGGTCATGGTGCGGCTCCCGAGCCGGTCGACGAGTCGGCCGCTCATGAGGCTGGCGGACAGCCCGCCGACCCCGGTCCCCACGAGGGCGATCCCGAGCGCCGCGTTGCTCACGTCGAGGCGATCCTGGATCTCGGGCAATCGCGGTGCCCACGATGCGAACGTCACCCCGTTGGCGAAGAACACCGCCCCGATGGCCAGGCGCGCGGAACGGGAGCGTCCGGGGTTCGTAGCGTGGGGGGCCATGTCCGCGTCGACCATCTACCACAACCCCCGCTGCACCAAGTCCCGGCAGGCGCTGGCCGTGGCCGACGACCTGGGCGTCGACGTCGAGGTCGTGCGCTACCTCGACGACCCGCTCGACGCAGTCACGCTGCGGTCGATCATCGCCAAGCTGGACGGTCCGGTCGGTGAACTGGTCCGTCGTGACCGGTGGGACGAGCTCGAGGTCACCGCCGCCGACGTGGCCACGCCGGAGGGTGTCGTCGACGTGCTGGTGCGCCACCCGCAGCTGCTGCAGCGGCCGTTGCTGGTCACCGACGACCGGGCGGTCATCGGACGCCCGACGGAGCGGGCACGAGAGCTGCTCGCCTCGATCGCGAGCTGACGCCGCCCACTGCAATCAGTCGGTTGGCGGCCGGCGCAGGCGTTTGGTCTCGCCGCGGCGTTGCTTGTCCTCGACGCGCCGGCGGCGGGCGGAGACCGTCGGCCGCGTCGGTCGACGGCGTGGCGGCGGTGGGGCGATGGCCGTGGCCACGAGATGGGAGAGACGCTCGGCGGCCAGCTCCCGGTTGCGCAGCTGCGATCGGCGATCGGAGGCGGTGACCGTGACGACTCCGTCGACCAACGATCGGCCGAGGCGCTGACGCGCCCGCTCCCGCTGGGCCGGATCGAGTGCCGTCGACGCCAGCACGTCCCAGGACAGTTCGACTCGCGAGTCCGAGGTGTTGACGTGCTGACCGCCGGCACCAGAGGATCGCGAGAAGCGCCAGCGCAGCTCGGCGGCCGGGATGGTGACATCCGGGCTCACGACCACGTCGTCCATCTCGCCAGTGTGCTGTCCGCCCGGGCCACCGAGCACACTGCCGGCATGCAGCTCGGCCTCTTCAGCATCAACATGGGCGCGTGCGCGCGACCCGACGGTCTGGCCCAAGTCGCCGCCGCCGCAGAAGCGGCCGGGTTCGAGTCGGTCTGGGCCGGCGAGCACGTCGTCCTGCCCGATCCGCAGGTCCCGCCGTCGCCGATGGCGCCGCAGGACTCGGCGCTCGACCCGCTGTTGGCCCTGGCGTGGGCAGCGACGGCGACGTCGACGGTGCGCCTGGCCACGGGCATCGTGATCATGCCGCAGCGCAACCCCGTGGTGCTGGCCAAGCAGGTCGCCAGCCTCGACGTGCTGAGTGGCGGTCGGGTGACGCTCGGCGTCGGGGTCGGCTACCTGGAGCCGGAGTTCCGAGCCATCGGCGCCAACTACGCCGAGCGAGGCGCGGTGACCGACGAGTTCCTGGCCGCCATGTCGTCGCTCTGGTACGACGAGCATCCCGAGATCCACGGCCGCTTCGTCGACTTCGCTGGCGTCGACGCCCACCCGCGCCCCGTGCAGCAGCCGATCCCGGTCGTCGTCGGCGGGCACTCGGCACCCGCATATCGGCGATCGGTGGCCGGTGCCCAAGGTTGGTACGGGTTCGCCCAGCGACCCGAGGACGCGGCGGCGTCGCTGGCCGGGCTGCGTGAGGCGGCGGAGCAGGTCGAGCGACCGGCGACGCTCGGACCGCTCGAGATCTCCGTCACGCCGCGCGGCCGGCTGACGGTCGAGTCGGCGACGGCCTTCGCCGAGCTCGGCGTCCACCGACTGGTCGTGATGCCCCGTCCCGGCGCCGACGACCCGCAGGCCACCATCGACGCCGCCGTCAGGGCCGTCTCCGGGCTGACCTGAGGTCCATCCGAGGGTTTGGTGAGGGGCCTCCCCGCAGCCAACCCTCGGATGCAGCAAACCCTCCGATGGGTCCTACTCCAGGGTGGCGTAGTTGGTGGAGCGGTCGTCGGTGCGGATGCCGCGGACCTGGGCGACGCAGTCGGACAGGTCGGACAGGTACTCCTCGATCACCGGCGCGTTGGTGATGCTGACCGTCGAGTGGAGCGTGTCCGGCGGTCCCTGCCGATCGTGGAACCAGCCCCGTCGGCGCAGCGCGTCACCGAGGGCGAACACGTCGACGGCCGGCTCGACCTGCGGATCGGCCGCCATGCCGATCAGGTGGTAGCGGCCGTCGCCCAGCACCCGCACGCCGTCAATTGCCGAGATGCCGGCGCGCATCCGGTCGGCGGTCTCGAGCGAGATCTGCGTCCGCTCGAGGTAGCCGTCGACGCCGAGGTGGGCCATGACCGCCCACGCCGCCGCCATCGGCAGCCCGGAGCGCGTCCCCTGCAGGTTCGGCGAGGCGTAGAAGCCGCCGAGCCAGCCGTCGAACACGAAGGTCTGATACCGGCGCAGCTCCTTGGTTCGATGGAGGATGACGGACACTCCCTTCGGCGCATAGCCCAGCTTGTGGACGTCGGCGGAGATCGAGTGCACCCCCTCGACCCGGAAGTCCCACACCGGCACCGACCGCCCGAGCCGCTCGGCGAACGGCAGCACGAACCCGCCCATGCAGGCGTCGACGTGGCAGTTGGCGCCGACGGACGCGGCCACCTCGGCGATGGCCGGAATCGGGTCCATGACCCCCTGCGGGTACTGCGGCGCCGAGCCGACCACGAGCACGGTGTTGGGCCCGACCGCACCCGCCATCGCGTCGGCATCGGCCGTCCAATCGGCGCGCACCGGCACCTTCACGATGCGCATCCCGAACAGGTGGGCAGACTTGTGGAAGGCGGCGTGGGCGCTCTCGGGCAGCACGATCTCGGGCTCGGTGACGCCGCGCTCGATGCGGCCCCGCTCGCGCGCCGCCAGCACGGCGCACTGGATCGACTCCGTGCCGCCGCTCGTCAGGAAGCCGGCCGCGGTGTCGGGTCCGTGCAGCAGCCCGGCCGTCCACCCGACGACCTCGGACTGGATCTGACCCAGCGACGGGAACGCCATGGTGTTCAGCGCGTTCTCGTGGAGGTAGAGCCGAGCCGCCTGCTCGGCGACCTCGTGCACCGACGGCCCGCCGTCGTACACCATCCCGAACGTGCGGCCGCCGGCCCAGTCCACGTCGTCGACCCGCTTGGCGGCCAGCTCGGCGATGACCTCGTCGACCGCCCGGCCCTCGTTCGGCAGCTCCATCACGGGATGCTGGCACGAGCGGGCGCAACGTTCACGATCGTTCGCTCGCTTGCCTTCGCCGTCAGCTCGGGACGTCGGCCCGGACGCTCGCTCACGCGATGATCGACCTCGTGTTGCCGCTGACCTACGACGAGTGCCGCGCCCGCTTCCGGCGCGTCGCCGGGGCGGCGCACGAGTCCCACCCGATCGAGGCGCGCGGGCCCGACGGCGCAGCGCTGACGATCGATGTCGCCCGGGCCGGCGACCCCGCCGCCCGGCGAGTGCTGGTCGTGCTGTCGGGTGTCCACGGCGTGGAGGGGTTCGCGCCATCGGCGATCCAGTGCGAGCTGCTCGGGTACCCCGTCCCGCCCGGCGTGCGCCTCGTCGTCGTCCACGCCATCAACCCCTGGGGGATGACGTGGTACCGGCGCCAGAACGAGTCCAACGTCGACCTCAATCGCAACTGGGCGCGCGATCGCGTTGAGCCGCCCGCCAACCCCGGCTACGCCGAGCTGCACGACCTGCTGGTACCCGGCGGCGACGAGCCGCCGTCGGCCGAGTCGTTCATCAACGGCATGCGGATGCTCCGGGAGCGACATGGACTCGCCTGGCTCCGGGCGGCGATCAGCGGCGGGCAGTACTCGCACCCCGATGGCCTCTACTTCGGCGGCGGACGGGAGGAGGTCTCGACGCGCCTCCTCCGTTCCATCGCCGAGACGCATCTGTCGACGGCGGAGCTGGTCGTCACGGTCGACCTGCACACCGGTCACGGGGCCTTCGGCACCTGCACGCTGCTGTCCCACGACGTGGCCGGGACCGCTGGCGATGCCTGGCTGCGCCGCTGGTTCAGCGCGGAGCGCATCGAAGCGACGGCGGGCAACCCGGATGCCACCGCGGTGCCAAAGGTGGGTCAGCTCGCCAGAGGCCTCGCTCAGCTGCTCCCCGCCGCTCAGTACCACGACGTGACGTTCGAGCTCGGCACGGTCAGGGAGACGCGGATGATCCTGGCCGAGCGGGCGGAGCACTGGGTCCACCGCCATGGCGACCGGGATGACCCCGCCCACGCAGCAGCGGTGTGGGAGCACCGCATCTGCTCGACGCCCGACGACCCCGGGTGGGAGCGCTCGGCACTCGAGCACGGCCGCCGCGTGCTGGACCAAGCGTTGTCGGCGGTGGCCACCGCCTGAATGCTGCGGCGGGCGGCGTCAACCGGGTGGCGTCGAGGCGGCGGCCAACGCGTCGGCGGCCGTCGCGCCAGGGCTGATCTCGGGCATGCACCACGTCGCACCGGCCGCCTCGAGGCGGTCGGGACCTGGGTGCGCGCCGCCGACGAGTACGACGTCGATGCTGCCGGCAGCCAGCGACCCGGCCCGCAGCGCATTCGCGACGTATCCAGGTGTCCACGCGTCGGCACCGACCAGCGCCAGGCCTTCGAGCCCGTGGCGGGCGACGCGCCGCGGTCCGGCGCCCAGCCCTTCCCGCCCGGCGATCCAGATGGGTAAACGGGGTTGCTGGACGCTCGCTTCCGTCGTCACCCGCCCGCCCGCACCGGGGACGGGCAGCCCGGCGAGCATCGGCACGAGCAGCTCGATCCCCGCGTCGAGCGCGCTCGCACGAGCACGGTCGTCCACCGCCGGCTCGCCGAACGCCGAGTACTCGCCGTAGCTGTCGACCCCGAGGCCGAGTCCCAGCACCATCCGACCGGCCGACAGCCGATCGAGCGACGTCGCCGCCTGGGCGACCAGCTGCGGCCGCCGCCGCGGCAACGCAGCGACCATCGTCCCGATCCGCACACGCGCGGTCGCCGACGCGATGGCCGACAGCGTGACGAACGGATCGGCGAACGGGGCCGACGTTCGGTTCCACAGGTGGTCCCACACGAACACGCCGTCCCACCCGGCCGCTTCTGCGCTGACCGCCAGCTCGGCCACGAGGCCAGGGTCGGCCAAGTCCTGCGACAGCGAGAGCGAAATACCCCATCGCATGCGGGCACCGTACGACGCGCCCGCACCGGAGGTGACGGTTCGGAGCCCGGACGCGGTGGGCACGATGGACGTCTTGGCCACCTTCTCGTCCCGCAACGTCTCCGAAGCGATCGTGGCCGCGCCACGGGCGACCATCTGGGCGCTGCTCGAGGACGCTGACGAGCTGGCGGAGCTGACCCCATTGATCCGGCGCATCGACGTCGACGGCGACATGTGGCAATGGCACCTGCGCGGCATCTCGGCGCTTGGTGCCTCGATCGAGCCGACGTTCACCGAGCACATGACGTTCGAGCCGGAGAACGAGATCCGCTTCGACCACCGACCGCCGGACGGGCGCAGCGAACGAGCCGGCGCCAACGGCATCTATCGCCTTAAGGCGCTCGACGATGACCGCACCCACCTCTTCATCGACATCACGCTGTGCGTCGAGCTCCCGCTGCCCCGATTGGCCCGGCGGGCCGTCGAGGGCGTCATGGCCACCACCATGCGGCGCACCGGCGACCGCTTCGCCGCCAACCTCTACCGTCGACTGGGCATCGACACGGCCGCGACCACCACGGCGCGACGGCCGGCGTGACCCGCTTTCAACTCCTTGCCGTCGTCGACCGCCACGGGCCGCACGTGACGCTGGCCGCTGGCGCCAAGGTGGGTGGTCGCCACTGGTCGACGACGTCGGTCTCCGCGGCCAAGGTGCGCGCGCTTCGGCGCAACCCGCGCGCCGGCGTTCTCTCGATCGACGCCGACGGCCACGGATGGTCGCTCGTCGTGGGTCGAGCGACGATCCTCGACCCGCGGCGACCGTTCGACGGGCTGGCCGACCCGGCCGCGGTCAGCCTGGCCGGGATGGCGCTCACGCGTCTGGGCTTGGCCAACGCCGATCAGATCGTCGGCTACCTGCGCGACGGCGCGTCCGTCCCGAACACGTGGCGTCCGCCGTCCCGCGTGCTGATCGCCGTGCGGGCCGAACACCGCCTGACGTGGCGCAACGGCGTTGTCGCCGATGCGACGGGTCAGCTCGCCCGTTCACGCCCCCTCCCGAGGCCGACCCGGCAGCGCCGCCACCGTGTCGATCCCGCCGTTGCGGCCGGTGTGGAGTCGGTCAACCGGGCGCTCGTGACGGACGCGGGCACCTGCACCGTCGGGTTCACCACGCCGCTCGGTCCCGTCGCCGTCCCGGGCTGGTGGGACCCGTCGGGAACGGTGCGCATCGACCGCAACGTCCTCTGCAACGTGCCGGTCGACCTGCCGGGACCGTGCTGCGTCACGATCGACGACAGCCACGACGCCCGCCCGTCGGCCAAGCGCGGCGTCATGCTGCGCTGTGTGGCCGGCCGGCTGGCCCGCGGCGACGAGCACGTGGATCTTGCGGTGCGGGTCGAGAGCGCAATCTCGTGGCACGGGTTCGACGCCACCACACGCCGCGCCGGATGACTCCTTCTCGCCGCATCACGGCACGCAGGCGTGGCAGGCCCGCGTCAGCTCCTACCGTCGTCCGTCGAGATTGGCACAGCGCGTCATCCGGCGGTCCCGGACACGGGAGTCCGCCACGATGCCCGCCCGTCGATGACGGTCAGGCCGGTCGTTCGGTGCGCTGCTGCGCGGCCGGACGCAGAGATTGACTGGCGATGGTGACCAGCGCGCAGCGCGGCTTCACGCGTTCCCCAGCAGAGCGCTACATGGCCGGGATCAGGTATTTCAGCGGTGAACTGACGATTCGCCCGACGGTGCCGCGGCGTGTCGGCGCAGCGATCGTCGTCGTGATGGGCGTTGTCATCGGCGCCGCCGACCTCGCGGTTTTGTTGAGGGTCGACGCCGTGGTCGAACGCATCGTCGAGCCGACTCCAGCCGGAGCGTTCCTGACGATGCTCGTCACGTGGCAGCCAACGACGTCGCAGACGGCACCGCAGCTGTGCCCGCGCAACCGCAGGACCGTCACCCTGTGGCCATTGACCTCGACGGGTCGCTCCGAGGGGTTCTCGATCGGTAGCCCGCCGTCAGGCGAGACCTACGCCGGCGTGCTTGGGCGGTGCGACGCCGCCCACAGCGGTCCCACGGCGAGCCGACGACGCGGACTTGGCGGCGCGTCACTCCGACACGTCGAACGGCGCTCCGCCGCAAGACGTCTGCCGGTCTCCAACACACGCTGACGGAACTCGTCCGGGAGGCTCGCCAAGTCACCTGCGATCCGGTCGCTCAGAGCGGCGGCTCGCTGATCCGGCGACATGGCGTCGAGATCGGGTGCGGTCAGCAGCTTCCGGTCCGCACCCACGCCACGATGAAAGTCGTCGTCTGCGTGCGTCGTCGGCGACCCGGCGTTCAGGACGCACCCGTACGGGACCATCGAGCTGTCGTTAGATCGGTCAGAACAGCGTGGGCTCGGGCGGCTGCTCCGGGCGACGCGGTTCGGGGAGCGGCTCGAGGCTCGAGACGACTGCCCGAACGTTCGCGTGGAACTGCCGGGCGAGCGCCAACGAGTGCAGGTTGTCGGGCGTGTGGACGAACACCGTCGGGCTGCGTCCCTCGCGCAGCCACCCCTCGACCACCGCCACCCACGGTTGCCAGCCGGCCCGCGTCCGGGCGGGATCATCGGTGCCGACGAAGCGGACGATCGGGTGGTCGGTTAGGGCAACAGTGCGTTGGGGGAGCAGCGGCTTCTGGCGCTTGGCCAATCGGGCCGCGTCGCTCGGGGCGTCGTCGGCGTACAGCGTCGTGGTGTCGAGGACGATCCACTCGACCCCGGCAGCGGTCAGGATGCGCTCGAGGTTGGCGGCCGGCACCGATTCCTCGAAGAACGAGCGGTGGCGGATCTCGACGCCGAAGCGGTGCGTCGTCGGCAGTCGCCGCACGAACTCGCCCAGCGCGCCGAGGTCCTTTGGCCCGAACGATTTCGGCAGCTGGATCGACAGCTGCTCGGCACGGTCACCGAGCGGCTCCAGCGTGCGGAGGAGCTCGGCCAGGTCGGCCCCGACGTCGCGCAGCCGGTGCTGGTGGGTGATGGAGCTCGGCAGCTTGAACACGAAGCGGAAGTCCCACGGCGTCTCGCGCGCCCATGCGTCGACGGTCGACGGCTTCGGCACGCCGTAGTAGGTCGTGTTGCCCTCGACGGCGTTGCACCAGCTGGCGTAGGCCGGCAGCTGCTCCCGCCGCGCCAGCTTGTCCGGCAGGTACGTCCCCTGCCACGCCTTGTTGGCCCACATCGGGCACCCGACCCGCAGCTCCACGTCGGGGTCAGCGGGCGACGAAGTACTTGGCCTGGGGGTGGTGGCAGATGATCGCCGAGGTGGTCTGCTCGGGCTGGTACTGCCAACCCGTCTCCTCGCCGACCTCGATGCCGAGACGATCGGCGCCGAGCAGCTTGGCCACGGTGGCGTTGTCCTCCAGGTCCGGGCAGGCCGGGTAGCCCCACGAGTACCGTCCGCCCCGATACTGCTGGCGGAACAACCCGCCGACGGTCGGACCGTCCTCGTCGACGAACCCCCACTCGGTGCGGATCCGACGGTGCCACAGCTCGGCCAGCGCTTCGGCCATCTCGACGCCCAAGCCGTGGAGCAGCAGGTACTGCTGGTACTCGTTGCGGGCGAACAGTTCGGCCGTCGCCTCGCTCACCGCGGCGCCCATCGTCACGATGTGGAACGCCGCGTGGTCGACCTCGCCTGATTCGATGGGCCGGAAGAAGTCGGCGATGCACAGGAACGGGGCCGCTTTCTGCCGGGGGTAGTGGAACCGCGCCGCTTCGGCCGTCCGTGACTCGTCGGTCCAGACGACGAGGTCGTCCCCGTCGCCGTTGGCCGGAAAGTACCCGTACACGACCTGCGGCACCAGCACGCCAGACGCCTTGGCCGCCGCCAGCTGCTCGCGGAACGTCGAGCGGATGCGGGCCTTGAACTCGTCGTCACTCTCGGGCTTACCGGCGGGGTCCTTCTCCGGCCGGAACTGCCATTGGTTGCGGTACAGCGCTGTCTCGTTGACATACTCGGCGATCTCGTCGAGCGCGATCCCCTTGACGACGCGGCTGCCGATGAACGGCGGCGTGAACACCTCGTTGTCGGTGGCGACGTCCGGCGACCGGCGCGGGAGCTCCACGGGCGCAGCGGCGTCACCGGATCGCTCGGGCAGCACCCGCCCGGTCGGCACGCGTCCGAACTCCTCCTCCCACTCCCCGCTGCGCTTCATCCCCATCAGCGCCTCGAGCGTCGACAGGCCCTCGAACGCGTCACGTCCGTAGAACAGCCGCCCCTCGTACAGCTCGCGCAGGTCCCGCTCCACGTAGCGACGGGTCAGCGCGGCCCCGCCGAGCAGCACCGGCAGGTCGGCCAGCCCGAGGTTGTTCAGCTCGGCCAGGTTGTCGCGCATGATCAGCGTCGACTTGACGAGCAGGCCGCTCATGCCGAGGGCGTCGGCCTCGACCTCCTTGACCTTGGCCACCATCTCCGAGATCGGCACCTTGATGCCGAGGTTGTGCACCTCGTAGCCGTTGTTGGTGCAGATGATGTCAACGAGGTTCTTGCCGATGTCGTGCACGTCGCCCTTGACCGTGGCCAGCACGAGCTTGCCCTTGGTCGACGAGCCGCCGATGCGCTCCATGTGCGGTTCGAGGTAGGCGACGGCCTTCTTCATCGTCTCGGCCGACTGCAGCACGAACGGCAGCTGCATCTGGCCCGAGCCAAACAGCTCGCCGACCACCTTCATGCCCCCGAGCAGTACGTCGTTCACCACGTCGAGCGCGCTCAGCCCCGTGGCCATCGCTTCGTCGAGGTCGGCGGTCAGGCCGTCGCGGTCGCCGTCGACGATGCGGTGGTGGAGGCGCTCCTGTACCGGCAGACCGGAACGATCCGGCTTCTCCGTCTTCGTCGACTTCACGTCGGCGAACACGTCGAGCAGGTGCGCCAGCGGGTCGTAGGTGTCGGTGCGTCGGTCCCACACGAGGTCGAGGCACACCTCGCGCTGTTCGTCCGGCAGCCGGTTGAGCGGCACGATCTTGCCGGCGTGGACGATCGCCGAGTCGAGGCCGGCTTGCACCGCCTCGTGGAGGAACACGCTGTTGAGGGCGTGGCGGGCGGCCGGGTTGAGGCCGAAGCTCACGTTCGACACGCCGAGCGTCGTGTGGGCGCTAGGGATCTCGGCCTTGATCCGCCGGATCGCCTCAATGGTGTGGATGGCGTCGCGGCGCAGATCGTCGTCACCGGTCGACAGCGGGAACGTCAACGCATCGAAGATCAGATCGCCGGCCGACAACCCGTAGCGCTCGGTGGCGATCTCGTGGATGCGGTGGGCGATCTCCATCTTCCACTCGATGTCGCGGGCCTGGCCGCGCTCGTCGATCAGCAGGCAGATCACCGCCGCCCCGTACTCGCGAGCCAACGACATCACGCGATGGAACCGGCTGTCGGGCAACTCGCCGTCCTCCAGGTTGGCCGAGTTGAGGATCGGCCGGCCGCCGATGTGCTGCAAACCGGCCTCCAGCACCGGCGTCTCGGTGGAGTCGAGCACCAGCGGGACGCTTGCCTGCGTGGCGAACCGCCGGGCCAGCTCGTCCATGTCGACGGCGCCGTCGCGCCCGACGTAGTCGACGCAGACGTCGAGGACGTGCGCGCCCTCGCGAACCTGCTCGTTGGCCATCTTGGTGCAGGTGTCCCAGTCGGCGGCCAGCATCGCGTCGCGGAACGCCTTGGAGCCGTTGGCGTTCGTGCGCTCACCGATGATGAGGAACGACAGGTCCTGCTCGATCGGCACCGGGCTGTAGATCGAGGCCACGCTCGGCTCGTTGATGGGCGCCCGCGCCGCCGGAGTGAGGTCGCGCACGGCGTCCACGACCTGGCGCAGGTGCTCTGGCGTGGTGCCGCAGCAGCCACCGACGATGCGGATGCCGAGCTCGGTCACGTGGCGGGTGTGGAACTCGGTCAGCTGCTCGGGCGTCAGGTCGTAGTGGGTGCGGCTGTCGACGATGCTCGGCAGTCCGGCGTTGGGCAGGACGCTGATCGGCAGCGGCGAGTGCTGGTTCAGGTAGCGCAGGTGCTCCTGCATCTCGGCCGGACCGGTGGCGCAGTTGACGCCGAGCACATCGGGCCGCATCGCCTGCAGGGCGACGAGGGCGGCCCCGATCTCAGTGCCGATGAGCATGCGGCCGGTCGTCTCCATCGTCACCTGCACCTGCATCGGGATGCGCCGTCCGATGGAGCGCATGGCCCGGCGGCAGGCGATCATCGCCGCCTTGGCCTGCAGGAGGTCGTAGCAAGTCTCGATCACGAACAGGTCGACCCCGCCTTCCATCAGCCCGTACGCCTGCTCCTCGTAGGCGTCGCGCAGGTCGGCGAAGGCGATGTGGCCGAGGCTCGGCAGCTTCGTGCCCGGACCGATCGAGCCGGCGACGTACCGGGTGCGACCATCGGCGGAGTACGAGTCGGCGACCTCGCGGGCGATGCGGGCACCGGCCACGCTGAGGTCGTGGGTCCGATCGGCGATGCCGTACTCGGCGAGGACGGTCGAGAAGCTCCCGAAGCTGGCCGTCTCGACGGCGTCGACGCCGGCGTCGAAGAAGGCGGCGTGCATGTCGGCGATGACGTCCGGCCGGGTGAGGCAGATCATCTAGTTGCAGCCCTCGAGCGATGGCCCGCCGAAGTCGTCGACACTCAGGTCCAGGTCCTGGATGTAGGTGCCGAACGCGCCGTCGAAGACCACGACCCGTTCGGCCACGGCGTCCAGGAAGGGCTGGCGAGGCATGGACGCCCGAGGCTAGTGGCGCGTTCGCGCAGCTGTCCGGGAGGACGGGCCCGGATCGACCCGGCTTCTGCGCGAGCGAGAACACACCGGATGCGGACTGTTCGCTCGCGCCGAAGAGGGCACACTGGCGCCCATGGTCGAGCACGCCGGCGCCGTCGCCAAGCTTCATCCTGCACCATCGATCGATCGGGCCGACCGCTTGCGGATCGCCGTCGCGCGGTCCGTGCCGGCCGACGCCGAGGTCGTCGGTCTGGCCGTCGGCGAGCGGGGCGCCGTCCCACGCCAGCTCGGGCTCGACCGGGCGACGCTCGTGGCCTCCGGGTTCGACGGCAAGGTCGGACAGACGCTCAACGTGCCCCGCCGCGATGGTCCGCTGGCGGTCGCCGTCGGCATCGGCGACCCGGCGCAGCTCGACGCGACGGCGCTCCGCGACGCCGCCGGCGCGCTGGGACGGGCGACGACCAAGCAGGGCCGGGTGGCGACCAACCTGGCCGACACCGCCGCAGTGGCGGCGGAGGCGGCCGGGCAGGCCGTCGTCGAGGGTCTGCTGCTGTCGCGCTACCGCTACGTCCCGCTGCGCCGTGAGGCCAACGGTGCCGAGCTGGCCGAGCTGACACTGGTGGCGTCGGGCGGCAGGGCCAAGGGCGTGTCCGCCGGCGTCGAGCGCGGGACCATCGTCGCCAACGCCGCCCAGCTGGCGCGCGACCTCGCCAACACGCCGCCTGGCCACCTGACGGCGCAGCGGATGGGTGACCTGGCTTGCGAGGTCGGTGCCCGGCACGGGTTGGAGGTCGAGGTCTTCGACGAGGAGGCGCTGGTGGCGTTGGGCTGCGGCGGCCTGCTCGGCGTGAACGCCGGCAGCGAGGAACCGCCGCGGATGGTCAAGCTGACGTACCGGCCCGACGCGCCGGCGGGCCACCTGGCCATGGTGGGCAAGGGCGTGATGTACGACTCGGGTGGGATCAGCCTCAAGCCGACCGATGTGATGCACGCGGCGATGAAGATGGACATGTCGGGGGCGGCGGCGGTGCTGGCGTCGATGTCGACGTTGCGGGCGCTCGGCTGCCGTACGGCGGTGACCGGCTACCTGATGTGCACGGACAACATGCCGTCGGGGTCGGCGATGAAGCTCGGCGACGTGCTGCGCATCCATGGCGGCACGACGGTCGAGGTCCACAACACCGACGCCGAGGGTCGGCTGCTGCTCGCCGACGGTCTGGTGCTGGCGACCGAGGAGGTACCGGACGCGATGGTCGACATCGCCACGCTGACCGGGGCCTGCATGGTCGCCCTCGGCCAGGGGATGGCCGGAGTGTTCGGCAACGACCAGGCGTGGGTCGACCAGGTGCGGGCAGCCTCCGCCGGCGTCGACGAGCCGGTATGGCAGCTGCCGCTCGAGCGCACGAAGTACCGCAAGCTGCTCGACTCGGACATCGCCGACCTGAAGAACGTCGGCAACCAGTACGGCGGCGCGATCACGGCGGCGGTGTTCCTGGCCGAGTTCGTCGGCGACGTGCCGTGGGCGCACCTCGACATCGCCGGGCCGATGAAGGTCGACGCCGACGAGAGCTGGCGTCCGAAGGGGGCCACCGGTTTCGGCACCCGCCTGCTCATCGACCTCGCCCTGAACTTCGAACCCGTGAGGTGAGGGGTGAGGGGCCTCAGACGTTCACACTGGACCTCAAGCGCACACTGCGATGCGGGGCTAAGAGCGTCAATCTCCCGCCCGGCGGGCGCGGTCAAAGACGAGTTGGCAGGCCTCGGCGGCGGTGCGGGCGGGGACGCCGACGGCGACGAGCTGCGGCTCGAGCACGCCGCGATCGTCGCCGGCGGCGACCATCGCCGAGGCCAGCGCGTGCGCCCGCTCGAGCGTGGCCAGGTCGATGGTCGTGCGGGTCCACTGGTCGTGGGCGTGCTGCAGCGCCAGCGGGAGGCGCAGCAGGTGGCGCTGCGAGATCGCCGGGACGCGCCGGCGGACGACCCAGCTCTCCGTGCGCCGGTCGACCACGCCGAACATGGCGCACCGAGCCGCCGCCTTGGCGAATGGGGACGCCATTCCCTTGGCCACGCTGAGCCCGAGGCTGCGGGCGGCGTCGGCGACGACGAGGTCGTAGCCCGCCGGGTGGTGATCGAAGCCGGCCACGAGTCGGCGCAGCAGCCAGGTGGCGGTCGGGCCCAGCACGGACAGCCAGAACTGCTCGACGTACGCCGAGCGGGGATCGTGACCGCGCCGGTCGACGACCGGGTCGTCCCACGGCACGATGCGGACGCGCGGCGGCAAGGGTGGTGGCGGCTCCGCCTCGGTGGCCAGAGGTGGGTGAGCGGGCATGAGCAGGTGATCGGGCACAGGACCTCCCGGAGTGGGATCGGTCGGAGGTTGGAGGACGCCGGTACCTGCCCTGGGCGCGCCGAGTTGGGCTGAGCGGAACGCCCACCATCGGAGGTTTTCAGCGCATCGGAGGGCTTCCGTGCCGGGCCCGGTGCCGCAAACCCTCCGACGAGCCAGACTCGACCCGGATGGCCGATGTGGACACGGTGCGGGACTGGATCGCGGCGGCCGAGCGGATCACCGTCCTGACGGGCGCCGGCATCTCCACCGACTCTGGGATCCCCGACTTCCGCGGGCCGCAGGGCGTGTGGACCAAGGACCCGTCGGCGGAGAAGGCGGCGACGATCCAGCACTACCTGGCCGACCCGGACGTCCGCCGTCGGGCCTGGCAGACACGCCTTTCGACGCCGGCCTGGCGGGCCGAGCCGAACACCGGGCACCTAGCCATCGTCGAGCTGCAGCGCCAGGGCAAACTGCACGCCGTCGTCACGCAGAACATCGACGGTCTGCACCAGAAGGCCGGCACGGACACCGAGCTCGTAGTCGAGGTGCACGGAACCATCTGGTTCTCCCGCTGCTGGGACTGCCGGGACCGCCAGCCCATGGCCGAGACGCTGGACCGGGTGCGGGCCGGCGAGGAAGACCCGGCCTGCGCGCACTGCGGCGGGATCCTGAAGAGCGACACGATCTCGTTCGGCCAGGCGCTGGTCCCCGACGTGATCGACCGGGCGCTGCGGGTGAGCGAGGAGTGCGACCTGCTGCTCGCCGTCGGCTCGACGCTGAGCGTCTACCCGGCCGCCAACTGCGTGCCCCGGGCGAAGTCCACCGGCGCCCGGGTCGTCATCGTCAACGCCGGCCCGACCGACCTGGACCGCCTCGCCAACGCCGTCCTGCGCGGCCAGATCGGCGACCTCCTGCCAAAGATCGTCCATCCGAGGGTTGGCTGAGGGGCTTCCCCTCACGAAACCCTCGGATGCAAGTAACCCTCGGATGGGGTGGGACCTGGATCTGAGCCATCCCGACCCGACAGGTAGACTTTGTTGTCCTGGCAACGTTTCGTGCCCTGCTCTCGAAGGCGAAAGCCGAGATCACCGAGGTCCAGACG
>JBPCJL010000010.1:0-3715 GCA_051005355.1 Ilumatobacteraceae bacterium
CGGAAAGGGCGACCAGGAACCCACCGCCGGCGGACAGGGCCACCCTGCTCATCCGAGCGCTCGAGATCCGTGCTGGTCGATGCCGGAGGATGGCACGCGCACAGGATGTCGGTGCCGTCCCCGTCCCCCGCCGTAGCGCGCTGGGGTGAGCTAAAACGCCGCCGGGTGGGTTCTTCGCTCACCCGGCAAAAAGGCCCGAGCTCTGGTGAGCGAAAGGCCGCCGGCGGGCTGTTTGCTCACCCAGAGCGCAGGTGGGCGAGGACGCCGCCGGCGGTGGTGCGCCCTTGGGCGATGCACGCCGGCACGCCGATGCCGCCGTAGCTGGCGCCGGTGACGTACAGCCCGGCGGGCAGCGCCGTCTCGACCCGGGCCCGCCAGTCGAGGTGGCCGGGGCGGTACTGCGGGAATCCTCCGGGCCAGCGGCTGACCCGCCACTCGACCGGCTGCAGGTCGAGCTCCAGGTGCCGGCCGACCTCGCGCACCGCCTGCTGAAGGGCCTGCTCGTCGTCGAGATCGTCGACCGCGTTGCCGTCGCGGCCGAGCGAGACGCGCAGCACCTCGCCACCGGCGGGCGGCCGCCAGTGGGCCCACTTCTGCGAGCCGAACGACGCCGCCGTGACCACCCCCTGGACCGGCTTCGGTACCAGGTAGCCGCTGCGATCGAGCAGCCGGTCGGGCCAGGCCGGCACGTGCAAGGTCATCAGGATCACGCCGGCGTGGTCCATGGTCCCCAGTAGCCGGCCGGCCTCTGGCGCGACGACGTGCAACAGCGGTGCTGTCGGCGCCGCCGGTGTGGCCAGGACGACGACGTCCGCCGACTCGCCGTCGACGCGCCACGACGAGCCGTCCCGGGCCAGCTCGGTCACCCGCCGACCCGAGCGGATGCGCACCCCGCCCGCCGAGGCTGCATCGGCGACGGCGCCCACGAACGCGCCCATGCCGGCACGCGGCGCGAGGAAGATCGGCCCTGCGGCGGGCGGTCCAGCGGCCCGCGTCCGGCGGGCGCCGAGCAGGAGGCTGCGGTGCTCGGCCAGCGCGGCGAGCTGGGGCACGGCGGCGAGGCTCGATCGGTCGGTGTCGGCGGCGTAGATGCTGCCGATCAGCGCGTCGACGAGCCGCTCGTGCACCTCGTCGCCGAAGCGGCGACGCACCAGCGCGCCGATCGCGTCACCGGCCGTCGACGTCCTCGGCAGGAAGGGCTCGAGCGCGGCCCGCAGCTTCCCGAGCCTGGACAGCAGGCCGCTCGAGGCGAGAGACCCGACCCCGGCCGGGACCCCGAGCAGCACGCCATCGGGGATCGGGTGGAGCCCGCGATGCCAGACGGCGGCCCTGGCCCCGGTGGGTGACGTGAGGTCGTCGCCGAGCCCGACCTCGGCGGCCAGCGCGCCCGCCTCGGGCACTCGGGCCAGGAAGGCGTCGGAACCCTCGTCGACGGCCGGCAGTCCGGCGAACGGTGTGGTCAGCAGCTTGCCGCCGAGCCGCTCGTCCGCCTCCCACAGCTCGACCTCCAGCTGGTGGTCGCTGCGCTGGGCCAGGGTGAGCGCGGTGGTCAGCCCGGTGATGCCACCGCCGACGACGATGACCCGCTCGCGCTCCGGCACGGCGTCAGGCGGCCAGGATCCGCTCGGCCAGGGCGGCCAGCACGGTCGGGTCGGCGTTCAGCGAGTCCGTCCGGGCGAACGCGAGGCCGTGCGACTCGGCCCGCTGCCGGGCCTCGAGGTCGAGGTCGTAGAGGACCTCGAGGTGGTCGGCGACGAACCCGCACGGGCAGACCAGGACCCCGACGCCGTGCTCGGCTGCCGCCAGCTCGTCGATCACGGCGAGGATGTCCGGCCCGATCCAGGGCTCCGGCGTGCGGCCGGCCGACTGCCACGCCACCGCCCACTGCGACCACGGGTCGAGCCCGACCATGCCGGCCACAGCGGTGGCGGTCGATCGCAGCTCGTGCGGATACGGGTCATCGGCTTCGAGGATGCGCGCCGGCAGGGAGTGGGCGGTGAACACGAGCTTGGTCCCCTTCGGCAGCGCGGCCAACTGACGACGCACGGCGGCGGTGAGGAACTCGACGTAGGCCGGCTCCACGGCCCAGCTCTCGACGGCGATGAAGGGCACGCCGGCAGCAGCGGCGACGGTCATGGCCCGACGCGCGTACTCGCCGACCGACATGGCCGAGTAGTGGGGCGCGAGCACCAGCCCGACGATCCGCTCCACACCGAGGTCGACCAGTTCCTGCACGCCGGCCTCCACCTTTGGGTCGGCGTGCTTGAGCCCGAGACGCACCACGTGCGAACCCGGTGAACGGCGGTCGAGCGCCGCCTGCAGGACGTCGCGCTGCGCTTCGGTCAGCTCGGCGAGCGGCGACAGGCCGCCGATCGCCTCGTACCGGCGGGTCAGGTCGGCCAACTGCTCTGCGGTCGGCGGGCGGCCACGGCGGATGTCGGTGTAGTAGGGCTCGATCTCCTCCGGCGCTCGCGGCGTGCCGTAGGCCATGAGGATCACGCCGGTCGTCATGCGACCCGGGTTGCCTCGTGCACGAGCTCGACGATGGCGGCCAACACGTCCGGATCGGACGCCGGCAGGACGCCGTGACCGAGGTTGAACACGTGGGCCGGGTGGCCGGCGTTGTCGGCCAGCACGGAGCGCGTCGCGGCGGTGGCCACGTCGGCCCCGGCCAGCACCAGGGCCGGGTCGAGGTTGCCCTGCACGGCGACGTCGGTGCCGAGGCGTCGCCGGGCATCGGCGATCGACGTGCGCCAATCGAGGCCCATGATCTGCGGTCCGGCCGCCCACATCGGCTCGAGCAGGTGGTCGCAACCGACGCCGAAGTGGATGCCGGGAACGTCGGGGTGGCGGGCGCGCAGCTCGCTGAACGCCCGCTGCGAGTAGGGCAGGACGTAGCGCTCGTAGTCCGGGCGGGACAGCGCGCCGGCCCACGAGTCGAACAGCTGGAAGGCTCGAGCGCCGTGGCGCAGCTGGACTTCGACGAAGGCGACGGCGAGGTCTGTCAGCCGGTCCATCACGTCGTGCCAGAGCGACTCGTCCGTGGACAGGAGCGCCTTGGTGTGCTCGTAGGTGCGGCTGGGGCGGCCCTCGATCAGGTAGCTGGCCACCGTGAACGGCGCGCCGGCGAAGGCGAGCAGGGGGACGTCCGGGTCCAGCGCGGTGACGGCGGCGACCACGGTCTCCGCCACGTACGCCACGTCGTCGGGCTCGAGCGGGCGCAGCCGATCGAGGTCCGCCCGGCTGCGCAGTGGGTCGGCGGCGACCGGACCGGTTCCTGGCGCGACGTCGACGCCGAACCCGATGGCGTGCGCCGGCACCACGATGTCGCTGAAGAGGACGGCGGCATCGACGCCGTAGCGGCGCACGGGCTGCATCGTGATCTCGGCGGCCAGCTCGGGCTGCTTGATGGCGTCGAGGATCGACCCCTCGCCACGCACGGCCCGGTACTCGGGCAAGCTGCGCCCGGCCTGGCGCATGAACCACACCGGCGTGCGACTCGGTCGCTCACCGCGCGCAGCGGCGAGGAACGGCGCCCTGAGGGTGGCATCGGTGCTGGTCACGCACGTCGCAACCTACCGAGCGGGTCGGCGGACGGGTCGGCCCGACGGGCGAGGTGAGAGATGAGCGGCTTCTGACCGCTCATCTCTCACCTCACGAGCCAGACCCGTGTGCGCCATGCGCGACGGCGTCGTCGGCCAGCAGCTCCATCAGC
>JBPCJL010000011.1:0-12202 GCA_051005355.1 Ilumatobacteraceae bacterium
CTGGGCCGCGGCGCCCTGATCGGCGATGAGGTTGGCCGGCGTGCGGTCGGGGGAGCCGTCGACCTGGTGGGCCGACAGGATCCCCTCGGCCACGAAGTAGTCCAGGTGGGCGGCGCCGCCGAAGTACCGCACGACCGCATCCGTCTGACCAAGGTCGGCGATCGTCTCGACGTCCGGGTAGGTCTCCGGGTCCCACATGATGATCTGCGGGTTCTTCTCCATGCCGGCGTAGATGGCGACGGACGGGAACTCGCCGGCGTTCTGGATCGCCTCGTCGGTGTAGACGTAGCCGAGCAGGATGTCCTCGTCGCTGTAGAGCTGCGAGGTCACCGTCTGGAAGCCGATCGCCGGGCCGCCGGAACGGATCTCGATGTCGACGCCGGTCTCGCTGCCGTCGGGCGCCACGAGTGGGCCGGTGACCGACACGGCGTCCTTGTCGATCTCGTAGCCGTCACCGACCATCTGGTACAGCCAGCCGTGCTCGGACTCCGGGTTCCAGTCGGTCTGGATGACGACGGTGGCCGGGCAGTCGGCCGAGAGGTCGACGGCGCCGCCGCCGGTGGCGCCGGAGCCGTCCGTCGCCGTGTCGTCCGTTGCCGTGTCGTCGGTCGCCGTGTCCTCGGTCTCGGCGGCCGTCGTCGCCGCCGCGTCCGAGTCCGGGGTGATCTCGTCGGAGGTCGAGACCGTCGTGGCGGTGCCGGCCGACGTCGGTTCGCTCGCCGTGTCGTCGCTCCCGCAGGCGGCCAGGACGAGCCCGGCGACGATCGGTACCAGCAGCCAGGTGCGGCGGTGCTGCATGTTCTCTCCCTTGTGGTGGTCGTGGTGGTGGTTCACGCTGCGGATGCGGTGGTCGTCATCCGCTCTTGCGGGTGGACTCGTGCCATCGCCCGATCACGAGCTTCGAGAGCCAGCCGAAGAACACGAACACGACGATCCCGAGCAGTGACGACAGGATCAGCGCGCCGTAGGTCAGTGGGTACAGGTTGCGTTGGCGGTAGGTCTCCATGAGGATCCCGATGCCCTGGCCGCCGCGCCGGAAGAACAGCTCGCCGACGACGGCGCCGATGACCGAGAGTCCGGCGGCGATGCGAAAGCCGGTGAAGATCGCCGGCATGGCCGCCGGCAGCTGCAGCTTGCGCAGCCTGGTCCAGCGACCGGCGCCCTTGAGCGTGAACAGGTCGTGCTGGCCGGTGTCGGCCGAGAGCAGCCCGAACAGCGTGTTCGAGACGATCGGGAAGAAGGAGATGATCACGCAGACGAGGACGCGCGACCCGAAGCCGAAGCCGAAGACCACGCCGATGATCGGCACGATGGCCAGGATCGGGATGGCCTGAGCGGCGATCAGGTACGGCCACAGCGAGCGCTCGATCCACGTGGCCTGCGCCATGACCACGGCCTGCAGCACCCCGAGCGTGATCGAGATGGCCAGCCCCACCAGCGCCACGAGGGCCGTCCATCCGACGGCCTGCAGCATGTCGGTGCGCGGGACCGAGTCCAGGAACGACTGGTCGACGACGGTGGCCGGCGAGGGGATCAGGAAGTTCGGCTTGTCGAAGACGCTGGTGATGATCCAGGCGTGGGCCAGCCACCACAGTCCGATGAAGGCGGCGAAGCCGAGCAGTGGCCCGACGACGTCGATCCACCGCCGGCGACCCGGCGGCGGGGCCAGTGCGGTCGCCGTGATGGCGCCCTCGCCGAGCGCGCTCCCGGTGCTGAGCGTCCCAGGGGCGCCGACCGCGGTCATGCGTGCGCTCCGCGCAGGGCGTGGCTGACCTCACCGGACAGCTCGGCAAAGGCGGCGTCGAAGCGCAGGTCGGGCAGCCGCGGGTACTCGAACGGCACGTCGAAGCTGGCCACGATCCGGCCGGGGCGGGCCGACATCACCAGCACGCGGGTCGACAGGAACACGGCCTCGTAGATGGAGTGGGTGATGAACAGGGACCCGAACCCCTTGCGCAGGAAGAGGCTCAGCAATTCGTCGTTCAGGCGCTCACGAGTGATCTCGTCGAGGGCGCCGAACGGCTCGTCGAACAGGAACATGGCCGGGTCCATCACCAGCGAGCGGGCCAGCGAGGCCCGCATGCGCATGCCGCCCGACAGCTGCTTCGGGTACTTGTCCTCGAACCCGCCCAGGCCGACCAGCGCCAGGTTCTCCTCGACCCGGCGGGTGCGTTCGGACTTCGGCAGGTCCTCCAGCTCGGCGAACAGGCCGACGTTGCGCCGGACCGTGCGCCACTGCAGCAGCGTGGCGTCCTGGAAGACGTAGCCGAGGTCGGCCCGGTCGACGGAGACGGTGCCGGTGGTGGGGCGGTCCAGCCCGGAGGCGATGCGCAGGAGGGTCGACTTGCCGCAGCCCGACGGGCCGACGACGGTGACGAACTCGCCAGGGCCGACGGCAAAGCTGGTGGCCTGAAGGGCGTGGGTGCCGTCGGGGAACGTCTTGCTCACCTCGTCGAAGGACAGCCCGGCGATCATTGCATCATCATCCCACCGGTCACGTTGAAGGCCTGGCCGGTGCAGTAGGTGGCGTCGTCCGAGGCGAGGAAGACGGCGAAGCGGGCCACGTCGTGCGGGGTCCCGCAGCGCCCGAGCGGAGAGCTCGCGCTCCACGCTGCGACCTGCTCGGGCGTGCGCGTGTCCTGGCCCATCTCGGTCAGCACGTAACCGGGGCACAGGGCGTTGACCGTGATGGCGTGCGGTCCGAGCTCCGTCGCCGCCGCTTGGGTCAGGGAGACCACGGCGGCCTTGGACGCCGCGTAGTGGGCCTGGCCGGCGGCGGCGCGCTTGGCGCCCATGCTGGCCAGGTTGACGATCCGCCCGCCGGTGCCGGCCTCGATCATCGCCGCCGCAGCGACCTTGGTCGTGACCAGCATCGACCGCACGTTGACGGCAAAGACCTCGTCCCACTCGCCGACCGGGATCTCGAGCAGCGGCCGGATGCGGAAGATGCCGGCGTTGTTCACGAGGACGTCGATCCCGCCCAGTGCGTCGATCAGCCGGGCCATGCCGGCCCGGGTGGCGTCGGCATCGGCGAGATCGACGACCTCCACCGGTCAGCCGAGCCCGGCGGCGAGGCGCTTGACGTCCGGCGACACGTCCAGCACGGCGACCCTGGCACCCTCGGCGGCGAACGCCGACGCGATCTCGGCCCCGATGCCCCTCGCCGCGCCCGTGACGACGGCCCGCCGGCCGGGAAGTCGCTCGGCCCGCTCCGACATGACCCGCGCATGGTACGACGCCAGGCCGGACCCGTGAACCGCCCCCCGTGAACACCGTGTTACAGCCCGCCGCTGGCGCTTGGCTTTGGTCAGCGAAATGGCGTTACGTCCCGCCAAAACGCTGACCAAGGCGAGACAGAGTTCCGCTTGGCGCCCTACACCGCGCCCATGGGAGACGTGGAGCGTTTGCTGCTGGGGGGTCCTTGCTCTGGCCGCCCGCCAACATGGCGTCATCTCACTCGGTCAGCTGATCGCGCTCGGCATCTCCCGGTCCCAGCTGCGAACCCTCACCGGCCAGCAAGTTCTTGGCCGGCTGGCGCCCGGTGTCTACGGAGTGGTCGGCGCGCCGGACAGCCTGGAGCGCCGGCAGCAGATCGGTCTGCTCTGCCTCGGCATCGGAGCGGTGCTCAGCCACGAGGCGGCCGCACGGCTCCACGGTTTCGACCGCTGCCAGCCGGATGCCGTCGAGTACACGATGGAGCGCATCGGTCGAAGCGTGCGCGCATCGCTGGTCGTGCACACGACCACGCAACTTCCAGCCATCGATCGAGTCCGAGTCGACGGGTGGCCGTGCACATCGGCGACCCGCACGGTCATCGATCTGGCACGGGCACGGATCAGCGATCGCCGGCTGGAAGCCGCCATCGACAGTGCGGTCCGCTCCGGCCGCAGCTCGCCGATGGTGATCGCCGACCGGCTGCAGCTCCTGCGTGGGCCTGGCCGCTGGGGAGCACGACGACTCGATCGGTTTCTCGTGGACGCTGGCGGCCACACGATGCTGGAGCGCCGGTTCCTCGAGCTGATGCGTTGCGCCGGGTTGCCACGACCGATGACGCAACTGGTCCATCGTCGAGACGGCCGCACGGTCGCCCGCGTCGACTTCTGCTTCCAGCAACACGCCCTCGTGGTCGAGGTGTCCGGCCGCAAAGGCCACAGCTCGCCATCGGAGCGGGCTTGCGATGCCCAACGGCGCAACGAGCTGCAGGAGCTTGGCCGGCGCGTCTACGAGTTCACGTACGAGCAGGTGCACCGTGAGGGTGCGCGGTGTGCAAGCGGCGGTGCGTCGCGCGCTGAGCGGCGGGTGAGCTCGGCTTGGTCAGCGTTTGGCGGGACGTGTCGCCGAAACGCTGACCAAACGAAGGGCGGCGAAGGCTCACCGAGTTCTCACCGGGCTCCGCGGCTGGTCTGACTCGCGCTCGCCAGTCTGCGCTGGGTGTTCGACCCACTCCCCACCACCCGGCCGGAGCGACGACCACTCGCTCCGCCGACGCGTCCTGCGCCGGCGACGCGCTTGCTCCCCCCATCACCCCCCAGGTCTTCTGGGTCTCCGACGGCACCCGCCGTCGGACCCGGACCGTCGGTACCACCCACCGCTCCGACGGACCCGGGCGGCTCGGCGCCTCGTCGTCAACACGCGAGGCGCAGCCGCCAAGGACTTGCCGCCGCCGGACTCGTCACGCTCTGCGTGGCGGCCGGCGGCCTCGGCGGCTACGTCGCCGGTACCCAGGTCACCGGCACCACCACCGGCGCGGCTGCGGACGCCGCACCGGTGCTGGCCGACCCCGGCGCCAGCATCGACATCGGCGACGGGCAGTTGATCGACGTCGCCACAGTGGTCGCCAAGGTGCAGCCCTCGACCGTTGCCATCACGTCGACCGTGGTCCAGCAGCAAGGACCGTTCCAGGTGGAGGGAGAGGGTGCCGGGACCGGCATCATCCTCGACTCCGCTGGACACATCCTGACCAACGCCCACGTCGTCGCCGGTGCATCGGACGTTGCCGTGATGATCGACGGGGAGCTGCGCGCGGCCGAGGTCCTCGGCGGCGACGCCAGCCAGGACGTCGCCGTGCTGCGCCTCGACGACCCGAGCGGGATCGTCCGCGCCACGCTGGCGACCACCGACGTCGCCGTCGGCGACCAGGTCGTCGCCATCGGCAACGCGCTGGCCCTCGCGGGCAGCCCGACGGTCACCCAGGGCATCATCTCGGCCCTCGACCGCTCGATCGACACGCAGTCGGGGCAGCTCACCGGTCTGCTCCAGACCGACGCCGCGATCAGCTCCGGCAACTCCGGCGGCCCGCTCGTCAACGGTGACGGCGAGGTCGTCGGCGTGAACACGGCAGTCGCCCGCAGCGGCGGCAGCGTTGCCGCCTCCAACATCGGCTTCGTCATCCCGATCGACCAAGCCATGGCCATCGCCAACGACGTCATCGCCTCCCACTAACCGGGGACGTGGTGGCACACGCCACCGACGCTGGTTAGCACGGTTCGCAGGGGCCCGCGCCGTACCTACCCTCGACCGTGTGCGGGAACAGGCGCGGGCAGACGCATGGACGGGCGTCGGCTGGCTCAGCACTCGCTGGCTGCGCCGCCGCTGGCCGGCGATGATCCCGATCGCGCTCATCGTCGCCGCCGGTACCACCGGCACGGCGATCGCCCTGTCGACGGCCGAGCGCACCGCCGACGCCTACGACGACTACCGCCGTCGCAGCGAGGTCGGCGACGTCGTCATCAACCCGGACACGAACACCGCCCAGATCGACGAGGTCATCCGCACGTTGCCGGGTGTGGAGCGGGTCACGATGGACCCGTATTTCGTCACCACGCTCGACGACGGCCGACCCCGGCCGCGCGCCGAGGTCGGCTACGTCGGGGGGTCCGAGATCATCGTGCACGGGTCCAGCGACGGCCGCTATACGGAGATGGACCGGCCGGCCGTGCAGTCCGGCCGCATGCCGGCGAACGCCATCGAGGCGGCGATCACCGTCGACACCGCCGTGTCGCAGGGCCTCGGGATCGGCGACACGGCGGGATCGCCTTCTGGCAGCCACGTGTGAACCCCTACCTGGGTCTAGAGCCCGTCGGGGAGTACGGCGACGAGATCATCGAACCGATCGCAGTCGAAGAGGTGGAGATCGTCGGGATCGTCGTCCTGCCGGGACAGGTGCTCCCCGACGAACTGTTCCGGCGCGCCGAGATGATCGTGTCGCCCGAGCTGTCCGCTCGCTACGACTGCGTGCCAGACATCCCGCGACCCGGCGCAACCTTCGCCGAGGCCGTGGCCGCGCTGCTGCCGGCCGATTGCGCGGTGGCGTTCCCCTACTACTCGCTGCGCTTCGCCGACGGCGCGCCCGCGGTGCAACCGGCGCTGGACGAGTTCGTGGACCGCGCCGCCCGGCTGAACGGGGGCCTCGCCAACGTCGACTGGCTCGACGAGGGCGTCGAGCTCTACAGCCTCATCCCGACCGCGGCCCAGCTCGAGGCCCAGCGCGTCGAGCGCACCGTCCAACCGATCGTCGCCGCCCTTGTGCTACTGGCGATGGCGGCGGTGGCGGTCACGCTCGTCCTGCTTGCGTTGGCCGTCTCCCGCGAGCTGCGGCGATCCCGATCGGACCAGCGCCAGTGGCGCGACTTTGCCGTCGGGCTTGGCGGCCGAGCCCTGGTGTTCGGCCTTCCCCCCGTCGCCGCGGCGATCGCCGGCTCGGCCGTCGGCACGGTTGCCGGCTACCTGCTGGCTCCAGGTCCGATCGGCCAGGTGCAGGTGATCGAACCTGACGCCGAGCGTCAGCTCGGTCTGCCCGTCATCGGGACCGCCGTCGCCGTCGCGCTGCTGGCCATCGCCATCAGCACCCTGCTCGCCCTCCGCTCGAGCGGGCGGTCGTCCAGCGACGCACCAGCGATGACGCGGGCGGCCCGCTCCGTGCCCGCCACCATCGGATCTCCGGCCGTCGCTGACGGCGTGCGGGCGGCGATCGGGCCGCGGGCGGCGGCGCCCGTCGTCGCCGGCAGCGCCCTGATCGCCGGTGCGCTGGTCGCCGCCGTGGTGTTCGGCAGCAGCTTGTCGAACCTATTCGACTCGCCGCGTGCCTACGGCTGGCCGTGGGACCTGGCGGCCATGAGAGGGTTCGGGTACGGCGGCCTCGACCTGGAGGGGGCGCACGAGCTGCTGGACGGCGACCCGGCCGTCGAGACCTGGACTGCGCTGGGTTTCCTCAACGAGATCTCGCTCGACGGTCAGCCGATGATGGCCATGGTGGCACCCGACGTCGAGGCGGACCTCGAGCTCTCACTCCTCGCCGGCTCGATCCCCGATGCGAGCGACGAGATCGCCGTCGGTGCGATCACGGCCGAGCAGCTCGGAGTCAGCGTCGGCGACTCGGTGGAGCTGGCTGGCGGAGGGTCGCCGAGCACCGTCACCGTGAGCGGCGTCGTCGTCTTCCCGTCGCTCGGGCAGTTCGCCGCCGATCGTGTCGGGGCCGGCACCGGAGTCCTGCTGCCATCGGCCCTGCTTGACGCCGACGATCGGCAGTTCCTGGCGACGTTCGTGGGCGTCGACCTGCGCGACGACGCGGATCCCGAGGCGATCGATCGCCTCGCGACACAGCTCGGCCCGCTCGATCTGTCGGGCTTCGAGGCCGGCGTCGGTGGCGACACCTACCGGACACCGGTCCGGCCGCCGGAGCTGATCGAGCTCCGCTCGACGCAGGCGATCCCGGTCATCGTGGTGGTCGTCCTCACGGTGATGGCGACGGCCGGGCTGCTGTTCGCCTCGTGGGCCTCCGTGCGGGCCCGGCGGCGGGAGCTGGCCGTGCTGCGCGGCCTCGGCTTCACCGGGGCCCAGGTCCGCCGGTCAGTGCGCGTGCAGTCGGTGGCCACGGTCGCCGCCGCGTTGGTCGTGGGCGTGCCGTTCGGCGGGATCGCCGGCCGGCTGCTCTGGCGCGGGTTCGCCGATCAACTCGGTGTGGTGCCGGATCCGGCTGGTGCACGGCTCCCGTTGCTCCTCGTGATCGTCGGCGGGCTGCTCGTCGCCGTCGCCGTGGCCCAGGTGCCGGCCGTGCTCGCGGCGCGGCGACGGCCGTCAGAGGGCCTGCGGGCCGAGTAGCCGTCGGTACGGTTCGCCACATGACAACCCATGACCTCGTCGTCCGCGCCGGCCGCGTGGTGGACGGCACCGGAGCTCCCACCCGCACGGCCGACATCGCCGTCGACGACGGCGTGATCACCGAGGTCGGCCGGGTGCGCGAGCGCGGTCAGCGGGAGATCGACGCAGATGGTGCCCTCGTCACCCCAGGCTTCGTCGACATCCACACCCACTACGACGGCCAGGCCACGTGGGACGACGAGCTGGCCCCGTCTAGCTGGCACGGCGTGACCACCGTCGTGATGGGCAACTGCGGCGTCGGCTTCGCCCCAGTCCGGCCGGCCGACCACGATCGGCTGATCGAGCTGATGGAGGGCGTCGAGGACATCCCCGGTGCTGCGCTGCACGAGGGCCTCTCGTGGACGTGGCAGTCATTCCCGGAGTACCTCGACGACCTGGCCGAGCGCCAGCGCGACCTCGACCTCGGCGCCCAGGTGCCGCACGGCGCCGTTCGGCTGCATGTCATGGGCGAGCGGGGCGCCAACCGCGAGCCGGCGACGCCGGACGACATCGCGGCGATGGCCGAGCTGGCCAAGGAGGCCATCGCCGCCGGTGCCCTCGGGTTCACGACGTCGCGCACGTTGAACCACCGCAGCAGCCGGGGCGAGCTGACGCCGACGCTGACGGCCGAGGCCGACGAGCTGATCGGCATCGCCGAGGCGCTCGGCTCGATCGGCCAAGGCGTGCTCCAAGTGGTCAGCGACTTCGTCGACCTCGACCACGAGTTCGCCATGCTGCGCTCGATGGCCGAGCGGTCGGGGCGGCCCATCTCGATCTCCGTCGCGCAGAGCCCGCTGCAGCCGGATGTGTGGCGGACGCTGCTCGACCGGATGGCCGACGCGACGGCTGAGGGCGTCACGATGCGGGGTCAGGTCGGCGCGAGGGCGGTCGGCCTGCTGCTCGGCTTCGAGGCCACGCTCAACCCCTTCATGCTGGCGCCGGAGTGGGCGACGTTGCGCGACCTGCCGGGTCCGGCGCGCGTCGCCCAGCTCCGCCGTCCGGAGGTGCGCCAGGCGCTGCTCGACCACATGCGTGTCGACCGCGAGCTCTCGATGATCGGCGGCCGGCTGATCGCCAAGTTCGAGCTGATGTTCCCGCTCGGTGACCCGCCCGACTACGAGCCCGACCCGTCAACCTCGGTGGCGGCGCGGGCGGCGCGGGAAGGCCGGTCGCCGGCCGAGGTCGCCTACGACCTCATGCTCGAGGACGACGGCCGCGGCCTCCTCTACCTGCCGACGCTCAACTACGTCAACGGCTCGCTCGACGGCGTCGGGGAGCAGCTGGCCCACCCGGCCTCGGTCGCTGGGTTGTCGGACGGTGGCGCCCACGTCGGCACGATCTGCGACGTCAGCTTCCCGACGACCCTGCTGCAGTGGTGGGGCCGGGACCGCCCGACGGGTCGGCTCCCGGTTGAGCAACTGGTGCACAAGCAGACCCAGGCCACGGCGCAGACTGTCGGGCTGCTCGACCGCGGCGTGCTGGCCGCCGGCCACCGCGGTGACGTCAATGTGATCGACTTCGAGGCGCTGGCCCTGCACCGCCCCGAGATCCACCACGACCTGCCGGCCGGCGGTCGCCGCCTGCTCCAGCGGGCCGACGGCTATCTCCACACGTTCGTCGCCGGCACCGAGATCCGCGCCGACGGTCAGTCGACGGGAGCGACGCCGGGCCGCCTCATTCGCGGCGCCCAACCCGCCCCAACGCCCTGAGACACGGCACCAAATCCGCAGAGTGCGGCTGCGGCGCGATCGACGTAATCAAATCCGCAGAGTGCGGCTGAGGTTGCAGTTTCTTGGCACCTGAGCCGCACTCTGCAGGTTCGGCGCGGTGTGTCAGCATCGGAGCCGCAGAGTGCAGCTGGGGCGCTAGGTGGCGCTGCGGCGGGCCCGGAGGAGGACGGTGACGGCGGCGCCGTCGGCTTGGCCGCGTGACGCCTTCATGACTGCGCCGACCAGCGCACCCATCGCCTTGTCCTGGCCGGCGACGTAGTTGGCCCATGCCGCCGGCTGGGCGGCAATCGCGTCGTCGACCATCGCCTCCAGCACGCCGGTGTCCATCGCCGTGAAGCCCTTGGCCTCGGCGACGGCCGCCGGATCGCCACCGCCAGCCGAGACCAGCTCGGCCAGCACCTGCTTGGCCTGCGTTGCCGTGAGCTGCCCACCGACTTCCAGTCGGGTCAACGCGGCGAGATCGGCGGCCGGCACCGTCGGGTTGGCGCCCTGGCCGGCGAATGCCTCCTTCACATGGACGAGGGCCCGGCCCACGTCCCCACCCGCCTCGCCGGAGGCAAGCACGTAGTCGTCCTGACCGCGCTCGACCACCACGCCGACGGCTTCGCTGGTCGTTGCGGCGCCAGCGGCCGACGCCAGGCGCACCCGGCGGACGGCCGGCAACATGGGCAGGTCGGCGCGCACCTCCTCGACCCACTGGTCGTCGGGCACCACCGGCACGAGGTCGGGTTCGAGGAAGTACCGGTAGTCGTCGGCGTCCTCCTTGGTCCGCAGCGTGTGCGTGCGCCCGTCGCCCTCGTCCCAGTGCCGGGTCTCCTGACGCACGGCCTCGCCCGCCTCGACGAGGTCGATCTGGCGGCGGGCTTCGTACTCGATGGCCCGACCGACAGAGCGCACGGAGTTCAGGTTCTTGATCTCGCACCTGGTGCCGAACGGCTGACCGGGCCGGCGCACGCTGACGTTGGCGTCCACCCGCATGGACCCCTCCTCCATCTTGGCGTCGGAGGCGCCGACGGCGACCAGGATGGCGCGCAGCTCGGAGACATACTGGCGGGCCTGCTCGGACGAGCGCAGGTCCGGGCGACCGACGATCTCGACCAGCGGCACGCCGGCCCGGTTAAAGTCGATCAGCGACGACTCGCTGCCGTGGATGCGACCGCCAGCGCCGCCGAGGTGGGTCGACTTGCCGGTGTCCTCCTCCAGGTGGGCCCGCTCGATGCCGATGCGTGTGCCGTCGGGCAGGTCGAGCCAGCCATCGACGTTGAGCGGCACGTCGTACTGACTGATCTGGTACGCCTTCGGCATGTCCGGGTAGAAGTAGTTCTTCCGGTGGAACGTGCACGGCTGGATCCGGCAGTTCAGCGCCAGGCCGATGCGCATCGCCAGTTCGACGGCCTGGCGATTGAGCACGGGCAGCGCGCCGGGGAGGCCGAGGGTGACCGGGTCGATGTTCGTGTTGGCCGCATCCCCGAACCGGTTCGGCGAGCCCGAGAAGAGCTTGGTCGCCGTCGCCAGTTCGACGTGGACCTCCAATCCAACGACGAGCTCCCAAGGGTCGCCTGCCGAGCGGGCCGCCGATGCCACGTTGGTCTCCGTACTCATCGGTGATCACTTTGATGCGACGGCCCGCCGACCGTCAGGCGCTCGAACGACCGGGAGGTCACCTCAGTGGTTCGCGCCTTCACGGTGCAGCCTCCTCCAGGGCTTGGGCGACACGAAACATCAGCGGTTCGGCCAACGTCGGCGCCAGCACCTGCACCCCGACAGGCAGTCCGCCGGCGCCGGTGCCGAACGGGACGCTGATCCCCGGGTCGCCCGACAGGTTGGACGGGATCGTGTACGTGTCGCACAGATACATCGCCAGCGGGTTGTCGGTCTTGTCCCCGAGCGGAAAGGCGACGGTCGGCGACGTCGGCGTCAGCAGCACGTCGGCGTGCTGGTAGGCCCGAGCGAAGTCATCGGCGATCAGCCGGCGGACCTTCAGCGCTTTGCCGTAGTAGGCGTCGTAGTAGCCGGCCGAGAGTGCGTACGTGCCGAGCATGATCCGCCGCTTGACCTCGTCGCAGAAGCCAGCCTCGCGCGTCGCCATGTACATGGCGTTGGTGTCGGGTGCGTCGACCCGCAGCCCGTAGCGCACCCCGTCGTAGCGGGCCAGGTTGCTCGACGCCTCAGCCGGGGCGATCAAGTAGTACGCCGTCAACCCGTACGTGAACGCCGGCACCTCGACGTCGACCACCTTGGCGCCGGCGTCGGACAGCGCGTCGAACGCCGCCTCCACCTGCTCCAGCACGTCGGCGTCGGCGCCCTGCGGCAGGTCGGTGATCCGCCCGACC
>JBPCJL010000012.1:0-15215 GCA_051005355.1 Ilumatobacteraceae bacterium
GAGAGCTCGCCGTAGGAGACGGTGCACTCCATCACCCATGCCAGCTGCGAGTGCTCGGGCACGTGGCCCTGGACGAAGACGGTGGCCACGGAGGGGTCGAGGCCGACGGCGATCAGCATCGCCGCCAGCTCGATGGTCCGCTCGCCGATCACACCGGGCTGGTCCGTCACGGTGAGGGCGTGGAGGTCGACGATGCCGTGGAAGGCGTCGTGGTCGTGCTGGTGCTCGACCCACGGTCCCAACGCCCCGAGGTAGCTCCCCAGATGGGCGTCGCCCGTCGGCTGGATGCACGACAGGACCCGCGTCACGCCGAGGGACGCTACCCATCGGAGGGTTTCACCTCACCGGAGGGTTTGCGGACCGGCCCCCGGTACGCAAACCCTCCGATGGGGTCCGCCGGCGGCGTCGACAGCGTGGCTAGCGTCGCGTCAGATGGCGATCGACGTGGCGGCGGAGCTCGCCGACCGGACCTACGAGGGGCCGTTCGACCTGCTGCTGCAGCTGATCCTGGCCGAGGAGGTGGACATCCACGAGGTCCACCTGGCCCGCATCGTCGACACCTACCTGGCCGAGATCGAGCGGCTGCAGTGCCTGGACCTCGACGTGGCCACCGAGTTCCTGCTCATCGCCGCCACCCTCGTGGAGCTGAAGGCCCGCCGCCTGCTGCCCGGGCGCCAGGACGTCGACCTCGATGACGAGCTGGCCCTGTGGGAGGAGCGTGACCTGCTCCTGGCCCGCCTGCTCGACTGCAAGACGTTCAAGGACGCCTCGGCCGTCCTGTCCCGGATGGCCGACACTGCCGAGCGCAGCCGGCCGCGGCGCGCCGGACCGGACGAGCGATTCGCCGGGCTGGTCCCCGACCTTCTCGAAGGTGTCTCCCTGGTCGCCTTCCGCGACGCCGCGGTGCGCGGACTGACCCCCCGGCCCGTTCCGCGCATCGACCTGTTCCACGTCGCCCCGATCCGGGCCAGCGTCGCCGACGCCGTGGTCGAGGTGGTCGACGAGCTGTCCCGGTTCGGCCGGCTGACGTTCGCCCAGCTGACGCGGTCAGTGGTCGACCGGCTCGAGGTCATCGTGCGCTTCCTGGCCGTGCTCGAGCTGTTCAAGCAGGGCCTCGTCGAGCTCGACCAGACCGAGCGCTTCGGCGATATCCGCATCGAGTGGTGCGGCGACCCCGATCCCGATGCCGCGGCGATGGCCGCCGCCGAGGCCTACGACGGGTAGGAGCGACCCATGACCGACGAGCTGTTCGATGACCCGGGCGACGGCCCGCTCTCCCACGACGTCGCCGAGCACCTGCGGGCGATCGAGGCGATCGTCCTCGTCGCCCACGACCCCGTGCCGCCCGAGCTGCTGGCGCAGCTCCTCGAGCGTTCGATCACGGACATCGAGCGGTGGTGTCACGAGCTGGCCGCCGGCTACGAGGCCCAGGACCGGGGCTTCGAGCTGGTCCGTGTCGCCGGTGGCTACCGGTTCCAGACCGCCGCCGACCTGTCGCCGTACGTCGAGCGATTCCTGCTCCACGACCACCGCGCCCGCCTGTCCGGCGCGGCCCTGGAGACGCTGGCCATCGTCGCCTACAAGCAGCCGATCTCGCGGGCCCAGATCGCATCGATCCGTGGCGTCGATCCCGACGGCGTCCTGCGCACGCTGCAGGGCCGCGGCCTGGTCGACGGCGTCGGACGGGACAGCGGGCCGGGCCAGGCGGTGCTGTTCGGCACCACGACCGCGTTCCTCGAGCAGCTCGGCATCGACTCGGTGGCCGATCTGCCGCCGATCGCCGAGTTCATCCCTGACGCAGATGTCGTCGAGGCGTTGGAGACCGGCCTGCGCGGTGACTGATGGCTCGCCGGGTTCCGGCGAGCGCCAACCCGGTGAACGACAGCACGGCGAACGGTTGCAGAAGGTCCTGGCCGGGCGGGGCTGGGGCAGTCGGCGGGTCTGCGAGGACTTGATCGCCGCCGGCCGGGTGACCGTCAACGGGGAGGTCGCCGAACTGGGCCGGCGGGTCGACGGCGACCACGACCACGTCGAGGTGGACGGGGCGCCCGTCGGCACCCGCCCGGATCTCGTCCACTACCTGCTCAACACGCCGGCCGGCGTCGTCACGACGGCCAGTGACCCGCAGGGCCGCCCGACCGTCATCGACCTGGTTCCGGCGCAGCCGCGGGTGTTCCCCGTCGGCCGCCTCGACGCCGCAACCGAGGGCCTGCTGGTGCTGACCAACGACGGCGTGCTGGCCAACCGGGTCGCCCACCCCAGCCACGGCATCGACAAGGAGTACCGGGCCACGGTGGCCGGCGGGCGGATCAGCCCGGGCGACCTGCGGCGGCTGCGCGAGGGCGTCGACCTCGACGACGGCCCGACGGCGCCGGCCAAGACATCGCAGCCGGAGCCCGGCGTCCTGCGGATCACCATCCATGAGGGACGCAATCGGCAGGTCCGGCGGATGTGCGAGGCGGTCGGTCACGCCGTGACGCGGCTCGTGCGGACCCGGATCGGCCCGCTGCGCGATGGCCGCCTTGCGCCGGGCGCCTGGCGGCGGCTGACGGATGACGAGGTGCGGGCGCTGGCCACGGCGGCCACGCAGCGGCCCTGACCAGCGGCGACGCCCACCGGTAGCCTGCGCGATCGTGCAGTCCCGGCGGGCCAACGTCATCGGGCACCGACGTGCCAACATCATTGGACTCGGCCTGATCGGCGGCTCGGTCGCCCTTGCGCTGCGCGACGCCGGCTGGCATGTCACCGGCGACGACATCGCTCCCAGGCGTGCCGAGGAGGCCCAGGGCCGCGGGTGCGTCGACGCCGCCGGGCTCGACCCGTCGGCTGAGATCACGTTCGTCGCCGTCCCCGTCCTCGCCGTTGCGGACCAGGTCAAGCGGGCGCTGGCCGAGACGACCGGCGCCGTCACCGACGTCGGTGGCGTCAAGGGCGCCATCGCCGCCGCCGTCGGCGATGCCCGCTTCGTCGGCGGGCACCCGATGGCGGGCAGCGAGCTGGACGGCCTCGACGGGGCCGACGGCGCCATGTTCTCCGGGGCGGTGTGGGTGCTGACCCCGACGGCGGGGACGGCCGACGCGACGTTCGCCACGGTGGCCTCCGTCGTCGCCGAGCTGGGGGCCGAGGTCGTGGCCATGGCACCCGACCGCCACGACGAGATGGTCGCCGTGGTCAGCCACGTCCCCCACCTGACGGCGGCCAGCCTGATGGGCATGGCCGCCGATGGGGCCGAGGAGCACGCCGCGCTGCTGCGCCTGGCCGCCGGCGGGTTCCGGGACATGACGCGGGTGGCCAGCGGGGCGCCGGACATCTGGCTCGATGTGTGCGCCGAGAACCGACCAGCCATCGTGTCGGCGCTCGGCGCGTTGATCGAGCGGCTCGGCGAGCTGCGCGAGATCGTCCGCAACGACGCCAGGGCCGAGCTCCACGACCGGCTGCAGCGGGCCCGAGACGCCCGTCGGAACCTGCCGATCCACGCCGTTCACCCCGAGGAGCTGGCCGAGGTGCGCATCCCCATCCCGGACCGCACGGGCGCCGCGGCCGAGGTGTTCACGCTGGCCGCCGAGCTGGGGGTGAACATCGACAGCTTCGAGGTCGTCCACCTGGCCGAGAGCAACGCCGGTGTCGCCGTGATCCTCGTCGCCGCCGACGTGGCCGACCTCTACCGTGGCGGCTTGCTGGCCAGGGGGTTCCGGCCCGCCGTCACCCGCCTCACCTGATGCGCCTGCGCACGGCGGTCGGGCCGCTCGACGCGGTCGTCGACGTGCCGGGCTCCAAGAGCATCGCCAACCGGGCGCTGGTGTGCGCCGCGCTGGCCGGCGGCAACAGCGAGCTGACCAACGTGCCGGGCGGCGACGACACGGCGGCGATGATCGAGTGTCTCCGCCAGCTGGGCATCGGCGTGGCGCGCAACGGCCCGCTGACCGCCGTGACCGGCGGCGATGGACCGCCGACGGCTCGCAACGTCCGCCTCGACGCCCGCCTGGCCGGAACGACGTCGCGGTTCGTCACAGCCCTCGCCGCGCTGGCCCCGGGACCGGTCACCATCGACGGCGGTCCACCGCTGCGCCGTCGGCCGATGCTGGCGCTGCACCAGGCCCTCGACGCCATGGGCGCCACGGTCACGCCGCTGGAGCAGCGGGGGTGTCTGCCCGTCACGGTTGAGGGACCGATCGTCGAAGGTGGTGCGATCGAGCTGCCGGGCGACGTCTCCAGCCAGTACCTGACGGCGTTGATGCTGATCGGACCGCTGCTGCGGGGCGGGCTGCGCCTCGTGCTGACCACGCCGCTCGTCTCCCGGCCCTACGTGGCCATGACCGCTTCGGTGATGGGTGAGTTCGGCGTCGAGGGCGTCGAGGTCGGGGACCGATCCATCGTCGTGCGCGCCGGGCGCTATCTCGGCCGCCGGTTCGAGATCGAGCCGGACGCGTCCTCGGCCAGCTATCCGCTGGCCATGGCTGCCGTGGCCGGTGGTCGGGTGGAGGTGCGCGGTCTGCGGGCGTCGTCGGTGCAGGGCGACGCCCGCTGTGCCGACCTGCTCGGCCGGATGGGCTGCACGGTGCTCGAAGGCGCCGACGGCGTCGGCGTGCGGCGGGAGCGGGACCGGCCGCTCACGGGCATCGACGCTGACCTGGCCGATGTCTCGGACCTCGTGCCGACGTTGGCCGTGGTGGCGGCGACGGCGTCCACGCCGACCACCATCACCGGCGTCGGCTTCATCCGGGCCAAGGAGAGTGACCGCCTCGCCGACCTCGCCGGCGAGTTGACCAAGGTGGGCGCCTCCGTGGCGGTCGACCCGGACGGGCTGCGCATCGAGCCGGTGCCGAAGCTGCACGGGGCGGCACTCTCGACCCACCACGATCATCGGCTGGCCATGGCCTTCGGCGTGCTCGGTGCGGCCGTGCGCGGCGTCGACGTCCTCCAACCGGACGTGGTGGAGAAGAGCTGGCCCGAGTTCTGGAGCTTCCGGGACCAGCTCTTGGCGCCCTCGTGACGATGCCGAGGTCGGCGACGTACGACCTGTCACGATGGACCGCCGTGCCGGTCGAGTCCACTGCGATGCGCCCAGTGGTGGCGGCGTTCGACGTCGACCACACGGTGACGACGCGCGACTGCGTGGTGCCGTTCATGTGCCGGGTGGCCGGGCCGACAAGGGTGGTCGCCGGTCTTGGTTGGGCGGCCATCCGCCATCTGCCCGCCGTAATCAGCGGCGATCGCAATCGGCTGAAGGCGGCGGCCGCCCGGGCTGCGTTTGCCGGCCGGCCGCTCGCGGACATCGACCAGCGCGGCGAAGAGTTCGCCGCCGAGGTGGCGGCATCCCGGCTGCGCGCCGACACCGTCGCCCGCCTGCGGTGGCACGCCGAGCAGGGTCACGACGTCGTGCTCGTGTCGGCTTCGTTCGCCGCCTTCCTGCGCCCGCTGGCCCGTCGCATCGGTGGCGTGGCCGGTGTGCTCGGGACGGAGCTGGTCGTCGGGCCGGACGGTCGGTGCACCGGCGCACTGCTCGGTGGCAACTGCCGCGGGCAGGAGAAGGTGCGCCGGCTCCATGCCTGGCTGGACGCGCATGGCGGCGGCCGCGGTGCGGTCGACGTGTGGGCTTACGGTGATTCGCCCGGCGATCGCGAGCTGCTCGCCGACGCCGATCACCCGGTTTGGACCGTCGTCGCCCTGCAGTCGGCGGAGCCCTCGCTGGAGTCGGTCACGTGACGACGACGGCGACGACCACGCCGGCGCGAACGATGTCGGTCGCTCGGGGCCTGCTGCGGACGGCCCGGCCCAAGCAGTGGGGCAAGAACGTGCTCGTCTTCGCCGCGCCGGGTGGCGCGGGTGTGCTCGACGACTGGCCGCAGCTCGGCAACACGCTGCTGGCCTTCGTGGCCTTCTGCTTCGCCGCCAGCGGCATCTACCTGTGGAACGACGCCCTCGACGTCGAGGTCGACCGCCTGCACCCGACGAAGCGGTTCCGCCCGGTCGCCGCCGGCGTGGTCGGTGTCGGCATGGCCAAGCTGGCCGGGACCGTGGCGATCGTCGCCGCGCTGCTGGTGGCGACGGCGACGGGACGATGGCGGGCAATCGTGGTCGTCGCCGTGTACGTGGCCCTGACGATGGCCTACAGCGCGTGGCTGAAGCACGTGGCGGTGATCGACATCGTGGCCGTCGCCGCCGGCTTCGTGCTGCGCGCCGCCGGCGGTGCGGTCGCCGTCGGGGTGGGGATGTCGAGCTGGTTCGTGCTGTGCACGGTGTTCGGCTCGCTGTTCATCGTGACGGGCAAGCGCTATGCGGAGCTGCGGGAGATGGGGGAGGAGGCGGCCGCCGTGCGGGCGACCCTCGCCGACTACAACCTGGGCTACCTGCGGATCGTGCTGACGGTGTCGATCGGGGCGACGCTGGTCAGTTACTGCCAGTGGGCGTTCGGGACGTCGGAGACGGCCGACGCCGAGTTCCCGTTCTACGAGCTCTCGATCGTGCCGATGCTGACGGCGCTGCTGCGCTACGCCCTGGTCCTGGAGCAGGGCCACGGCGCGGCGCCGGAGGAGGTCTTCGCCAGCGACCGCGTGCTGCAAGCCCTCGGCGTGGCGTGGATCGTGATCTACGGCCTCGGGGTGTACCTGCAATGAGCGACCGTGTCTTCGAGCGAGCGAATCATCCGCACGGTCTTGTCTCTCATGGCCGAGCAGCTGCTGCGCTCCTGCTCGGCGTCACCTCTCACGGTGAGGTCCTCACGTGAGCGATGTGCGCTCCACGGCCGCAGATCGCTCATCGCGTGGCCTGACGCGTCGCGGCGATGAGCGATATGCGCCGTCTGGACGCAGATCGCTCAACGCGCCAAGGCGGGGACGGGTGTGAGGGCGACGGTCGAGGAGGCGCTGGCCGCCACGGCCGACGTCGACGGCTGGATGACCGAGGGCCAAGGGCGGATGTTGTTCGACGCCGCGGCCCGGTGTCCGGAGGATGGGCGGATCGTGGAGATCGGCAGCTTCCGGGGGCGCTCGACCATCGTGCTGGCCATGGCTGCGGCGCCCGGTGTCGAGGTGGTGGCCATCGATCCGCACGCCGGCAACGACCGCGGTCCGCAGGAGATCGCCGGGTTCGCCGCCGAGGCGCAGACCGACCGGGCCGTGTTCGAGGCCAACCTGGTGGGGGCCGGCGTGGCTGCCCGGGTGCGCCACTTGGCTGCGTTCTCGGACGTCGCCCTCGGCGATGTGGATGGCCCGATCGACGTGCTGTACGTGGACGGCGCTCACCGCTATGGCCCGGCCCGGGCCGACCTGCGGGACTGGGGCGCCAAGCTCGCTCCCTTCGGGACGCTGCTGATCCACGACTCGTTCTCGTCCATTGGCGTCACGCTGGCCATCCTGCGCGAGCTCGTGCTGAGCCGGCGGTTCCGCTACGTCGGGCGCAGCCGTTCCCTGACCGAGTACCGCGCCGACCTGGCCGGTTTCGGCCGCTCCGCCAACGCCGCTCGCCAACTGGCCCAGCTCCCGTGGTTGGCCCGCAACGTGACCCTGAAGTTGGCGCTGACGCTCGGCCTCGGGAAGGTCCTGCGCCGCCTCGGCCGCCCCGTCCCGGAGTGGCCGTACTGACGAGCGCAGCGACGACCTCGTACCGTCGTCGGCGATGAGCGAGGCCATCGCCCACGTACACGGAGGCGGAGTACCTCGTCGTCGAAGAGGGCAGCGAGATCCGCCACGAGCTCGTCGGCGGGCGGCTGTACCAGATGGCCGGTGGGACGGAGCGCCACGAGCTTGCGGCCGGCTCGTTGGCACGGCGCCTCCACCCGCTGGCTCGTGCGGCCGGCTGTCGGACGTTCGTCAACCGCCAGCTGCGCGTGCCGTCCGGCGACCACTACTACCCGGACGTGACGGTCGCCTGAGGCACGGCGCCCAACCAGCTCTACGAAGAGCATCCGACCTTGCTCGTCGAGGTGCTGTCACCGTCCACGGCCGCCGAGGATCGCAAGGGCAAGCTGCGTGCATACTCCACGATCGCCACGCTCGATCGCTCCGTGCTCGTCGATCCGATCTTCCGCCGCTTCGAGGTCTACCGGCGCGGGCACTGGCGGAGCTACGGCCCCGGCGATGCGGTCGAGACCGGCTACGGCGTCATCGACCTGGACGAGTTCTACGACGACCTCGAGGCCGAAGCCACCACCTGACGGGCGAGTGAGTGGGCAATCGGGAACCGCTCGGCACCGCGCTGCGTCCGAACTGACATGCGATCGCGGGTCGGTTCGGCGTTGGTCCTGTGCGCGATGTTCATGGCCTGCGACGCGGATGAAGCGGTGCCGGCCGCGTCGACGACGTCCACGGCGTTCGTCGAGCCGGTGAGCACTGCGCCATCGACCGCCCCCACAACGTCAACCGCCATCCCATCCTCCGTGCCGAACGAGGTGGTCGTTGAGTCGGCGGTGTACGACGCCGAGTTCGCCGAGGTGCGGGTGCGAGCACCCGGGCCGTCCGGCGACGTCCCCGTGCTGGACACCGCCGAGGTCCGGCTCCGGTTCGCGCCCGGCGTCGGCTGCGGGTAGGTCCAAACTGGGCGGGATGCTCGCCAGCGTGTGGCGAGATTCACGCCCAGATTGCCCGGGCTCGGTTCAGCTCTTGCGGAGGGTGAGCTTGGTCCAGGCGCCGAGGTAGATGCGGTCCTGGTCGACGAGCGGGGCGGGGATGCCGACGGCGATCGCCTCGGTGGCGTCGTCGGGGGTCTCCCCGGCGCCGACCACGTAAGTGCCGTTCGACGATCCGAGGTCGACGATCGTCCACGTGCCCTCCGTCGAGTGGACGAGCTGGGCGTGGCGGCGGGAAACACCCGTGTCGCTGTCGAGGGCGATCTCCGGGTGCAGGTTGCGGCTCTGGCTGGTCCGCCCGATCAGTGCCGTGTTGCTCGTCAGCGGCACCGTCGACGAGCTGACCGCCGGTATCGGCTGCTCGGCCAGCTGGCCCTTCAGCTCGTACCACGGCTGGTCCACCTCGACCACCAGCAGCCAGCCCTCGGGCGCCCCGGCCGCCGCCGGCCCACCTTCGACGCCCCCCTCGACGACGGACTCCTCCGTCGTGGGCGGCGCTTGGCCGGTCGTGAAGTCGTAACCGCAGCCCTCGCAGAACAGGGCGCCGGGCTCGTTCACCGTGGCGCAGTGCGGGCAGTCGACGCCGGTCGCCGTCGGGATCGCCCCTCCGGCGGTCGGTGTGGCGGTCCCCGTGTTTGCCGCCGCAGCGGCGGCCGGCGCCGGCTCACCCGAGGGCGCCGCCGTCGGGGCGGCGCCGAGCTTGGCCCCGCACGTGTCGCACCACTCCGGGTCGGCCGACTGGTGCCCGTTGGGACAGGTGAACGTCATGCGCTCCGGTTCTCCTGGTGGTTTTCGTTCACTGGTGACTACTGAAAACGCTTGAGAACGTCATTGCGACGGCTCGCGACGGATGCGGGTGGTCTTGGTGGAGCGGGCGTCGAGCGCCATCTCGTCGGTCTTGGCGACGTCGCGCTTGAGGCGCACGGTGCCGGCGTCGGCGTCGACCACGTCGACGACCTTCTGCAGCAGGCGGGTGGTGTTCTCGTTCCCCGACTCCTTGGCCAGCTTGGCCGCCTCGCCGAGCAGCCTGGTCGCCTCGTCGTCGCGGCCGCCGGCCCGGGCCGCCAGGCCCTGCTGGATCACCTCGCCGAGCCGGGCCTGGCCGGTGTAGTGCGCTACGGCCGGGTCGATGCGCGTGGTCAGGTTGGCGTCGTCGGTCCACACCGCGCGCACGAGCGCCTTGGCCACCACCGCGTCGTCGACGACCAATTCGGCGCGCGCCGCCAGGCGCTCGCTACCGACCGGCGCCATCGGCACCTTGACGGCGACGTGGTAGTCCCTCGTCTCGTCCCCCCACGCCCCGGTCGGGAGCTCGATGACCAGCGGTGACACCCGCACGGCCGTCGGGGTCAGGTCGCGCACCTCGGGCGCCACCTGGCGCACGACCTGCACCTCGCTGCCCTGCGGCGCCCACAGCCGCAACGCCGCCTGCGCCACGCCACGTCCCATCGACGAGCGCATCATCTCCTCGAAGTCGGCGGCCAGATCGGCGGGCTCGGCGACGATGTCGACCGTGCCGAGGAGGGCGGTCGCCACCTCGCGCAGCTGGTCGACGCGCCAGTCAGCCCCGACCCCTCGGCAGTCGCACTGGAAGAACCCCTTGGCGTAGTCGAGGGCCCGCGGCAGCATGCCCGGGTCCTCGCCCTCGATCTTGCCGTCGGTCAGCAGGATGGCGTGGCGCTGCGTCGCCGGGCACAGCTTGAACAGCTCGACCGCGCTCATCAGCCACGTGCCGATGGCCGTCGCGCCCATCGGGCGCAGGTCGTTGATCGCCGCCTTGGCCGCCTCCCGGGCGCCGGCGTCCATCCGCACCATGCCCGTGGTCTGGGGGAAGCACATGGTGGCCGTGGTGTTGGCCGACACGACGGCAAACCACGTGCCGTCGACGATCTCTTCGACGGCGACGCGGGCCGCCTCGCGCGCCGCCCTGATCTTCATCGGCGGCATGTCCATCGAGCCCGAGGTGTCGACGATCAGCATCTCGGCCGCATCGGCTACGCCGCTCCCCGCCGCCCCGGCGCCAGTGCACGTGACGGACACCACGGCGTGCACGTCGGTGGCGCCGTCGGATAGGAACTCGTTCTGGAACGTGCTGGCGGTGAAGTCGGCCATCGTGGTGAGGGTACTCAGGCCGTGTCCCGGCCAATCCTGGCCAGCACAGCGGTGATGTTGTCGTGACCGCCGCCGGCGTTGGCCCGGTCGACGAGGGCGTCGGCGATGACCATCGGGTCGCTCGACCCGGTGGCCCGGACGAACTCGTCGAGCTCGGTCGCCTCGCTGAGGTGGTTCCACAGCCCGTCACTGCACACGAGCAGCCAGCCCGGCCCGGCCAGCTCGAGCGATCCCGTCTCCGGCGTGGGGTCGATGCTGTCGGCGCCGAGCCAGCGGGTGATGGTGTGGCACGTCGGCTCGGCCTCGGCCTCCTCGCGCGTCTTGCCGGCCCTGATCATCTCCGTGCCGAGCGAGTGGTCCAACGTGAGCTGCACGCTCGGACCACCGTCGCCCAGCCAGTACGCCCTCGAGTCGCCGCACCAGGCGACGTGGAGCAGCCCGCCATCCTCGACCGCGGCCACGAACGTGCACGACGGCGGTTCGGGCGGGTTCCCGAGGGTGCGGGCGACGGCCACCGCCTCGCGCTGGGCGACGGCGCAGGACTCGACCAGGAGGGCAGCCCAGTTGGCGATCGCTGCCGCGTCCCCTTCGGGCGCGTCGACCGCACCGGCCAGGAGGTCGCGGGCGGCGCGGGCGGCGACCAGGCTGGCCTTCTCGCTCTGCGGTGCGGTGGTCACGCCGTCGCAGACGACGAGGACGGCTCGCTCACCGACGACCGCCATGGCCATCGCATCCTCGTTGGCGTTGCGGCCGACGCCCTTGTCGCACACCCCGGCCACCCAGTCGATGGGCGACTCGGTGAAGTGGTCGCGCCACACCGGTCGCTTCGTGCCGCACGTCGAACAGAACCCGTCGGCGAACTCGGTGCCGCCACACGACAGGCACACCGTCGCATCTCCGGTCTCATTCGAGACCAGCGCCGGCACCGGCGCCGGCTGGGCGACGGCGATCGCCGCCGCCGGGTCCAGCGTCGCCCCGCACGACTCGCAGAACGCGTCGCCGGCGTTGATCGCTTCACCGCACGACGGGCACGCCTCGAGCACGGCGATCTCCGCCGCTTCCTCCGTCATGTGAGCGTGCGCGGCCGGACGGCGTTGGCCCGGTCGACGAAGGCGATGCGCTCGGCCGGGTCGTCGGACAACCGGGCCGCCGACCGGTACGCCCGCTCGAGCCCCACCCGCACCTCCGGAACCGTCATCGACACGTCGGCCACCCTGGCCGACGGGTCACCGCCGCCGCTCGACGCCGCCGTGAGCGCGGCCTCCAGGATCTCGATCTGCAGCGCCGTCCGCTCGCGCGGCGCCAGGCCCGCACGGTCGACTTCGACGGAAGCTGCGGCCAAGTCGTCGGGCGTGGCCGCGCCGTCGCCGACCAGCAGCGACGCCCGCTGGCGCCTGGACTCGCCGTAGGCCCGGCTGACCGGCGGGATCCGTCCGAGCGCGGCCAGGGCGTCGGCGCGGCGTCCGTCGGCCAGGGCCAGCCGGGCCAGGCCGAACTGGGCCGGCGGGAGGTAGGCGCCGTCGGTGCGCGAGCACACGGCGTAGAGGCGGCCGGCCACCTCCCGCTCGTCGGCCAGCTCGCAGGCCCGGGCCAGCGCCAGCTTCGGAGCCAGCTCGCCCGGCACCTGCCCGTACACGGAGTTGAACGCCGACACGGCGCCGGGCACGTCACCACCGGCCAACGCGGCCAGGCCGTTCGTCCAGACCGCCCGCCAGTCCCACGGGTCGAGCTCCAACAGCGCGTCGCACTCGGCCTTTGCCCGCGTCACGTCGCCGACCGCCAGCGCAGCACGGGCCCTGGCCAGGCGGACCGCCGCCGTCTGCTCCGGCGCGCCGTCGAGGAGGGAGACCAGCCGGGCCGGGTCGTCCGACGTGATCCCGCTCAGCCACGACGCCATCGGGTCCGTGACGTCAGCGCGCAGGCCGGGCAGCTCGGCCCAACCGAGCTCGTCGCTCGAGATGGCCGGCGTGTCGAAGTACGTCGACGGCACCGAGCGGAAGTCGCCGTCGTCACGTGACGTCACCTCGCGCAGCACACCGAGCAATTGCTCGCGCAGCTCGTCGGCGGACTGGAAGCGGTCTTCCGGGTTGGTCGCCGTCGAGCGCAGCAGCAGGCGGTACAGCGAATCGTGCTCGGCGAACAGCGGCACCTGCTCTGGCGTCGGCAGCCGGTCGACGTACTCGTTGGTCGATCCCTGGAACTCGAACACCAGCACGGCCAGCGTGCGCCCGACGGTGTAGATGTCCGAGGCGATGGTGCAGCCGTCACGCGGCACCTCCGGCGCTTGGAAGCCGACCGTGCCGTAGATGGGCGTCTCGTCGTCGCCGATGCGGCGCACACCGCCGAGGTCGATCAGCTTGACGCTCTCGGCGACCTGGATCACGTTGGCCGGCTTGAAGTCGCAGTACAGCAGGCCGCTGGCGTGCAGGTAGGAGAACGCCGGCAGGACCTCGACCATGTAGGCGATGGCCTGGTCGACCGGCAGCGGCGAGTACGTGCCCTGCTGCGACGTGCGCTGCCTGATCAGGTCGTTCAACGACGTGCCGCCGACGTACTCCATCACGATGTACGAGGCGCCGTCCGGCGCGGTCACGAAGTTGTAGATCTCGACGATCAGCGGGTGCTCGACCTCGGCCAGGTACTGCTTCTCGGCGACCGCGGCGCGCGAGGCGTCCGGGTCCCCGGCGTTGAGCAGCCCCTTGAGCACGACCCAGCGACCGTTGACGTTGCGGTCCCGGGCCAGGTAGATCCAACCCATGCCGCCGTGGGCCAGGCAGCCGGCCACCTCGTACTGCCCGCCGACCAGCATCCCGGGCTTGAGCCGGGGGTCGAAGTCGAACGGGGTGCGACACTTCGGGCAGAAGCCCTTGGTGCGGCCGGGTTGATCGCCCTTGGCCCGGCCGACCGGGGACTGGCAGTTGGCGCAGTACCGCTTGCGCTCGGCCACGACCGCCGGGTCCATCAGGGCGGCCGCCGGATCCAGCGTGGGCACCGGCGGGACCGACACGAGCCCTGCGCCGAGGCTGGTCGAGCCCGAGCGGCGGACGCCGAGGCGTTGGGTGCGCCGGCTGCCGGAGGTCGTGCGCTGCGAGCCGAGCGGCACGGTGCCGAGGCGCGAGCTGGTGACCCGCCCGCTCGGTGTGCGCATCGACAGCGCCGCGGCGCCGGCGCTCGAAAGGGCGGCGGACGGGCCGTTGCCGCCCGGCTGGCCGGCGATCGCGCTGGCGCTGGCCGTCGCCGGCACTGCCGACGCCGCCATGCCGCAGACGTCGCAGTAGCCGTCCAGGATCTGGCCGTTGCAGCCGGGCTGGGTGCAGTCGGCCACCGTCAGTTCACCCCGTGCATCATCGTGTTGATCCTTCCGATGTACTCGTCGACCAGCAGCTCGGCGCGATCGAGATCGCACGGCGCTGCCCACAGGATGTCGCGCGCTGCGACGTAGCGGGGATCCACCGCCTCGTGCTCGCCCAGGCCGGCGCTGGACGCTTTGTCGCGAAAGGCTTGCAGCAGGCCGCGCAGCTCGTCGCGCCGGGCCAGGGGAGCGCGGAAGCGCCGCTCCGCCTCGTCGAGGGCAGCACCGAGGCGCTCGACCACGCGCAGCCACTCGACGGCGGCGGCCCGCACGGCGGGCCACGGTCGGTCGGCGGCGCCGTCGGGCGGATCGCCGATCGCCGCCACCGATGGGACGGCGAGCGGAGGGGCGGCGGCGATCTTCTCGCGGCAGGTGGCAGCGAGGCGGCGCACGTCGTCCTCCCGCCGCCCGAGCTCAGCCAGCGTGCCGGCGGCATCCTGCAGGCGACGCAGCACGTCCTCGCGCTCGGCTTCGGCGGCGTCGAGACGGGAGCGGGCATCGGCGGCGCGGCGCACGAGATCGTCAGGAGGAGCCGCCGCCCGCGACCTTCCGGCGACGTCCGCCTAGAGGTCGGCGACGTGGCGGACCTCCTGGCCCAGCCGGGCCGCGGCCCGCGTCGCGTGGCGCAGGTCGTCGTCGAGGGCCAGCCACGCCGAGGCAGAAGCCGCCGCCGCTTCGTGGGCCGCCGTCACGCCGCCGGCCAGGCGGGTGACGAGGGCGTTGAGGAACGTGACGGCGTCGGCCAGGTTGGGCGCCACGACCTCGCCGGTGTCAGCCGTCAGCGGCGTCCAGGCGGTGGCCAGCAGTGCGGCGCGACCGGCGGCGCCGGCGTCGGCGACCCCGTCCCAGGTCTCGGCTCGCTCGGACACGGCTCGCCACAGCGTGAAGGCCACGGCCACGTCGGCGCGCAGGGCGTCGTCGCCGGAAGCCTCGGCGTCGGCGTCGAGATCGAACAGCCGGGCGGCGATGTCGGTGACCCAGGTGTCGAGCTCGCTGGCCAGGCGGCGGGCGCCGTCGTCGTCGAGGACCGTGCCCGGCGCCGGCACCGCTGGGGTGCTCACCGGCCGTAGACCGGCTCGGGCGGGGCCGGGTTCGGGGAGTCCGGGGTCGGTGCGGCCACCCACGTCTCGGAGATCTCGGCCCAGCGGCCGCTGGCCCGCACGTCCTCCAGCACGCCGTTGACAA
>JBPCJL010000013.1:0-3904 GCA_051005355.1 Ilumatobacteraceae bacterium
GGCTTGCGCAGTTGGTCCTCCGGCCGCATGACCGTGTTCACGCCGAGCTCAGTCGAGCCGTAGACCTCGAACAGCGAGTCGGCCGGGAAGTCGGTCACGTATTGCTGCTTCAGGGCGTAGCTCCACGGCGCTGCGTTGGCGATCATCACCCGCATCGACGACCGGTCGTAGCGCTCCTTGACCTCCGCAGGAAGGTTGCAGATCATCCGGATCGGCGTCGGCGCCGAGAACGTGGACGTCGTTCGATACGTCTGCAGCAGCCGCAGCCAGTCCTCGGCGTCGAACTTGTGCTGCAGCACCACCGTCTGGCCCATGGCCATGGCGATGCCCATGAACCCGCCGGGTCCGCTGTGGTAGAGCGGGCCGCAGGTCAGATAGATGTCGTCGAGCCGATACCCGATGAACTGCAGCATCGCCCCGACCTGGTTCGGGTCGAGGGCGTTGCGACGCAGCGCACCCTTCGGCTTCCCCGTCGTGCCGGACGTGTAGATCATCGTCGCTGCGACCTCGTCGGCCGAGGGCATCTCCGGCGGTTCGCTCGATGCTTCGGCGACCAGCGGATCGACGGCGGTCTGACCGTCGAGCTCGGCGCCATCGAAGACCAGCACGTCGCGCACCTTGGGGATGGCTGACCGCACCCGATCGAACAACGGCGCGAACTCGGCGTCGGCGTAGACCAGGGTGGCGTCGCTGTGGTCGGTGACGTAGGCCGCCTCCTCGTCGGACAACCGGTAGTTCAGCGGCACGGCGGTGGCGCCCAGCTTGCGAGCGGCGACCACGAGGTTGGCCACGCCGGCGGAGTTCTGGCCACACCACACGACCTTCACCCCGGGGCCGACGCCGTAGCCGGCGAGCACGTTGGCGAGCCGGTTGGTGACGTCCTCGAGCTGCGCGAATGTGAACGACCGGACGTCGCCGCCGGGCCGATCGTCGACGACCGCCACCTTGTCCGGTTGGGCCTGGGCGTACGTGGTCAGCAGGTCGGGCATCGGGTCATTGGTAGCAGGCGCCGTTCGGAGCGCTCAACCGGAGCCTGCCAAGCTGACGCATGACGTTCATTGCGTTCCCCGGCCACAACACCTGCTGCCTGCGCAGCATCTGGCCCCTCGCTCGCTGGCGCTCGCTCGCTCGTGTCGTCAACCGGGTCTTCCAGTGACCCCGCGCGAGATCAACGGCACCGACGAGCTGCGCTCCCTGATCGGTGAGCATCTCGGCTACAGCGACTGGGTCGAGATCACTCAGGAGCGCATCGACCAGTTCGCCGAGGCCACGGGCGACCACCAGTGGATCCACGTCGACGTCGAGCGGGCCAAGGCCGGGCCGTTCGGCGCACCGATCGCCCACGGGTACTTGACGCTGTCGCTCGGCCCGATGCTGTCGCCGCAGATCTACCGGGTCGGTGGGTTCTCGATGGGCGTCAACTACGGGGCGGAGAAGATCCGCTTCCCGGCCCCGGTACCGGTCGGCTCGAAGCTGCGCCTCGGCGCCACCCTGCTGGACCTGACCGAGATCGCCGGGGGCATCCAGATGACCATGGAGTTCAGCTTCGAGGTCGACGGCTCCACCAAGCCCAGCTGCGTCGCCCAAGTCCTGTTCCGGTTGTACGAGTGACGACTTACCGGAATGCTGGGATGACCTCCCGGGCGAAGAGCGTGAGGGTCTCGGTGTCTGGGTAGTCGGCGCACCAGGGGATGAAGCCGCCGCAGCCGAGGTCGACGTAGGCCTGGATCTTCTCGCTGACCTGCTCGGGCGTGCCGACCAGGTTGCCGGCCCGCCAGCTCTCCACCGGCTCGCCCCACAGGCTGCGTGAGCCGGCTGCATCCACCTCGGCCTCCGTCGAGCGGATGAACACCTCCGGCGACCAGGTCTTGCGGATCGTCGCCTCGTCCCGGCCGACATCGGCACAGTGACTTTTCAGCACCTCGCGCTTGTGCGCCCACTGGTCGAGCTGGCCGCCGAAGTTCGAGCAGTCGGCATGACGGGCCACGACGCGCAGCGTCAGCTGCTCACCCCCACCGCCGATCCACACGGGTGGGTGCGGCTCCTGCAACGGCTTTGGATCGCAGTTGGCCCCCGACAGGTCGTAGTGCGAACCATGGAACGTGGTCTCGTCCTGCGTCCACATGCTCTTCACGATCTCGACCGTCTCGCGCAGCATCCCGATGCGGTCCTTCGGTCGCGGGAACTCGAACCCGTAGCCGCGGTACTCGTTCTCGTACCACCCGGCGCCGATCCCCCAGTCGAGCCGGCCGCCAGAGATCACGTCCACCGTCGCCGTGACCTTGGCCAAGAGCCCGGGGTTGCGGTAGCTGTTGCACCCGACCGTCTGGCCGAGACGGATGCGCGACGTGCGCTGGCTGATGGCGGCCGTCGTCGTCCAGCACTCGAACACCGCCTCGTGGGCCGGCCGGGGCACGTTGTGGAAATGGTCGTAGACCCAGATCGAGTCGTACCCCAGCTCCTCGGCCAACTGGGCGATCTCCACCGCTTTGTCCCACTTGGCCGCCGCGCCGTCGATCGAGGCCAGCTCCATCTTCCACCCCTGGGGCATGAACGCCCCGAACACCACGTCCTGACTCGCCATGCGGGCAACGTAGCGGCGGGTACCTTGCGCGTCGTGCGCCGGCTGTCGCTTGCTGCGCTGCTGATCGCCGCCGTCGTGACCGCGTGCGGGCGCGAGGAGCCCGACGCCGTACCAGGACCCACCGTCGCCGTCGTCGAGGTCCTTGACGAGACGTACCGCATCGAGCTGGCCACGCCGGAACTGGTCGCCCAGGCCCGCGATCTGCTCGCCGGCGAGGAGCTGCCGTCGATCCCGATCGGCCGGATCGTGCGCGACGACGCCGGCCAGAACGCGCCGTGGTCGTGGCACGTCGATCCGGCGACGATCGAGTTCACCGAGCTCACCACGGCGGTGTGCGACGGCCTGCCGTCGGCCGTCGAGGACGGCTCGCTGACGTCCGACTTCTACTGCCCGTGGTCGGCGGAGATCATCGCCGTGGAGCAGACCCGACTCGACGCCGGGTCACCGCCGTAGGCGTCGCCGTAGCCTTGGCGGCGATGGTTGCGCCGGCGCCGTGGGACCGGGCGACCCTCCCCCAGGGCGACGAGAAGCAGGTCGCAGTGCGCGAGATGTTCGACGCCATCGCGCCGCGCTACGACCTCGTCAATCGGATCATGACCTTCCGCCTCGACGTCCGCTGGCGGCGGCGGGCCGTCGACGCGCTGGCGCTGGCCGCCGGCAGCCGGGTGCTCGACCTCGCCAGCGGGACCGGTGACCTGTGCATCGAACTGCGCCGGCACGGCCACATCCCCGTGTCGGTCGACCTCAGCCTCGGGATGCTGCGCGCCGACCGCAGCGGGGCGCCACGCGTGCAGGCCGACATCCAGCGCCTGCCGATGGCGGACGGCGCCGTCGACGGCGTCGTGTGCGGCTTCGCCCTGCGCAACCTGGTCGACCTCGAGCGCTGCTTCGCCGAGCTGGCGCGCGTCGTCCGCCCGGGGGGGCGCATCGCGTTGCTCGACGTGGGCACGCCGCACCATCGGCTCGTGCGGTGGGGGCACGGCGTCTACTTCGGCCGAGTCGTGCCGCGCATCGGCGGATGGCTCTCCGATCCCGCCGCCTACCGCTACCTCCCCCGCAGCGTGGCCTACCTGCCGCCACCCGCCGGACTCGTGTCGCTGATCGAGGCCGCCGGATTCGGGTCCGTCGAACACATCGAGCTGAGCGGCGGCATCACCCAGCTGCTCACCGCCGCCCGCTGATGCACGCCGTCTCCCGCCGCCTCGACGCCGACGAGCGCATCGACCTGGAGGGCGTCGCCGGCGACGACGGGTTCCTGTTCGTCCGCCACGGTGTCGGGGTGGCCGGCCGGGGCGAGGCGTGGCGCGGTCCGGTCGATGA
>JBPCJL010000014.1:0-4337 GCA_051005355.1 Ilumatobacteraceae bacterium
GGTCGGTCTCGGCGACGCAGGTGTCCGGCGTAGCAGGGGGCGAGCGCGAGCGCCATGAGCGGTGCGCCGACGACGAGCCCTGTCGGCCAGAGCAGCGTCACCACCATCGGGAGCCACACCACTTGCAGCCACAGGCCGAGCGCCTCGGGCTCCCCACCGATCGAGTCGGACGGTGACCGGCGCCGGCGCAGACGTCGCAGCACGATCGCCGCGGCGACGTTCCAGGAGCCGAGCGCCGTCATGCCTGCGAACACGCGCGAATCGAGACCGGCGTCGGTGGCGAGGACGATCGCGCCGGCGTCGAGAAGGCCGATGGCGACGAAGCCGACTGCGACGAGACCGCGCGACGGGCGGCGATGACGACGGCGCTCGTGGCAGGCGAAGAACGGCGGCAGCGTGAGCATCAGCAACGGGATGCCGAACGGTGCCAACCAGACCGTGACCGCGAGGCCAGCGGCGACGACGACGAACGGCGCCCAGAGGAGGAGCCCGACGACGCCGAGCGGGTCGTGGCGTGGCGGCGGCGGCCATGCGGCGAGCGGACGGGCGCCCGGCGCGGGCGGCGGCAGGGTCACTGGTCGGACGAGCTCAGCCACGAGCGGTTCCATGAGCCCGATTCCATCCGAGCAGCGAGATGGTCTGGGAGGCGTGGTCGTGGACCAGCCGAACGATCCGACCGTCCGGGTAGACGTGGAAGGCTTCGAGGTCGGGGAAGTCGTCCCGCGACCACTCCATCGACGCCGTGCCGTCGTCGTGCGTGCGCACCTCGAAGCGGGCATCGAGCCGCGGAGCGATGGTCAGCTTGTCCGAGTTAAGGATCCCGAAGCGGATGTCGGTGCGGTCGGCGTGTGGCGTAACGCTGGCACGGTTCGAGGAGTCCGCGAAGTCGGTCCGCTGCCACAGGTACGCCCCGCTGCCGAAGTCGGTGATGATCGGCAGCGGGGCGTGGCAGACCTCGTCACCCGACGCGCTGCAGCTCGGGTTGACGCGCACGGTGACGAGACCGGTCTCGTAGTCGACGACCGCCCAGCCCTTGGAGTCGCTCGGGTGGGCGTGCGGATCGGGACCGCGGTCGTTGCCGGTGCTCTTGCCGATGTGCGGTCCGGGCGCACCGGCCACGCCGGTGTTGATGAACAGGCCGATCATCACCTGGCCCATCCCCGGCTGCGGTTCGATCAGGTGATGGAGGAACTGTGCCGTGCGGTCGCCCGTCGCCTCGGGCGGTCCGAACTGGTCGCGCAGCGGGGCGGGGATCGCCGGATCCGCCAACCCGGTGAAGGCGCCCTGGTGTGTGCCCAGCGCGTACACCTGGTCGTAGGCGATCGTGCCGTCGCTGGTGCCGCCGTCGTGGTCGCGATCAAGCTTGCCGAGGAAGTCGTTGTCGAGCATCAGCTGAAGCGCGCGCCGAGTGTCAGGGTCGGTCTCGTGCGTCAACCAGTTCGTGATGTCGTCGGCGGAGACGCGGCCGTCGATCTCGTTGTTCGTCGCCCGGTCCATGGCGGCGAAGCGCACGGGGTCTGCGAGTACCCGCAAGATCTCGTTCTGCGCCACGGTCGTGGCGATCGCTGCCGGCGTGAGAGCCAGCTCGGCGACGTCGACGTCCTCGCTGCCCTCGTGGTAGCTGTACCGGCCGCCGGCCTCGGCCACATTGCGCATGATCAACGGGTACGCCAGCAGGTGGTCGGAGGCGGCGCGCACGTCGGCGTCCGGATGGTTGCGACCGGCCTGCAGCTCGAGACCGGACACCTCGCCGTTCCCGTCGACGTCGAGCAGATCGAAGTGCCGGAGGAGCTGCACGAGCGCCAGGTCGGTGTCCGAGAAGACAAGGCCGCCGTGCCGCACGGCGCCCAACAGCGCGCCGACAACGGGAACCGTCCCGAGCCCGGTGAACGTCAGCATGGCCTCGCAGGCCAGCGCCTGCCCGGCGAGGGCGAGGCACGTGTCGTCGAGTCCGTTGCGCACCGCCCGCACCGTCGTCATGGCGGACGCAGCGGCAGGATCGCCGCTGCGCACGCCGTCCAGCTCGTCGCGCGTCCTGATCGCCAGCCGGTGCAGGGTCCTGACCCGGTCCGGGTCGTAGCCGATCAAGGTCATCGGTCACCTCCACCCACCATGGGTGCGACGAGATGGCGGATGCGGAAATCAGGCCGTGGCGAGCCCGACGATCAGCAGCGCCTGGCCGGCGTGGTAGGGCACCATCACTGCGAGGTCGCGATGGCGAACCGGGCGGACGAACCGGTCGTAACCGAGCACCCAGTCGCTGACGGCGAACAGCATTGCTCCCAGCGCCGCCAACACTGACCGTGTGCCAGTCGCCGTCAACACCATGGCCGAGATGATCACGGCATAGGCGAGAACGGCGACGAAGAGCACCGTGCCGCCGACGCGACGCGCGCCGGGCGCGGTCTGCGGTAGGAACCGCCAGCCGAGCAGCACGGCCATGAAGGGCGCGGCGATGAGCGCGTGCGCCCAGGACACTCCGGCGGCGAGTGCGGCGACGACGTAGGCGGTGTGTCCGATGGCGAAAGCGCCGAGCCCGGCCATGAAACGGGCCTCTGAATCGCCGAGCAGGGCGACGTCGCCCAGCAACCCGAACAGCACGGCGACGACGAGCGCCGCCCGCACCGTTGCGTCCGGCGATCCCGCCGTCGCCGCCACGACGACGAGCAGCGCCGTCGCCAGCGGTTTGGCGATCCTCTCGACGTGGCGGCGGCCCGTGGCCAGCGCCCACCAATTGGTCGCCGCCGACATCCCCGCCGCGATCAGTGCGGCGACGGCGACGCCGTTCACGTCAGCTGTCCGGGTCGCGCTGGATCAGGCAGTACGGCGCGCCCGTCGGGTCGGCCATGACGATCCAGAACGGGTTCTGCTTGACGACCCGGGCGCCCAGGCCGACATGGTCGTCGGCGGCCGCCGCCGGCGCTGAGGAGAACAGATCGAGGTGCGCGTCGGCGTGGCCGTCATCGGGCCGGTCGTCGAGGCGTTGCAGCAGCAGCCGCAGCGGCAGCGCGTCTGGGACCTCGAAACCCATGTACTCGGGTCGCAAGCCTGGCCGTCGCACCCACCCGGTCAGCGCCTCCCAGAACGCCACCTCGGCGTCGAAGCGGTCCGGCGCGATGTCGATGCACACCTGCTGCACCCCGACGCGAGTGCCGTCTGGCAGCACGGTCGGGGCCGGGCGTTGCGATCCGCAGCCGTGGTCGACGGCGCACCACACCAGACCGGCCGGCGACGCCATCACCGCGACGTCGTGGTACTCGTTCCGCTTCGTCGCGCCGAGCGCCAGCGCTCGATCGGCCGTTCGTACTGTGTCCTCCACGTGGACGTCGAGGTGGACGCCGGGCCGGCCGTCGTCGAGCCTCTGGACGCACAGGTTGGCGTCGCCGTGTGGCGGGACGATCGTGGCGACCTGATCGCGCTCGCCGCGTGATGGAGACAGCCGCCCGCCGGTGACGGCCACCCAGAACTCGGTGGCGGCGTCGAACGTGTCCACCGGGCGATCGATGAAGGCCGTCAGCCAGCGGACCTCGCTGCCCGTCATGCCGTCTGCCGCGCGGCCAGCCAGGTCCACACCTCCTCGACCTGGGCGGTCAGCGACTCCAGATCGCCGCTGTTGTCGATGACTCGATCGGCCGTAGCCCGCCGCTCTTCGCGGCTGATCTGCTTCTCGATGCGCGCCCTGGCGTCCTCCTCGTCCATGCCGCGCAGGCCGACCAGCCGATCGACGGCGACCTCGATCGGCACGTCGACGACGATCGTGGCTGCGAACTCGTGCTCGCTGGTCACGGTCAGCAGCGGTGTGTCGACGACGACGACTCCATCACCGTCCCGCTCGGCCTCGATGCGGCGAGCGATCTCCACTCGAACGGCGGGGTGGACGATGCCGTTCAGGTCGGCGAGCGACTGATCGTCGTGAAAGGCAATGGCCGCCAGTGCGGCTCGATCGAGCGAGCCGTCCGACCGGATGATGTCGCGGCCGAACCGCTCGGCCAGGACGTCGAGCAGCGGTGCGCCGGCTCGCTGCAAATCGTGGACGATGGCGTCGGCGTCGATGATCGCGGCGCCGCGCGCGGCCAGCAGCTGTGCGACGACGGACTTGCCGCTGCCGATGCCGCCGGTGAGGGCGACCAGCTTCATCCCGCTCGTCGCTACTCGGTGCGGTCGGACGCCTCGGCGGCGACGACGGGCTCGGCGTCGATGGCGGCCTCGGCGATGGCTGCGGGCTCGGCGTCGGCTGCGGGCTCGGCGTCGGCAGCGGGGTCGCCCTCGGTGGGGGGCTTGCCCTCGGCGACGGGCCTGGCTTCGGCGGGAGCAGTGGGGGGGGGGCTCGGTTTGCT
>JBPCJL010000015.1:0-23325 GCA_051005355.1 Ilumatobacteraceae bacterium
GGCAGGCTACCGCGCTCCCGAAAGAAAAAAATGTCGGGCGAGACCAACCGTCCCCACGGTCAGGTTTCGGGCGGGACGGTAAGCAACAAACCTGACCGTGAGCGCCCCAGAACGTCAGCTGAGGGCGGCGGGGGACAGGCGACCTTCGACCACGTCCTTCGCCACCTCGGCCAGCCGCACGTTGCGGTCGCGGGCGTATTGGCGCAGGCGTTCGAAGGCTGGGACATGTCGACGCCCATGCGGGCGGCGACCGCGCCCTTGGCTTGCTCGATGACGATCCGGCTGTTCAGCGCCTGCTGCAGCTGGGCGTTGACCAACTGGGCCTCGGAAGCGGCGCGATGCTGAAGGATGCCGATCGTGGCCACGTCCGCCAGCGCCTGGGCGGCGGACAAGTCGGCGGCCGGCATCATCCCGGTCTCGGCGCGGAACAGCGTGAGTGCGCCGAGCACGTCGCCGCGCAGGCGCATGGGCAGCGCACCGGCCGAGCGGAAGCCGAGCCCGATCGCCATCTCCGCGAACACCGGCCACCGTGTTGTGGTGGCGAGATCTTCATCGATCACGACCGTTGCGGTTTGGAAGCACTCCTTGCCTGGACCATCGTGGCCCTGGGCATCGAACAGCTCGACGATCGGCCGCGCCTCGCTCGACGTGGCGACGCCGCGCAGCTCGCCTCCGGGCGACGCCAGCGCCAGCCCGGCCGCCGAGACGTCGAGGACTTCGACGCAGCGATCGGTGAGCACCGTCAGCAGGTCGATCACGTCGAAGTCGTCCACCAACGTGTCGGCCAGCTCCACCATCGTGCGAGCCAGCAGCGCCGCTCGAGACATCTTCTTCCAACCGCCTCCGTCGTACCGATGGACCCTGTGCACGCCGGTGTGCCAGCCGAAAATCTACCGCGGTCGCGGCGAAAGGATCGGCGGGGCCGGCGCGGCGTTCGACCCCGCTGCCGCCGGCCTGGGAGCATGGTGTCGATGAGCGAGCGAGTCTTCGAGCGAGCGAACGATCGTTGCGGTGCTTCGTCGCCGGCTTTGCGGCGACTCGTTCACTGGTGCTCGGTGGTCGCCGATTTGCCGAACCCGTCGAACACTTCGGCGGCGCGCCAGTGAACGAGCTGACGCTGGTCACCGACTTCCCGACCGTCACGGACGACGACTGGAGAGCGCTCGTCGACCAGGTGCTTTCGCGCGGCGATCGACAGGCCGACCCGGCCGACGCAGCCGAGCGGTTCGAGCGGCTGGTCACCACGACGGAGGACGGCCTGCGCATCGAGCCGCTGTACACCCCGACGATGCCGGGCCCGACGCCCGCGTCGGGGCCTCCCGGCGTCGCCCCGTACGTTCGCGGCACGACCGCGCTCGGTCACCGGGCCACCGGCTGGGACGTCCGCCAGCGCGTGCTCGTCGGCACCGACGCGGCGGCGACGGCGCGGCAGGTGCACTACGAGCTGGAGCGCGGCAGCACCTCGATCGTGCTCGACCTGACGAGCCTGCCGACCATCGACGCGGACGCCCTGGATGGCGCACTCGACGGCGTGCTCCTTGACCTGACGACCATCGTCATCGACGCCGGCTCGCGCTGGGCGGAGGCGGCGAACGCGTTGGCTCAGGTGTGGCCGCGTCGCGGGCTGGTGGCGGCGCCGGCCGTGCTGGGCGCCGACCCCGTCGGCACGTGGGCCGCGGCCGGCGGCGCCCTTGACCTCGAGTCCCTGACCGCCGACACCGTGCGTTGGGCGCGGCGGGCGAGCGGCGCAAGCGTCGCCGGGGTGATGACCGTGGTGGTCGATGCGGCCCGCCTGCACGAAGCGGGTTCCGGCGAGGTGGACGAGCTGGCATGGTCGCTGGCGCTCGGCGTGCACCACCTGCGCACGCTGACCGACGCCGGGCTGGGCATCGACGCCGTCGCCGGGCAGCTGGAGTTCCGCTACGCCGCCACCCCTGACCAGTTCTCGACCGTCGCCAAGCTGCGCGCCGCCCGCCGACTCTGGCACCGCGTCGCCGACGTCGCCGGCGTCGTCGACACCCGCCAGCGCCAGCACGCCGTCACGTCACGGGCGGCCACCGCCCGCTACGACCGCTGGGTCAACGTGCTGCGCAACACCGTGGCTTGCTTCGCCGCCGGCGTCGGCGGCGCCGACTCGATCACGGTGGCCGCCCACGACGAGCTCGTCGTGCCGGGCGGCTCGCCAACCGGTCGGCGCCTGGCGCGCAACGTCCAGTTGGTGCTGCTCGAGGAGTCGAACCTGGCCCGGGTGGTCGACCCGGCCGGCGGGTCCTGGTACGTGGAGCACCTCACCGACCAGCTGGCGCAGGGGGCGTGGACTGCGTTCCAGTCGATCGAGCGGGCCGGCGGGATCGTGGAGGCGCTGCGGTGCGGATTGGTGCAGGAGCGGGTGGCCGAGGTGCGTGATGCCCGCCAGGACGCCGTCGCCCATCGGCGCCACCCACTGACCGGCGTCACCGACTTCCCGGACGTCACCGAGGTCCCGCCACCCGAGGTGCCCGAGCCGGCGCCCCGGACCAACGGCGCCCGGGCGCAGTTCGAGCCGCTGCGGGCGACCCGCTACGCCGATGCCTTCGAGGCCCAGCGCGCGCGGGCTGACCGCATCGCGGCGCGCTCGGGGCGGCGGCCCGAGGTGTTCCTGGTCGCCCTCGGACCGCCGGCTGCGCACACGGCCCGGGCGACGTTCGCCAAGAACCTGTTCGAGTCGGGCGGCATGATCGCCGTTGCTGGTCCGGGGGTGGACGCCGCGGCCGCGGCGGCGGAACAGTTCCGGGCCAGCGGCGCCTCCCTGGCCTGCATCTGCTCGAACGACCTCACCTACGCCGAGCTCGCTGTCGTCGTCGCCCGCGCTGTCGCCGCCGAACAGGGATGCCGCCGCGTGTACCTGGCCGGCCGACCGGCCGGGCTCGATGACGAGCTGCGGGCGGCCGGGGTCGACGCCCAGCTGCAGGCCGGCGGCGACGCGCTGGCCGTGATCACCGACGCCCTCGACGCACTGGAGACCGACCCGTGATCCCGGACTACACGACGGTCGAGCTCGGAACCGTCGCACCAGTCGGCGACAACCCGGTGGCGGCCGAGCCGTGGGTCACGCCCGAGGGCATCGACGTCAAGGCTGTCTACACGCCCGCCGACGTGGATGGCCTGGCGTTCCTCGACTCGTACCCGGGCGCGCCTCCGTTCACGCGCGGCCCGTACCCCACCATGTACGTCAACCAGCCGTGGACGATCCGCCAGTACGCCGGGTTCTCGACGGCCGAGGAGTCGAACGCGTTCTATCGGCGCAACCTCGCCGCTGGCCAGAAGGGCCTCTCGGTGGCCTTCGACCTGGCCACACACCGCGGCTACGACAGCGACCACGCGCGCGTGACGGGAGACGTCGGGATGGCCGGCGTGGCCATCGACTCGATCCTCGACATGCGCCAACTGTTCGACGGCATCCCGCTCGACGAGATGAGCGTGTCGATGACCATGAACGGCGCCGTGCTGCCGGTCCTGGCGCTCTACGTCGTGGCCGCCGAGGAGCAGGGCGTGGCGCCGGCGGCGCTCACGGGGACGATCCAGAACGACGTCCTCAAGGAGTTCATGGTCCGCAACACCTACATCTACCCACCGGGTCCCTCGATGCAGATCATCTCCGACATCTTCGCCTTCACGTCGACCGAGATGCCCCGGTTCAACTCGATCTCCATCTCCGGCTACCACATGCAGGAGGCTGGGGCGACGGCTGACCTCGAGCTGGCCTACACGCTGTCCGACGGCGTCGAGTACCTGCGCGCCGGGCTCGACGCCGGACTCGACATCGACACGTTCGCGCCGCGGCTGTCGTTCTTCTGGGCCGTCGGGATGAACGTGGCGATGGAGATCGCCAAGCTGCGCGCCGGCCGGCTGCTCTGGGCGCAGCTGGTCGGCAACTTCGGGCCGCAGAGCGACAAGTCGCTGTCGCTGCGTACGCACTGCCAGACCTCCGGGTGGTCGCTCACCGCGCAGGACGTCTACAACAACATCGTCCGCACGTGCGTCGAAGCGATGGCGGCGACGCAGGGGCTCACCCAGTCGCTGCACACCAACGCCCTGGACGAGGCGCTGGCGCTGCCGTCCGACTTCAGCGCCCGCATCGCCCGCAACACCCAGTTGCTCTTGCAACAAGAGGCCGGGACGTCCCGCGTCATCGACCCGTGGGGTGGCTCCTACTACATCGAGCGGCTGACCCACGACCTCGCCGCCATGGCCTGGGAGCACATCCAGGAGATCGAGCGCGCCGGCGGCATGACGCGAGCCATCGAAGCCGGTCTGCCGAAGCTGCGCATCGAGGAGGCGGCGGCGCGCACCCAGGCGCGCATCGATTCCGGGCGTCAACCGGTCGTCGGCGTCAACACCTACCGGCCTGATGTCCCCGACACCGTCGACGTCCGCCGCGTCGACAACTCGGCCGTGCGCCGCCAGCAGTTGGCTAAACTCGAGCGCCTGCGCGCCGAGCGCTCCGAGGACGACTGCCGCGCCGCGCTCGATCGGTTGACTGCCGCGGCGCGCGCGAGCCAGGACGGGACAGGGGGCGGTGGCCTCGACCAGAACCTCCTCAAACTGTCGATCGACGCCGCCCGCGCCCGCGCTTCGGTCGGCGAGATCAGCGACGCCATGGAAGCCGTGTTCGGTCGGCACACGGCGCCGATCCGTACGATCAGCGGCGTGTACCGCAAGGAGCTCGGCGAGTCGTCGAACGTCGCCAAGGTGCGCGACCTCACCAACGACTTCGCCGACCGCCACGGGCGGCGGCCGCGCATCCTCGTCGCCAAGATGGGCCAGGACGGCCACGATCGCGGGCAGAAGGTGATCGCCACTGCCTTCGCCGACCTCGGTTTCGACGTCGACGTCGGCGCGCTGTTCCAGACACCGGCCGAGGTGGCCCGCCAGGCGGTCGACGCCGACGTGCACATCGTCGGCGTGTCGTCGCTCGCCGCCGGCCACCTCACGCTGGTGCCCGAGCTGCGCGATGCGTTGGTCGAGCTCGGCGGGGAGCACATCATGGTCGTCGTCGGCGGCGTGATCCCGCCACAGGACGTCGAGGTGCTGCGCGCCGCCGGCGCGGCGGCGGTGTTCCCGCCGGGCACGGTGATCGCCGACGCCGCCGTCGACCTCCTCGGCCAGCTCGACGCGCGAACGAGGCCGTGACCATCGACGGCGTGCTCGCCGGCGAGCGAGCCGCCGTGGCCCGGGCGATCACGCTCGTCGAGTCGTCCCGGCGCGACCACCAGGAGCAGGCGCAGCAGCTGCTGGTCGAGCTGGCGCCGCACGCCGGCGGCGCCTACCGGGTCGGCGTCACCGGCGTCCCCGGGGTGGGCAAGTCGACGTTCATCGACGCCCTCGGCACGAGGTTGATCGCCGCCGGCCATCGGGTGGCGGTGCTGGCGGTCGACCCGTCGTCAACGCGCACCGGCGGCAGCATCCTCGGCGACAAGACGCGCATGGCGCGGCTGGCCCAGGATCCCGACGCCTACGTACGGCCCTCGCCCACCGCCGGCACGCTCGGCGGCGTGACCCGGGCGACCCGGGAGGCGATCGTCGTCGTCGAGGCGGCCGGCTTTGACGTGGTCCTGGTCGAGACGGTCGGTGTCGGCCAGTCCGAGGTCGCCGTGGCCGAGATGGTCGACACGTTCCTGGTGCTGCTCCTCGCCCGCAGCGGCGATTCGTTGCAGGGCATCAAGAAGGGCGTGCTCGAGCTGGCCGACGTGCTGGCGGTCAACAAGGCGGACGGACCGCACCGGCTCGATGCGGAGCAGGCCGCCGTCGAGCTGGCCGGTGCCCTGCACCTCCTGGCACCGGCGACGAGCGAGTGGTCGCCGCCGGTGCTGACGTGCAGCGCCGTGGATGGGACGGGTCTGGCGGAGGTGTGGCAGCAGATCGAGGCGCACCGGGCGACGCTCGAGCGCACGGGCCAGTTCGAACGCCGCCGATCCGGCCAACAGGTGCGGTGGATGTGGCAGCTCGTGCAGGACCGTCTGCGCGCCGACCTCGAGGCCGACCCCGCCGTCCGCCGGCTGGTGCCGCAGCTGGTCGACCAGCTCGCCGCGGGGACGACGACACCCGCCGCCGCCTCCGAACAGCTCCTCGCCGCCGCCCGCTCCTGACCGCACCGTCACGGTCAGGTTCGTGGCCCGGCGTTGGGCCGGAACCCTGACCATGAGGCCGGATCCGTAGCATTCGGCCATGACGTCGTATCTCCGCGAGCCGGTCGACGAGCTGCCGTTCGGCAGCGAGGCCAAGGCCCGCCGCTACGCCACCGAGCGCTACGCCGGCGCCGTCGGGCGCAACTGGTACCGGTGCGACCCGACGCTGCAGCAGCTGATGCGGCGGTACCTCGGCGCCGATGGGCTGGCGTGGGCCGAGCCCCACCTCGACGAGCTCGGCGCCCTGATGGGTGGGCCGATCGCAGCCCGGGCCGAAGAGACCGACCGCCACCCACCGCGACTCGAGAAGTACGACCGGTGGGGCCGCGACGTCAGCGAGGTCGTCATGCCGGCCACGTTCGAGGCGTCGCGCCGAGATCTGATCGAGCACAACTTCGGTTCGCCGGCGTTCCGCGAAGAGGCGCGACGGGCCGGCGTCGACGCGGCCCCGCTGTCGGCGGCGTGGGCCTACCTACTCGATCAGGCCGAGATCGGCATGATGTGCGCGCTCGGCACCGGCGGCGACATGGTCGTCCGGCTGGCCGACGAGTTCGCGCCCGACGACGTGAAGCAGCGCGTTCGCGAGCTGTTCGCGGCCGGTGAGTTCGCCGGCGAAGCGGCGCAGATGCTGACCGAGCGAACGGGCGGGTCGGACCTCGCCGCGCTGGAGACGACGGCGACCCCGGTCGATGACGCCTGGAGCCTGTCGGGGCTCAAGTGGTTCGCCTCGAACGCCAATGGCTCGGCCTTCGTCGTTCTGGCCAAGCCGGTCGGTGCGCCGGACACCATCCGCGGCATCGCGCCGTTCCTGGTGCTGCGGGAGCGGCGAGACGGCACGCGCAACGGCGTGCGCATCCGGCGGCTCAAGGACAAGCTCGGCACGCGGGCGGTCGCGTCGGCCGAGGTCGAGTTCGACGACGCCGAGGCGTTCCTCCTGGTCGCGTCGTCGCGCCGTCGTGGCGATGCCGTCGCCGCCGTGGCCGACGGCCGGGGCATGGCCCGGATGATGGAGCTGACCAACGGCGCCCGCCTCGGCATCGCCATGATGGGCCTCGGCTGCGCCCGCCGGGCCCTCGTCGAATCGCTGTGCTACGCCCGCGCCCGCGAAGCCTTCGGCCACGAGCTCGTCCACCACCCGCTGATGCAGCGCAAGCTGGCCGAGCTGATCGTCGAGGTCGAGGCGGCCGAGGCGCTGGTCTTCGACGGCTACCTCGGCCCGAGGCTGCGCATCGGGGCACCGCTGATCAAGTTGCGCGCGGCTCGCCTCGGCATCACCGCCGCCAGCGACGCCATCGAGATCCACGGCGGGAACGGGTACATCGAGCAGTGGCCCGTCGCCCGCCTGCTGCGCGACGCCCAGGTGAACACCGTCTGGGAAGGGCCCGACAACATCCTGTGCCTCGACGTACGCCGGGCGATGGAGCGCGACGGCGCCGAGCAGCCGTTCCTGGACCGGCTGCGCGCCGCCGTCGATCGGGCTCCGAGTGCCGATCACGCGACCCTCGCCCTCGTGCGGGCACGCATCGACGACCTCGCCAACACGATCGAGACGTGGCGTGCGCTCGACCGCACGACCGGTGAGGCCCGCCTCTACGCGCTGGCCCAGTTCATGGCCGACGTCTACGCCGCCGCCCTGCTCCTCGAGCACGCCGGGTGGGAGGAGGCCGAGCTCGGTACCGACCGCACCGCGCTCGTGGCCCGCCTGTACGCCCGCCACCACCTCGCCGACCTCGGCCCGCGGCGCGGCATCGACGATCCGGCCGAGGAGCTGACGCGGTTCAAGGACCTCGTCGACGGCGCCTTCAGCAGCAGCAGCAGCAGCGCCTGATCAGCGGGCGCGCACCCGGTTGTTGCGGGCGTTGTGCTCGAGCTCGACCAGACCGAGGTGCTCGAGCAGCGGCGGGACGTACATCCCGAACCGGCCGCGATAGCCCTTGCGCAGCCCGTACCAGCCACCGACGGGGTTCGACTCGTCGCGCGCCCAGGCCTCGACAGTGCCCGGCTTGGCGGGCTTCTGCTCGTCGGCGGTGCCGAGCTCGACCCAGTCGCCGACGTCACCGAGCATGGCGTGGAGATCTTCGACGGCGCACAGGTGGTACCGCAGGGTCGTCGAGCCGACCGTGCAGACCAGCGCCGGCGGTTCGGCGTCCGGCTCGCGATGCATCCGGTACTCGGACGTCCCAGGCGGGGTGCGCAACACCCACGGATCGTCCTTGGTGCCGTCACCGGTGACGGGCTGGTCCATCATCGCTCCTCTCGCTGGTCGGATTGATCGTCTGCCGAGCAGGCGGCGGCGAAGTGGGGGAGCAACCCCGCCCAGCCGCCACGGTTGGCGTCGCGCCACGCCGGACCGTCGGCCAGTCGTTCCCAGCCGCCGTGCACGATCTCGAGGCGCGACCGGTCATGACCTCGATCGACGAAGGTCAGCTCGACGTCGGTGGCGTCGACGCGCTCACGCCGGATGTGCCAGCGGTAGGCCAGCCGCACGGGGGGCTCCCAAACGGTGATCTCGCCCCACTCGATCTCCCGACCGTCCCCCGTGCGCTCGAAGATCCGGCCGCCGAGCCGTGGTTCGAGGTGCACGGTCGCCGTGTCCTCGCCGGACATGGTGTGTCCGCGAGGCCACCACTGCCCGAAGCGCTGCGCCCAGGTCTCGAAGGCGTGGGTGGCGTCGCACTCGAGGTCGACGGCGATCCGCAGCGGCTCGATCATCACCGTCGCCGCCGCGATGACGGCGATGACGTGGTGTTCTCCGCGACCAGCCGGAAGCGAGCAGCGGCCTCGCCCCAGACCTGCTCGAGGTAATTGCGCACGGCGTCGACGCCGCCCTCGCGCAGCCGGTAGATGCGGCGCGTCCCCTCGGCGCGCTCCTCGACCAGCCCGGCCTCCTTCAGCACCCGCAGGTGGCGCGAGACGGCGGGGCGACTGATCGGTAGCGCCTCGGCCAGCGTTCCGACCGACCGCGGCTGGGCGGCCAGGAGCGCCAGGATCTCCCGGCGCGTGCCATCGCCTAGCGCTTCGAACGGCTCGGTAACGATCGGTTTACCGTAACACTTCGGCTACTGAGCCGGCGAAGTCGTGCCGCCGCCACCGCCGGTACGTTCCGTGGCGTGTTCGAACTTCCCGACACGCCACGCCGCGCCGCGGTGATGCAGATGCTGGACGACGGTCCGGTGCCGATGGACGACGTCCTCGCCCAGCTCGATTCGCAGGCACTGCTCGACGACCTCCGTGAGGATGGGCTGACCGACGAAGAGCTGGCCGATGCCGTCGTCCACGAGGTCGTGATCACGAACGAGCTCTGGCTCACTCCGGACCGCACGTTGGTCCGCACCGACCACCTGCTCGACGGCACGGTTCTCACCCACCGCCTGACGGAGACCGAGCTGGCCGACGAAGAGGTTGCCGCCAGTCCGGACCTGGTCGTGCTGGACTTCGACGCCCGCGGCCAGCTCGAGCTGAACACCGGCGGCGACTTGCGGTTCGTGCTGCCCGCCGAGCGGCGCCCGGGCTACGACGACACGGTGATTGCCGGCCCCCCCGGCTGGCTCGACGGCTTCGGCGCCGGCGACGTCGTCGCCTTCCGCCGCCATGGCCGGGTCGTCACGTTGGAGCAGGTCGCGCCAGAGGTCGGCGAGCGCGAGGTCGCCATGCTGACCGCCGCCGTCGACGGTCGCATCCCGCCCGGCGGAGCGGAGGAAGCCCTACCGCTGGTGCTGGACGCGCTGACGATGGCGCCGACGACGTTCCGCCGGCCGACGCACCCAGTCGGTGAGCTCCTCGCCGCCGCCGGGCTCGAGTGCAGGGGGTTCTCGTACGGACGCCGCGGGCAGCCGTGGCGGTCGTTCGCCGAGGAGGTGGCCGAGCGCGATCGCGGGCAGCTGACCGACGAGTGGCAGCTCGAGTCCTGCTGCGCACTGGCCGTCGAGGTGGTGTGGACGGCGTACTCGGCGTTCCGCGGGGATGGGGAGCTCGACGACCCACCGGTGGTCGGCGAGGCGCTCGCCCACGGCGCCGCCGCGGCTGCGCTGGCGGCTCTCGTCGTCGAGCGGGACGAGGCCGCCGATCGGCTGGCCGACTTCGCTCGTGCCGTCCTCGCCTCGTCCCGTGGTCGCCGGCGGGCGGCACCCCTGTTCGTGGTCGGCGTCGCCGCCGAGTTGTCAGGTGACGCCATCACGGCTGAGGCCAGCTTCGCCGAGGCGTTGCGCGAGGACGACCACTACGGCCTGGCGGCCCTGCAGCTGGCCCCGTACGCCGTGGATCGTGGCGACCTCTCTCGCGCGCTCACGCTGTTGCGTCACCCCGACCTCCACGGCGGCGATCGTTCGACCCTCGCCTTCCTCGAGGAGCAGCGCGATCAGCTGCGGGCGCCGTTCCGGCGGGTCGGGCGCAACGAGCCGTGCCCGTGCGGATCCGGCCGCAAGTTCAAGACGTGCTGCGACCACGATCCGCACGTCCCGCTGTCAGCCCGCACCGGGCTGCTGACGTTCAAGCTGTCCGACTTCATCACCGCGCCGCATCGCCGGTCGCGCCTCGTCGGCGTGGCGTCGTCGGCCTGCGACCCCGCCGACCCCGATCTCCTCGAGCAGGTACGCACCATGGCACGGAGCGAGTTGATCGCCGACTTCGTGATCTTCGAGGGAGGCGGAGCGGACAAGTACCTCGTCGAGCGAGGTCACCTCCTCCCCGCCGACGAACGAGCGTTGGTGGAGGAGCTGACCGACACGCCACGGGCGCTCTGGGAGGTCGTCGGCGTGGAGCGCGGTCGATCGATCGATCTGCGCGACACCAAGACCGGCGACCGCGTCGTCGTGACCGAGCGCACCGCCTCGCAAGACGCCGAGGTCGGCGGACTGGTGTTGGCTCGCGTCGCCCGGCTCTCCGACCAGTGCCAGCTCATCGGCATCCCCGTCACCGTGCCGCTGCGGTTGAGGGACTCGGCGCTTGGCCTCGTCGACTCGCATCCCGATGCCGATGACTTGGCCATGTGGTACGGCGAGGCCATCGCCTTCCCGCAGATGGCGACGAGGGAGGGCGAGCCGCTGGTGCTGTGCCGCTGCGAGGTGCTCATGACCCTCGAGCCACAGGAGCTGGCCGCGGGGCTCGATGAGGTGTTCGAGGGCGACGACCACGGGACCTGGCGTGAGATGTTCGAGCTGCCGAACGGTGAGCGCATCCTGCGGGCCCACCTGCGCGTCGAGGACGATCGCCTCGTCATCGAGGCCAACTCGGAGGAGCGTCTCGAGCGGGTGCTCGACGTCGTCTTCGCTTTCGACCCCGACGCCGAGGTCGACGTCGACGAACGCACCGATCCGGCCACGGCCGTGCGTCAGCGCAGAGCCAGCGGTGAGCCAATGGAGCCGCTCGAGGAACCCTCGCCCGAGCTGCGGGAGGTGGTCGAGGACTACCTGCGCCAGCAGGAGGAGGCGTGGCTCGACGAGTCGATCCCGGGGCTGGCGGGCCTGACTCCGCGCCAGGCCGCCGACGATCCAACGCGCCGCGAGGACCTCGTGGCCATGCTTCGCGATCTGGACCGAATGGCGGAGGCACCCGGGTTCACGGGGTTCGATCCCGATCGGCTGCGCGCGCAGCTCGGGATCGAGACGTAGCTACTGCTGGGCGCCGGTGATGTTGACCAGCCAGACCACGCCGTACCGGTCGGTGCAGCTGCCGAACGTGTCACCCCACGGGGCTTGCTCCAGCGGCATGGTGATGTCGCCGTCGCCGGACAGCTTGTCCCAGTAGCCGCGCAGCCTCGACTCGTCATCGCCGCTCAGTGAGACGGAGAACCCGTTGTTCGGCGTGTACTCCATGCTGCTCGGCGTGTCCGCGCCCATCAGGACGAGATCGTCGGCCTCGAGCATCCCGTGCATGATCTTGTCCCGCTCGGCGGGGTCGTCGCTGGCTTGGAAGTCGGCGAACGTGCTGAGCGCCAGCTCGCCGCCGAACACGGACTGGTAGAACTCCATCGCCTCCTTGGCGTTGTCGCGGAAGCTGAGGTAAGGGTTGAGTCGGACGGTCATCGTTCTCCTCGATGGGGACGGGCGCTGACGGGCCCGATGGTACGCCGCCGCCCCGTTTGCTCGCTCCTCGTCCGGTTCTGGTTGGACGGCCCACCAGATCTCGGACCATGAGCGGCAGCGGGCCGCGACCTCGGCCGGTCAGGCGGCGGCGACGAGGATGCGGGCGCTGGCGAACGCGCCGACGCCGACGTGGCGGCCGTCGATGTGGACGGTCATCGTGCCGTCCGGCGACGCCGCCGTGATCGTGCCCTGCCGTCCTGGCTGCAGGGAGCTGGCCTCCAGGAACTCCAGCAGCCCCGGAGAGAACTCCAGCTCCTCCGGGATGCGCCGCACGGTGAAGTCCTCGCCGACACTCACAGCGGCCAGCGGACGGGTGTGCGGCTCGACGTAGTTGGAGCCGGGGATCGGGTTGCCGTGCGGGCACGTGGTCGGGCTGCCCAACAGGCGGTCGAACGCGACCTCCACGGACTCGCTCATCACGTGCTCCCACTTGCCGGCCTCATGGTGCGCCTCGGCCCAGCTCAGCTCGAGCACGTCCGTCAGGAACCGCTCGGCCAACCGATGCCTCCGCACCACCTTCGTGCCGAGGGCTTGGCCGGCGTCGGTCAGCCGGATGCCGTCGCCGATCGACACGAGACCCTCGGTCTCCAGGCGACGGATCATCTCGCTGACCGCCGGGCGGCTGACGTTGAGCCGGTCGGCGATGCGCGCCTGGATCACCTCGACGTCGTCTTCGGCGAGCTCGAAGATGCACTCGCAGTACTCCTCGAACGCCGGGTGGTGCTCTCCGACGACGGCCACGGCACGAGCCTACTGTGCGGGTGTGGACGCCCCTTCCGACCTGCCTCGGGTGGTCATCGTCGGTGCCGGCTTCGGCGGCCTGGCCGTGGCCCGTGCGCTGCGCGGCGCACCCGTCTCCGTGCTGCTCGTCGACGCCAACAACTTCCACACGTTCCAGCCGCTCCTGTATCAGGTGGCCACGGCCGGGCTCGATGGCGACGAGATCTCCCAGCCGGTGCGGGCGATCGTCCGTCGATCGCGTCGGCATCCCGGCAACGTGCGGGTGCGAATGGCTCGCGTCCACGCCGTCGACATCGACGCGCGGACCGTCAGGTTCGACGACGGTGACGCCGTCGGCTACGACACGCTGGTCCTGGCGGCGGGGGCCGTCGCCCACCACTTCGACGTCGATGGCGTCGTCGACCACGCCGTCGTGCTCGAGCACCTCAGCGACGCGCTGGCGCTGCGCGCTCGGATCCTCGACGCCTTCGAGCGGGCCGCCGCCGACCCGGCGCTGGTCGCCGACGGCGTGCTCGACGTGGTCGTCTGCGGCGGCGGGGCGACGGGTGTCGAGCTGGCCGGCGCCCTGCGCGAGCTCTACGACCGCGTGCCGGTCAAGGACTTCCCGGAGCTGCCGGTGGAGGCGGCGCGGATCGTCCTGATCGAGCAGGCCGATCGACTCCTGGCCCCGTTCCACCCCAACTCCTCGCGCCGTGCCCGCCGCACGCTCGAGCGGCGCGGCGTGGAGGTTCGCCTCGGTGTCGGCGTCGTCCGCGTCGGGACCGACCGGGTCGAGCTCACCGACGGCTCGGTCATCCGGGCCGGCACGACCGTCTGGTCGACGGGTGTCAGGGCCGAGCCGCTGGCGTCGACACTGGGGACGCCGACCGGTCCCGGCGATCGCCTGATCGTCGAACCGGACCTGACCGTCCACGGCCATCCCGACGTGTTCGCCATCGGTGACATCGCGCTGATGACCGACCGGCACGGGAAGCCGCTGCCGCAGCTGGCGCGCCCGGCGATGCAAGCGGGCGCGCACGTCGGCGAGCAGATCGTGCGGCGGCTCGAGGGGCGCCCGACCGAACCGTTCCGCTTCCACGATCGCGGCCAGATGGCGACGATCGGCCGCCACTCGGCGGTGACCGAGCTGCCCGGCGGTCTGCGCTTCGGCGGGCCGCTCGGCTGGCTGTCGTGGCTGGGGCTGCACCTCGTCTACCTGGTCGGGTTCCGCAACCGGCTCAACGTGTTCCTCAACTGGACGTGGAACTACCTGACCTATGACCGGGGCAGTCGCATCCTGCGCGAACAGGAGCGGCGCGCCGACGTTGCGGCACGCCAGACTGGTGACATGCGCGGCTGACCTCTGCTCCACGTGCTCGGCGGACCGTCCGCCGCGCTGGCCTCGATCGGATGTCCATGCCCGCTGCTGCTCCCCTTCGTGCTCGCGACCTCACGGTCGTGCGCGGTCCAACCACGGTGCTCGACGGCATCGAGCTCGTCGTCGGTGCCGGTCAGCGCATCGGCATCGTCGGGCCGAACGGCGTCGGCAAGTCGACGCTCCTGCAAGCCTTGGCGGGGCAGCTGCCCATCGATCGAGGGCGGGTCGACCGCACGCCGCCCACCGCCACGGTCGGATATCTCCCGCAGGAGCCGAACCGCTCCACGGAGGAGACGGTGCGGGCGTTGCTGGCCCGGCGCACCGGCGTGACGGCGGCGACCGCCGAGCTGGAGATGGCCACCGCCGCGCTCGCCGCCGCCGAGACAGGTGCCGACGACCGCTACGCGTTCGCGCTCGACCGGTGGCTCGCCCTCGGCGGCCCGGATCTCGAGACGCGGGTCGCTGAGGTGTTGGACGGGCTCGGCGTTCCGGTGGAGCGGCTGGACCAGGCGACGAGCACGCTGTCGGGTGGCGAGGCCGCCCGGGCCGGGTTGGCGGCGCTGCAGCTGGCTCGCTTCGACGTGTTCCTCCTCGACGAGCCGACCAACGACCTCGACATCGACGGGCTGGACCGGTTGGAGCGCTGGATCACTGCGTTGCCGGCCGCCGTGGTCCTCGTCAGCCACGACCGCACGTTCCTCGCCCGCACCGTCACCGACGTGATCGAGCTGGACGAGTTCAGCCACGCCGCCACCCGCTACGGCGGCGGGTGGCAGGCCTACCTGGACGAGCGCGAGACGGCCCGGCGGGCCGCCTGGGAGCGATTCGAGGCCTACGACACGCAGCGGCGGGGCCTCGTGCAACGGGCCCAGCGGGAGCGGGAGTGGGCGACGCAGGGCCTGTCGAAGGTCCGCAAGTCCGACGAGCCGGACAAGAACATCAAAGCGTTCAAGGTCAACCAGACCGAGCAGCTGGCCGGGCGGGCGGCCCGGACGCAGCGGATGGCGGAACGGCTGGAGGTCGTCGACAAGCCGCGCCAGCCGTGGCAGCTGCGGCTGGCGGTGGCCTCGCCCGGCCGCAGCGGCGACATCGTCGCCCGCTTCGAGGGCGTCGAGGTCGCGCGCGGCGACTTCCGGCTCGGCCCGGTCGACTTGACCATCGGGGCGGGCGAACAGATCGCGTTGGTCGGCGCCAACGGGTCGGGCAAGACGACGCTGCTCGATGTGTTGGCCGGGCGGGCGCAGCCGTCGGCGGGTGAGGTGCGGCGCGGCCCGAGCGTCGTCGTCGGCGAGGTGGCGCAGGCGAGGGATCGCTTGCGTGGCGGGCAAGAGTTGCTGCGGGCGTTCCAGGACGACACCGGCCTGGACGCCTCGGAAGCGAGGACGCTGTTGGCCAAGTTCGGGTTGGTCGCCGACCACGTGACCCGGCCGGCGGCGACGCTGTCGCCCGGCGAGCGGACGAGGGCGTCGCTGGCGCTGCTCATGGCCAACGGCGCCAACGTGCTCGTGCTCGACGAGCCGACCAACCACCTCGACCTCCCGGCCATCGAGCAGCTCGAGGCGGCGCTCGACGGGTTCGACGGGACGGTGCTGCTCGTCACCCACGACCGGTCGCTGCTCGAACACGTCCGCCTCACGCGACGGATCGAGCTGGACGCTGGTCGCGTGGTGTCCGACCGCGCGCTGTGACCGCCTTGCCGTCGGTCGTCGCGCTGGAATCCGGCTGCTCGCTGCGCCAAGTTGGTTGAAGAGGCTCTTGAAGGGGGTGGGAGCGGCGTCCGGCGACGGGTCGGCCAGGTGAGCCACGAGAGGTGAGAGATGAGCGGTCGACGAACGCTCATCTCTCACCTCATTGGCGGTCGGCCGGAAGAGGTGAGAGATCGGGGCACATACACCCCTCACCGCTCACCTCGCGTCGCGTCGGTGGCCGGCCCGTCGCATGGGCCGGCTCCCACCCACTTCAAGAGCCTCTTCCATCGCCATGCCGCGGCGCGCGGGTGGACCCGGCGCGACCGTCGTGCGGCAGACTTCCAACGTGCTCGACACCCTGCGCGCCGTCATGCGGTTCCGGCGTTTCGAGCTGGACCCGATCGCCCGCCGGTTGGCTCGTGTGGCGTCGATCGACGATCTGCGGCGCATCGCCCAGCGACGATTGCCGCACGGCGTGTTCGACTACATCGACGGTGGCGCCGAGGACGAGCGCTCGCTGGCCGAGAGCACCGCCGCCTTCTCCCGCATCGGCTTCCGCCCGCGCGTGCTGCGCGGCGTCGGAAAGGTCGACTCGTCGACGACCGTGCTCGGGCGTCCCGTCCCGCTGCCACTCATCCTCGCCCCGACCGGCTTCACCCGCTGCGCCGACCCGGAGGGCGAGCTGGCCGCGGCGCGCGCCGCCGATCGGGCCGGGCTGCCGTACACGCTGTCGACGGTCGCCACCCGGTCCATCGAAGAGGTCCGGGGGGTCAGTGACGGCCGGCTGTGGTTCCAGGTGTACGCCTGGCGCGACCGCGGGCTGGTGGACGAGCTCGTGCAGCGGGCGGCGGAGGCCGACTACGAAGCGCTGGTCCTCACCGCCGACACGGCCGTGCTCGGGCGGCGTGAGCGGGACGTGCGGCGCGGCTTCGAGATGCCGCCGCGGCTCGGGCTCGGCACGCTCCTCGACGGCGCAGTGCACCCCGGCTGGACGTGGGCGTTCGCCAGGGCCGAGCCGATCCGTTTCGCCAACATCGTCGGCAGCGGGTTGAGCGACGGCGCCGACCCCGTCTCCCTCGCCGAGTTCACCAACAGCCAGTTCGACGCCGACCTGTCGTGGGACGACGTCGACTGGTTGCGCCAGCGATGGCCGGGCCCACTCCTCGTGAAGGGGATCCAGACGGTCGAAGACGCGCTGCTCGCGGTCGAGCGCGGCGTCGATGCCATCGTGTTGTCGAACCACGGCGGCCGGCAGGTTGACGGAGCGCCGGCGCCGATCGACCTCGTCGCCCCGGTGCGCGAGGCGGTGGGTGACAGCGTCGAGATCATCTGCGACGGCGGAGTGCGCCGCGGCAGCGACATCATCAAGGCCGTCGCCCTCGGCGCGAACGCCTGCATGACCGGCCGGGCCTGGCTCTACGGCCTCGGCGCGGCGGGGGAGCGCGGCGTGGACCTCGCGCTGACGCTGCTCGACCAGGAGGTGCACCGCACGATGGCGCTGATCGGTGCCAGCGCCATCGACGACCTGACCCCGGAGCTCGTCGAAGCCCGCTGACGTCGTTCTCGCGCTCGGACAGGACCGAGCTGGGCGCCACCTCTGCCGACAGTCGGCGGAGATGGCGCCCTGATTGGGCCGTGGCGGAGATGGCGCCCAGATCGGCTGTCACACCCCGTCGGTAGCGTGAGCCGATCGCTGATCACCCGGTGCTCGAAGCGTTCTCACCCGCCGTGCGGGCGTGGTTCGGCGCGTCGTTCCCGGAGCCGACGGCGGCCCAGGTGCAGGGCTGGCCGGCCATCGGGGCCGGCGACCACACGCTGATCTGCGCGCCGACGGGCAGCGGCAAGACCCTCGCCGCCTTCCTCTCGGCCATCGACTCGCTCGTCACCACGCCGACGCCGGACGACCGCACGAAGCGAACGCGCGTCCTCTACATCTCGCCCCTGCGCGCCCTCGCCTTCGACGTGGAGAAGAACCTCCGCGCGCCGCTAGCTGGCATCGCCCTCGCCGCCGAGCGCCTCGACCTGACCGCCGTCGTGCCCGAGGTCGGCATGCGCACCGGTGACACCCCGTCGCGGGACCGCCAGGTCCTGATCCGCCGCCCGCCCGACCTGCTCATCACGACGCCCGAGAGCCTGTACCTCATGCTCACGTCGTCTGCGGCCGAGACGCTGACCGGGGTCGAGGTGGTCATCGTCGACGAGATCCACGCCCTCGCCGCGACCAAGCGCGGCGCGCACCTCGCGCTGTCGCTCGAGCGGCTCGAGGAGGTGACCGCCCGCCCGCCGCAGCGCATCGGGCTCTCGGCCACCCAGCGTCCGCTGGAGGAGGTGGCGCGCTTCCTCGGCGGCTACGCCGCGCCGAACGAGCCCCGCCCGGTGACCATCGTCGACGCCGGCATCCGCAAGCCGCTCGACGTCGAGGTCGTCATCCCGGTCGAGGACATGGGCGACCTCTCGGTCGGCGACGGGCAGCAGCCGGTCGAGCTGCACAGTGGGCCGGCGTCGGCGGCGATGACTCCGCGCCGGGCCAGCATCTGGCCGAGCATCTACCCGCGCGTCCTCGACCAGGTGCTGGCGCACCGCTCGACGATCATCTTCTGCAACGCCCGCCGCCAGGCCGAGCGGATGGCGGCGAAGCTCAACGAGCTGGCCGAGGAGCGCGGCATCAACGTCGACCCGGAGACGGGCCGGATGCGCGAGGACCTCGTCAAGGCGCACCACGGTTCGCTGGCCCGCGAGCAACGGGTGATCGTGGAGGACGCCCTGAAGCGGGGCGACCTGCGCGGCATCGTGGCCACCAGCAGCCTCGAGCTGGGCATCGACATGGGCGCCGTCGACCTGGTCATCCAGGTCGAGTCACCCGGTGCGGTGAGCCGAGGCCTGCAGCGGATCGGCCGGGCCGGCCACCAGGTCGGTGAGCCGAGCCGCGGGTCGATCTACCCCAAGCACCGCGGCGATCTGCTGGAGGCGGCCGTCGTCGTCAAGCGGATGCTGAGCGGCGAGATCGAGTCGACGCGCTACCTGCGCAACCCGCTGGACGTGCTCGCCCAGCAGCTCGTCGCCCACACCGCCCAACGCGGCGAACTGCCCGTCGCCGAGCTGGCCGCCCTCGTGCGGCGGGCGGCCAACTTCGCCGACCTGTCCGACGAACAGTTCTCCAACACGCTCGACCTGCTGGCCGGCCGGTACCCGAGCGAGGAGTTCTCGGAGCTGCGGCCTCGGCTCGTGTGGAACCGGGTGAACGACACCGTCCGGGCCCGCGACGGCTCCAAGCGTCTGGCCGTCACATCCGGCGGCACCATCCCCGACCGCGGCCTGTTCGGCGTCTTCCTCCCCGACGGTAAGCGGGTCGGCGAGCTCGACGAGGAGATGGTCTACGAGAGCCGGCCTGGTGAGACGTTCCTGCTCGGCGCGTCGACCTGGCGCATCGAGGACATCACCTTCGAGCGGGTCACCGTCACCCCGGCGCCCGGTGAGCCGGGCAAGATGCCGTTCTGGCACGGGGACCGGCCTGGACGTCCGCTCGAGCTCGGCCGGGCGCTCGGCGCGTTCGTGCGCGAGCTGCGTTCCCAGGCACCTGATCAGGCGACGGCCACGCTGCGCGAGGACTACGCGCTCGACGAGCTGGCGGCGTCGAACCTGCTGCAGTACCTGGACGAGCAGGCGGAGGCGACGGGGGTCGTGCCCGACGACCGCACCGTGGTCGTCGAGCGCTTCCGGGACGAGATCGGCGACTGGCGGATCTGCATCCTCAGCCCGTTCGGCACGCCCGTCCACGCGCCGTGGGCGATGGCCATCGAGCGCCGGCTGACCGACCAGTACGACCTTCCGGTCGAGTCGATGTGGGGTGACGACGGCATCGTCATGCGCTTGCCAGAGGCCGCCGACGAGCTGCCCCTCGAGGCGTTCCTGATCGAGCCGGATGACATCGACGAGCTGGTCGTCTCGACGCTGCCGCAGACGGCGCTGTTCTCGTCACGGTTCCGGGAGTGCGCCGGACGGGCGCTGCTGCTGCCGCGCCGGCGACCGGACCAGCGCACGCCGCTGTGGCAGCAGCGTCAGCGGGCCGCCGACCTGCTCGCCGTGGCCGCCAAGTACCCCACCTTCCCGATCCTCCTCGAGGCGACGCGCGAATGCCTGCAGGACGCGTTCGACGTCCCGGCGCTGCGCGACGTCCTCGGCCAGCTGCGCAGCCGGGCCGTGCGCGTCGTCAACGTCGACACCACCAAGCCCAGCCCGATGGCCCAGAGCCTGCTGTTCAACTGGATCGCCGCCTACATGTACGAGGGTGATGCGCCGCTGGCCGAGCGGCGCGCGGCCGCGCTGGCCCTCGACCGCGATCTGCTGCGCGACCTGCTCGGCGCCGAGGAGCTGCGCGAGCTGCTCGACCCTGGCGTGCTGGCCGACGTCGAGCTCGACCTGCAGCGCCTGTCCGACGGGCGACGGGCGCGCAACCCGGATGAGCTGCACGACGTGCTGCGGCGCGTCGGCGATCTGAGCTCGACCGAGCTCGACCTGCGCTGCGAGGAACCGTCGGGCCAGGAGTGGTTGCGGGCGCTGCTGACCGAGAAGCGAGCCATCCCGATCGAGCTGGCCGGCGAGACCCGCTACGTCGCCGCCGACGATGCCGCCCGGTACCGGGACGCGCTCGGTTGCGCGCTGCCGCTGGGGCTGCCGGCGGCGTTCACGGATCCGGTGCCGCGGCCGCTCGAGGACCTCGTCGCCCGCTACGCCCGGTCGCACGGACCGTTCACGGAACGCGAGGTCGCCGATCGACTCGGTGCGCCAGAGGCGCGCGTCGTGGGCGCGCTGGCGGCGTTGGAGTCGGACGGGCGTGTCGTGCGCGGCGAGTTCCGGCCGGACGGCGTGCGTCGCGAGTGGTGCGAGGCCGATGTGCTTCGCCAGCTGCGGCGCCGGTCGCTGGCCACGCTGCGGCGAGAGGTGGAGCCGGTCGAGCCGGAGGCGCTGGCCCGCTTCCTGCCGGCGTGGCACGGGATCCCGCCCGAGCGGCGCGGCGTCGACGCCGTCGTCGAGGCCCTCGGCCTGCTGGCCGGTGCGCCGATCGTGGCGTCGACGCTGGAGACCGACGTGCTGGCGGCACGCGTGCGCGAGTACCGCGCCGCCCAGCTCGACGAGCTGTGCACGTCGGGCGACGTGCTGTGGGTGGGTGCGGGCGCGATCGGTTCGTCGGACGGGCGATTGCGCGTGTGCTTCGCCGACCAGCTCCCGTTGCTCGCGCCGAGCTGGGAGGCGCACGAGCCTCCCGACGGGAAGCTGCACGACGCGCTGCGCACGGTCCTCTCCGAGCGCGGGGCCAGCTTCTGGAACCAGCTGCGCTCCGGCGCGCTCGGCATCGCGGACGACGAGTTGCTGGCGGCGCTGTGGGACCTCGTCTGGGCCGGCGAGGTGACCAACGACTCGCTGGCGCCGCTGCGGGCGTTCACCGGCCGGGGCGGTGGCCGGGCCGCGCCGCGCCCGGGTGCCTCGCGCGGCCGACCGCGACCGGGCCGGCTCCAGCGCCTCGGCCCACCGGCCGGCGCGGGGCGGTGGTCGTTGGTCGCCCCGCTGCTGGTGCCGGCGCCCACGTCCACGGAGTCCGCTCATGCCACGGCCCGCCAGCTGGTGGAGCGCCACGGCGTGGTCACGCGGGAGGCGGTGCTGGCCGAGGGGGTGGTCGGTGGCTACGCGTCGGTGTACGGCGTGCTCAAGGTGCTGGAGGAGCGCGGCCAGGTGCGCCGGGGCTACTTCGTCAGCGGACTCGGTGCGGCGCAGTTCGCCCTCCCCGGCGCCCTCGATCGATTGCGCCAGGCCCGCGAGTCGGCGGCCGACCAGATCGGCAGCGGCGCGGTCGTTGCTGCACCCGTCGTGTTGGCCGCCACCGATCCGGCCCAGCCGTACGGCGCCACCCTGACGTGGCCGGAGACGGCGGGCCGGCCGGCGCGCACGGGGTCGGCGGTCGTGGTGCTGTCCGACGGTGTGCCGATCGCCTGGTTCGACCGTCGCTCGCACCACCTCGTGACGTTCCCGTCGACCCACGACCACCCGACGTGGGCCGACGCGCTGGCCGATCTCGTGCGCACCAGCCGGATGCGCAAGGTCGAGGTGCGCAAGGTCGACGGCCACTCGCTCCTCGAATCGCCGGCCCGGGCCGACGTCACTGCGGCGGCCAAGTCCGCCGGCTTCTCCGACGGCTACCGCGGCCTGCAGTTCACCAGCTCGCGGTAGCGGCGTCCCCGCTCTGTGTCACAACATTTCGCGTTGCGGCGAACTTGTCGTGACGCAGACGGCTGATCACGAGCCGCGGCGAACACCTCTGAGCCCGGCCCAGGCGAGGTCGCCGATCTGGCGGGCCACCTCGTCGGGGTCGAAGTCGAGGCCGTGCTCGACGAGGCGGCGGCTGGCGCCCTCGGCCAGGCCGACCAGGGCGTGGGCCAGCGTCATGCGGTGCTCGTCGTCGATGTCGGCGGCGATCAGCGGGGCGATCGCCTCGACCATCCCGGCCGTCACCAGTCGCAGCGAGTTGCTGAACTCCTCGTCGCGCCGGCTCACGCTGTCGTACAGCAGCATGAACGCGTCGTGGTCGTCGGCGACCCAGCGGAAGTAGGCCCGGAAGCCGATCTCGGTCTGGCTCTTGCCGTCCCTGGCCCCCGACGTCGCCACCGTGATGGCGTTGGCCATGCGCGCCCCGACCTCGTCGAGGAGGGCTTGATACAGCTCCCGCTTGGACGCGAAGTGCTGGTACAGCACCGGCTTGGTCACCCCGGCGCGCTCGGCGACGTCGTTCATGGACGTGCCGTGGAACCCCGATTCCGCGAAGACGGCGAGGGCGACGTCGAGCAGCTGCTCGCGGCGGGCGGGGGCGGTGAGGCGGGCGGTCATGTCTGTTACCGCAGGGTAACCAGCTGACTCGCTGGCGCTCGGCTCACCAAGAAGTCGGTTGACGGACGACCTTGCGGTCGGGATACTTCACTCGGGGGAGGGACCTGGGGGACAGGTCCTTCGGCGGAAAGTGAGGGAGCGGTGGTCTCGTCTGACCTTCTCGACGTCGTCCTCGGCGTCGTGTTCGCCTGGTTCATCCTCTCGCTCGTGTGCTCGGCGCTCGGCGAGTCGTTCAACTGGTTGACGCGGGTGCGCTCGAAGTTGCTGTGGCGCTCGCTGTCACAGCTGTTCGACTCCGGGGTCAAGGCCGCCGACGCCCGGCTGCGGACCCTCGTTCTCGAGCTGCCGAAGGGAGGCGACGATCGGCGGCCGACAGCCACCACAGAGGACAGCGCCTTCTCCGGCCGCCG
>JBPCJL010000016.1:0-6074 GCA_051005355.1 Ilumatobacteraceae bacterium
AGCCAGCGCCACCTCGATCGCCTGTCGCTCCCCCACACCCAATCGCACACCCGGCATCAGCCCTCCGTCGTCGCACCATCAGCCGGTCACCATGACCGACCTGTTGCAACGACTGGTGGACCCCGCCGAGACATTCAATTTCGGCGCGCTGTCGACACAGCAGGACTCGCCCGAGAGTGTGAGTGTATACTTCAATTACTCCCTGGTCGGTGACTACCTCAATGACACGTTACTGGACGTCATAATTCCATTCATCGCGAACACGGCTGACGGTCTTGATGAGGACGTTACCAGTACGTTTGGGGGGCGGCGCGCAACGGATCCCTTTATTAGTGGGACGCAGTTCTAGAGGCTTAACTGCGCAAGCCCCGAGATTTTTGATTTCGCCATGAATCGCAGCTCCACAGAGCCGACGGGCATTGCGCCGTGGGCAGTGTCAAATATCGCCTGGCTGTCGAGCCTGTTATTGGTCGTCTTTGGTATACTCAAGGTCTACAGTATCGCGCACCTTAGTTCGTCGACGGCGCAAGAGGTTGTGCGTTCTAGTGGCGTAGCGGAGGTTGCCACCGGCGTTCTCCTCGAAAATATCGACCTGGTAGTTTACGTTCTCGGCGTGCTTATCATAGGATACGGCGTCAGTCGTGGTGTTCCGCGTGAGTCGAGCTGGACAATTCTTACGCCTCTTGGTTGTGTCCTAATTATGCTGGTCTGGCTGATGGATTGGGCGCTTATGCTGGTTCTGGCGACTGTGTTAATCTTCAACTACTTCGTAGTTTACCGGCGTTCTGCCGCGACTCGATTGGGCGCAGAGACCTTGTACGCAGCTGCGAAGCTATCGCCGACCGAGCGAGCCAAGATCAGGCGTTCGCGCTTCAAGACCGGCGCCTGGCTGAGTCTGGTCGCCATCGTGCCACTGGTGATCTCTCTAATGTCCGGCGAGCCGTGGCTGCCGCGCGAACGCATCACTCGAACTGTTGGTGACAGTGTAGTCGGGTTCGTGCTGCAAGACGCTGGCCCGTGGACGGTGGTGTTGGTGGATGCTGATCGCTCCATTTTGCGGATACCCTCGGACGCTGTGTTGGAACGCATCGTTTGCCGACAGCACGGCGGAGTGGCGAGGCCAACAATGCTGAGGTGGATCTCGGACACGAAGACCCCGAACTATCCGGTCTGCTCGGATCGGTAGACGCGTGACCACACGGTAGTGGGAGGTTTACCGGCTCGGCGCGTCGTGCGGCCGTCGGCGCCGACGTATTTTGCCCCGCGACCACCCTATGAACTTGGCCAGTCCTTCAAGGATCTGATAGGCGCCGTAGCCGAGCGCAGCGAAGATCGCCGCGGGCAGGATCCATAGGGCTGCGGCGGCGGCGACGAAGCTGGCGCCGTACTGCTTCCCCCACAGCACGGCCGAGGCGAACGGCAGGGCGACGGCGATGCCCAGTAGCCACCACGGATCCACGAGGTGACCCCAGTCGAGGAACGCCGCCCCGACGGCGTTGACGAAGGCGGCGATCCCGACGACGGCGACCACACCCCAGGCGATGAGCTTGAGCCGCGTCACTCCCTCCGCCGCCCAGCGCGAGCGCATGGCGACGGCGGCCCACATGATCCACCGTTTCAGCCACGGGACGCCCGCCGACTGCATCATTTTCCGGAAGAACCGGTCCGCCAGCGTGTCGCTGCCCAAGGCACCGGTGTTCGGCCCGTCGACGATGAGCTCGTCGTGGATGATCGCCGCGAGGGTGTGCTTGCCGTACGAGTTCTCGAACCAGCGCATGAACGGGGGGATCGACGCCATGTCGGTCGGGTTTTCCTCCGTCGGGGTGAACGTTCGTGCGTCGTCGTACGCGCGTTGCGCTTCCTCCGGGCTCTTTCCGTCCTTCCTCAGGCGGGAGACGATGTCTTTTTCAACGGCGGGCTGGCTGAACCGAAACTCATCCGTCACCACGAAGTTCTTGTCGTCCTTCTGGATGAGCCCGACCCGCCCGTTCGGGCCACGCGTCTCGAACCCGGAGTCCGGGGCGACCCGCCACGGGTTCCAGGTGTCGTTCCCACTCGCCGGATCGGTCATCACCCGTCCCCCTCCGCCGCGACGATGTGGAAACTACTCCGGTCGATCCGAGAGGCCGAGCGATTATCGACCTGCCTCGAACCGCGCACCGCAGAACCCTGCCGTTACGGCATCATGTCCACCGTGGGGACACGCATCTTGGCGGTGGAGGACGACGAGCGGATCCGGGCGGCAGTCAAGCTCGCCTTGGAGGACGAGGGGTGGACGGTCGAGGGGGCTGGGTCGGGCGAGGAGGCCGTCGCGGCCTTCGCTCAGCAGCACCCCGACGTTGTGCTGATCGACATCATGTTGCCGGGCATCGACGGGTTCGAGCTGTGTCGCACCCTCCGTCGCACCAGCGACGTGCCGATCGTGATGGTGACGGCCCGCAACGACACCCACGACGTCGTGGCTGGGCTGGAGGCCGGGGCCGACGACTACCTCACCAAGCCGTTCGCTCCCAAGGAGCTGTCGGCGCGCATCCGCGCCCTCCTGCGCCGCGTCCGCCCGGTCCAGCCGGGTCATGAACGGCTGGTCTTCGGCGACCTCGAGCTGATCCCCGAGGAGGGCAAGGTCCTGCTCGCCGGCCGGGAGGCGCACCTCACCAAGACCGAGTTCCGCCTCCTCTGCGAGCTGGCCGACAACCGCAGCAAGGTCTTCAGCCGCGAGGAGCTGCTCGACAAGGTGTGGGGTTACGACTACTTCGGCGACGGCCGGCTCGTCGACGTCCACATCCGCCGGCTGCGCACCAAGGTCGAGATCGACCCGGCGACCCCCCGCCACGTCGTCACCGTCCGCGGCCTCGGCTACCGGCTGGAGTGACGAGGCCGACGTGACGACGGCCGAGATCGCCCCCGACGGGACGGTCGCGCCACCGGCCACGCTCGACGAGGTCAGCAAGCGCGCCCGCCGGCGACGCAGTGCGGGAGACGGGGCGGCCGCGACCGGTGAAGGCCGCACCCGGCGCTTCCCCTCGCCGCGCCGGCGCATCGGCCTGCGCCGCCGCATCCTGCTCGTGTTCACGCTCGGCTCGCTCGGGCTGTCGACGTTCCTCGCCTTCACCTCCTACGGGCTCGTGCGCTCCAACCTCATCCAGCAGCGTGAGTCGGCCAGCCGCCAGGCCGCCTACTCCCACGCCTCGACCGTGCAGACCGTGCTGCGCGGCGAGCCCGACAGCGCCCAGCCGGCCAGTGACCGCCTCCAAGAGCTCGGCGTCCAGGCCCCCCTGATCCGCTACGGCGACGAGTGGTCGCCGGGCGTCGGGCTCTACGACCCGCGCGCCATCCCCGCCACGCTGCGCGACGCCGTCCTGGAGGACGCCGAGCCGGCCTGGATGATCACTGACGTCGGCGACCGCAGCGTGATGGTCTTCGGCATCCCGTTGCCCGAGCTCGGTGCCTACTTCGAGTTCTTCGAGATCGGCGACGACGAGCGGACCCTGTCCAACGTCGCCCTCTCGCTGCTCCTCGCCGGGGTGATCACCACCGCCCTCGGCGTCCTGCTCGGCGTGTTCGCCGCCCGTCGCGCCGTCCGACCGGTCGCCGAGGCGGCGCAGGCCGCCAAGGCGATCACCGCCGGCGCCCTCGACACCCGGCTGCCCCCGACGTCCGACCCTGACCTTGGTGTGCTGGCCAGCTCGTTCAACGACATGGCGGCCGCGCTGCAGCTGCGCATCGAGCGCGACGCCCGCTTCGCCTCCGACGTCAGCCACGAGCTGCGCTCTCCGCTGATGACGCTGTCGGCGTCGGTCGAGGTGATGGAGGCCCGCCGCGACGAGCTGCCCGAGCGAGCTCAGGCCGCGCTCGACCTCCTGACGAGCGACGTGAGCCGTTTCCAGGGCCTTGTCGAGGACTTGCTCGAGATCAGCCGCTTCGACGCCGGCGCCATCCGCCTCCACGTCGAGGAGCTGCCGGTCGCCGAGTTCATCCGCAACGCCGTCGCCGTGAGCGCCGCCCCGCAGACGCCCGTGGCCGTGTCACCGCGCGCCGAGCGGGCCGTGATCCGCGGCGATCGCCGCCGGCTGGCGCGCGTCGTCGCCAACCTCATCGACAACGCCTATGCCTACGGCGGCGGCGAGCCCGCGGTGGCCATCCTGGATCCCGATCCGGCCGACGACAGCCTGTCCAACGTCCAGATCGTGGTCGAGGACCACGGGCCCGGCGTCCCCGTCGAGGAGCGGGCGCTGATCTTCGAGCGCTTCGCTCGGGGCGGGTCAGCGGGCCGGCGGGCCGGCAGTGAGGGCGCCGGCCTCGGACTGGCTCTCGTCGACGAGCACGTGCGGATGCACGGCGGCCGCGTGTGGGTCGACGACCGGCGCGACGGCGCGCCCGGCGCCTCGTTCGTGATCGAGCTGCCGGCCGCTGAGGGCGCAGTCGCCATCCAGCCGCTGGCGTGACGATGCGCCGGGCGACCGCCACCGCCGTCATCGGCCTGCTGATCGGCGTCGCAGCTTGCGGCATCGACCCCGACTCGGGGCCGCGCGTCGTCCCCCCCGACCAGCGGGGCCAGCTCGACGCCGCCGAGCAAGGAGCAGGCCAGACCGCCGGAGACAGCCGCGTGTTCCTTCTCGTCGAGGACGAGAACGGCCGCGTGCTGCGCTCGGTGCTGCGCGACGTCCCGGCTCAGCCGGCCGACGTGCTGCAGGCGCTCATCGGCGGCCCCAACGACGCAGAGATCGCCGACGGCCTCCAGACCGCCCTCCCCGTCGACGTGGAGGTGCGCTCGGCCCGCCAGGTGGCCGGCATCGTGAACGTCGACCTCTCGCCGCAAGTCCTCGAGCTGCAGAGCAACGCCCTGCAACTCGCCGTCGCCCAGATCGTGTTCACGCTGGGCGAGCTGAACGGTGTCGACGCCGTCCGGCTGCGCGTCGACGGCCAGAACCGGGAGTGGCAGGACGGGCGAGGCGACCTGCAGAACGACGCGCTGACCGTGTACGACTTCGCCGGCTACGCCGAGTCGGCGCAGCCGGCGTACCCACCCATGCCGAGCGAGACCGTCCCCTGATCGAGGTGCGGTTGCCCATTGCCTCAGGCGGGTACCGAGGCAAGGTCGACCCAGAGGAGAACGCCATGGCCATGAAGAAGTCCGCCAAGAAGTCCGCACCCACCCCACCGGCGAAGCCCACGAAGGCCACGAGCAAGAAATTGACGAAGCCGACGCAGCAACGGGCGTCAAGGACCAGCGCCGCCGCCGAGGGCACCGCCGCCGCACAGCTGATCGACCAGACCGGCGAGGGCGGCGAGACGCACCAGATCGTCGGCGACGGCGTCGCCCGGCTGACGACCCAGCAGGGCATCCCCGTCTCCGACGATCAGAACTCGCTGCGGCTCGACGGTCGTGGGCCGTCGCTGCTCGAGGACTTCCACTTCCGCGAGAAGATCTTCCACTTCGACCACGAGCGCATCCCCGAGCGCGTCGTGCACGCCCGTGGCTACGGCGCCCACGGCTATTTCGAGCCCTATGAGTCCCTCAGCGACGTCACGCGGGCGGACCTCTTCCAGCGCCCCGGCGAGCGGGTTCCGGTTTTCGTGCGCTTCTCCACCGTCGCCGGCAACAAGGGCTCGGCCGACCTGGCTCGTGACGTCCGTGGCTTCGCCGTGAAGTTCTACACGCAGGAAGGCAACTGGGATCTCGTCGGCAACAACATCCCCGTGTTCTTCATCCAGGACGCGATCAAGTTCCCGGACCTGGTCCACTCCGTCAAGGAAGCACCCGATCGCGCCTTCCCCCAAGCGGCGTCGGCGCACGACAACTTCTGGGACTTCATCTCCCTGATGCCCGAGGCCACGCACATGGTCATGTGGACGATGTCGGACCGGGCCATCCCCCGCTCGTTCCGGTTCATGGAGGGCTTCGGCGTCCACACGTTCCGGTTCGTCGACATGGACGGCAACTCGACGTTCGTCAAGTTCCACTGGAAGCCGAAGCTCGGCCTGCAGTCCGTCGCCTGGAACGAGGCCGTCAAGATCAACGGCGCCGATCCCGACTTCCACCGTCGCGACCTCTGGGACGCCATCGACAGCGG
>JBPCJL010000017.1:0-8487 GCA_051005355.1 Ilumatobacteraceae bacterium
ACGCCTGGCGGAGGCGTCGTGGCTTCACTCTGCGGTGGCAGGGTGGACGCAACGACGCTGGTGGCGACGGCGGAGGTGCGCACCTCGTCGCCGGACGACCCGTCGTCAGCGGCGAGGGCGACGACGACCGGTACGAGCAACACGGCGGCCGCGGCTAGCGCGCCAACGCGCATGAGGCGCGGATCGGCGCCGATCGCCGCTCGATGCCGACGCGGACTGGCGGCCGACAGTTGGACGTTCTCGTTGCCGAAGCGCTCCCACGCCGCATCGTCCGCGACATCGTCGGCGTGAGCCGGGTCGAAGAATGGCGAGGTGTCGTCGTCGAAGTGGTCTGCCATCGGTTCCCAACGTCGGCCGCCTTGGGATCGGCGGCGCGAAGGGCCACTTCTACACGACCCGTCACAGAACCGCAACGTCGAGGTCACTCGATCGACATGCGCGTTCAACGGTGCCGTCATGGTGGAACAACATTCGAACCCGTCGAGTGGTGGACACTCCACAGCGATTCATGACGGTGGGCGGTGGGCGGGTGAGGCAGCGCACTGCCGACTGCCGTACGTCAGTTCAGGCCGCCGATCCTTGCCCTCTGCGGTCTCCGTGTCATCCGAGGCCGACTGTCGCTATCGTTGATATCAACCGCCAGCGGCCGAAGGAGGCGCTCGTGGCACAACTCATCGTGCGAAACGTTGATGATGACCTCGTTCAGCGGCTCAAGCGACGCGCCGCCGAGCACGGACGATCCGCCGAGGAAGAGCATCGCCAGTTGCTCAGATCAGCGCTCCGCAGCCACGGTCTGATCGATCGGTTGTTGGAGATGCCCGACGCTGGCGCCGACGGCGACTTCGAGCGCGTCCGCGAACTGCCACGCGACTTGCGGCTGTGAGCAGCTTCCTCCTCGACACCAACGTCGTGTCCGAGATGCGAAAGCGCGAGCGTGGGGACAGCAACCTGCGCGTCTGGTTCGCCGACCATCGTGACGACGAGTTCTGGCTGTCGGTGCTCGTTGTCGGCGAGTTGCGCCGTGGCGTCGAGCTCATCGTCCGGCGCGATCCCGCTGCGGGCCAACCGCTGGGGACCTGGCTGGCATCGATCGTCGACGAGTTCTACGACCGCATCCTGCCGGTGACGATCGCCATCAGCGGACGTTGGGGTCTGCTCTCCGTTCCGGATCCGGTACCCGTAATCGACGGTCTGCTGGCCGCAACTGCGATGGAGCACCGACTGACGCTGGTCACACGCAACACGGCTGACGTTGCACCAACCGGCGTCGCGCACGTCAACCCCTTCGAGCGCAGCTGACGGACAGCGGGTTTCGAACCTTCAGCGTTCTCCTGGCCGCCAGCGGAGAGGGTGGGATTTGAACCCACGGACCACCTTGCGATGGTCAACGCCTTAGCAGGGCGCCCCGTTCGGCCGCTCTGGCACCTCTCCCGGGAAGAGGACGGAGTGTAGCGGTCGGTCTCCGACGGGTCCGCCGAGCGCGACTGGCGGCCGGCGACGAAGCGACCTCCAGGCCGTTCACCGGGTGAGCGAATACAGCAGACCTGCGCTGTTCGCTCACCCAGAGCTCGGTCTCGTCACGCATGGCTAGCGTCGGCCGCGGAACGGTGGCAGAGCGGACGAATGCACCCGCCTTGAAAGCGGGCGCCCCACAAGGGCCGGGGGTTCGAATCCCTCCCGTTCCGCTTGTACCGGAGGCTGCCCCGCTCGCTGGGCTTGCGCCCCAACGACATACCTGTCCGTCGAAATCAGCCGGAATCGGCCAGTTGTGAAAGGACAGAACGACGTTCTACGGGTTGCAGGTGGTGAGGGTGTCGCTGGGGTCGGCGGCGCAGGTGTCGGGGCCCGAGCCGCCGAGCAGCGTGTCGGTGCCGGGGCCACCGGTGAGACGGTCAGTACCCGAGTCGCCGTCGAGGCGGTCATCGCCGGGGCCGCCGTCGAGGTCGTCGGCGCCGGAGCCACCCCTGACGATGTCGTTGCCGGAGCCGGCGAGGATGCGGTCGTTGCCGGAGGCTCCATCGATGGTGTCGTTGCCGGCGAGCCCGCAGATGACGTCGACGCCGCTGGTGCCGGTGAGGGTGTTGGGGCCTTCGGTGCCGATGATCGTGCAGTCGGACGGGACTGGCTCGACTGTCGGCGTGTTCAGCAGCACCGACACGTTGTCGGAGCCGGCGTTGGCGACGGCCAGGTCGGCGTCGCCGTCGGCGTTGAAGTCGCCAACGGCCACCGACTCGGGCACTTCGCCGGCCCGGAAGTTGGTCGGCCCGCTGAAGGAACCGTCCGCGCTCCCCTCCAACACCGACACGTTGTCCGAGTTGGTGTTGGCGACATGACCGCCCCGGACCAGCCCGGCACGTACGAGATCGAAGCTGCCGGCGCCACGGCCGACCTCAGCGTGGAGATGCCGATGGCCGGGCTCGAGGACGCGGCCACCATCGCTCTCGTGGGTGGAGCCGTGCTGGCTGCGGGCGTCGGCCTGGTCAGCGTCGGTCGGTTCCGCCGCCGATCGATCTGACGCTCAGCCCGCCCGCGAGGCGAGGACGGGTCGCCGGCGGTGCGGATCGCTGTGGCAACCTCCGCCCGTGGCGTTCGACCGGCTCGGCTTCTACACGTTGGCCGGTGGCGCCGAGGATCCGCGCCAGCTGATCACCGAGGTCCATGACGCCGAGCGCCTCGGTCTGGGCTGGGTGTTCATCTCCGAACGCTTCAACGTCAAGGAGGCCGTCACCCTGTCCGGTGCAGTTGGCGCCGTGTCGTCGACGTTGCGCATCGCCACTGCGGCGACCAACCACAACACGCGCCACCCGATCGTCACGGCCTCCTACGCCACGACCATGCACCGGCTGACCGGCGGACGCTTCGTCCTCGGGCTCGGGCGGGGCATCGCACCCCTGACCAACGCCCTCGGCCTCCCTCCGGTCACGACGGCGCAGCTCGAGGACTTCGTCTCCGTCATGCGCCGGCTCTGGCACGGCGAGACGATCATCGGCCACGACGGACCCGCCGGCCGCTACCCGTTCCTGCGGCTCGACCCGGCGTTCGACGAGGACATCCCGGTCGGTCTGACGGCGTTCGGGCCGCAGACCCTCGCGCTCGGAGGGCGGGCGTTCGACCACATCGTGCTGCACACCTTCTTCGGCGACGAGACGCTCGACCGTTGCGTGCGCACGGTCAAGGATGCGGCGACGACGGCCGGACGCGACCCGGATGCGGTGTGGGTGTGGTCGTGCCTGGCGACGATCGGCGATCACCTCCCGGAGCCCGTTCGGCTGAAGAAGACGGTCGGTCGGCTGGCCACCTACCTGCAGGCGTACGGCGACCTGATGGTGACGACGAACGGCTGGGACCCGGAGGTCCTGGCCCGCTTCCGCGCCGATCCGTTCGTCGCCGGCTACCGCGGCGCCATCGATCAGACGGCGACAGCGGCCGAGCTGGAACACATCGCCACGTTGCTGCCCGCCGAGTGGCTGGCGGCGGCGGCGACCGGCACGCCGGAGCAGTGCGTGGCGACCGTCCAGCGCCAGTTCGACCTTGGGGCTGACGGCGTCATCCTCCACGGTGCTGCGCCCGCCGAGCTCGAGCCGATCATCCGGGCGTGGGCGACGGGCGATCACCGATCGGGCGCTTGACGGGCGGGCGGCCGGTGGTGCCGTCGGCGAAGCCCGTCGAGCGGACGAACGCGCCGTTCGGGTCGGTCATGCCGATCATGCGCGGGCCGGCCGCAGTCAGCCCGCCGTCGACGCGGATCGCCTCGCCGCTGACGAAGACGCTCTCCGGCCCGGCCAGCCACACCACCAGGGCGGCGATGTCCTCCGGCCGCCCCAGATCGGGCCACGGCTGCACCAGTGACATCAGCTCACGCACGCGGCCGCGGACACGGTCGTTGCGGATGGCCAGCGGCGTGTTGATCAAGCCGGGGCAGATGGCGTTGACGCGGATCCGATGGACGGCCAGCTCAACGGCCGTCGAGTACGTCAGGTTGATGACCGCCGCCTTGGCCGCCGAGTAGGCCTGCGGGCCGCCGCCGCCCGAGAGCCCGGCGACGGACGCGGTGTTGACGATGCTGCCGCCGTCACCCTGTTCGATCATCACGCGCGCCGCGTGCTTGGTCCCGAGGAAGACGCTGCGCACCAGCACGCCGAACGTGCGGTCCCAGTCCTCCACCTCGATGGCCGTGATCGGTCCGTACGCCCCGCCCACGCCGGCGTTGTTGAACATCACGTCGAGCCGCCCGAACGTCGACATCGCCATCGCGACCAGCGCCGCCACGTCGTCCTCTTCGGCGACGTCCGTCGGCACGAACCGCAAACCATCGGGCGCGCCGAGCTCGTCGATCAACCGCTGCGCGCTGTCCCGGTTCAGGTCGCCGAAGACGACGTGCCCGCCGGCGGCGATCATGCGCTCGACGGTCGCCCGGCCGATGCCCGATGCACCGCCGGTGACGACAGCGACCTGACCCTCCATCGATGCGACGCTAGGCGGGCGGGGCGACTGCCGTCACCGCGGCGCGATGTCCAGGCCGAAGAGCTCCTTGAACCGCGCGTAGTAGGCGTCGTCGTCCTCGAGGGCGCCGAGGCCCACCCAGTCGGCGTCGGCCATCGTCGCCCGTCGCTCGACCAGCTCGCGCCCACCCCAGCTCATCGCGTAGCGCAGCTGCGGCTCGTCCGTCGTGATGGCGTGACGGATCACCTCTGCGACCTCGAATGGGTCGGTGGCCTGGGCCAGCCCGGCGCCGTAGAACTGGAACATCCGCCGGTACGGCGCGTCGTAGACACCGGTGGCGTTGGGCGCGTCGATGGTCTTGGCGAAGATCGCCGACTTCGTCACCCCGGGCTCGATGATGACCACCCGGATCCCGAACGGCGCCAGCTCCTGGGCCAAGCCTTCGCTCAGCCCCTCCAGCGCGAACTTCGACGCCACGTACGGCGACTGCGCGATGGCCGCCATCCGACCGGCGATCGAGGTGATGTTGACGATCGATCCGCTCCCGCGCTCGCGCATCTGCGGGAGCACCGCCTGCAGGCAGCGGACGGCACCGCACAGGTTCACGTTCATCACGTCCAGGTACAGCTCGGTCGAGCCCTCCTCGGCGACCGCGTTGGCGCCGACGCCGGCGTTGTTCACGAGGTGGTCGACTCGGCCCGCCTCCTCCAGGATGCGGGCGAACCCCTGGCGGACCGAGTCGTCGTCGGCGATGTCCAGCTCGGCCAGGCGCACCTCGACGCCGGCCTGCTCGGCCATGGCCAACAGCTTGTCGGTCTTCGACGTCGACCGGACGGTGCCGTAGACGACGTGACCGGCGGCCGCCAGGTGGATGGCCGTCGCCCGGCCGATGCCCGAGTTGGCGCCGGTGACAACCGAGACCGGGGTATCCATCGGGCGCACTGTACGGCCGGTCTGATCGCCGACCGCTAGCGCTCGATGCGCGACCGCAGCGCGCGCACCCAGTCGTCGGCCTCGCGCCACCTCGTGTCGGCGTGCTCGCGCGCGGTGCGGGCGTGCTCGCCGGCGACGGGGTAGCTGCCGAGGAACTTCACCGCACCCTGCTTGGAGTGCAGGGCGCGCATGGCGTCGGCCAGCACCTCGTCGTCGATGTGGGCATCGGCGTAGATCACGAAGCAGTAGTCGCCGAGGCCACCGGCCTTGGTCGGGCGGCTGAGCAGGTTCGACAGGTTGATGCGGCGCGCCGCGAACTCCTGCAGGATGGAGATCAAGCTGCCCGGCTCATCGGCCCGCTGGAACACGACCATCCCGGTGCGGTCATGGCCGGTGCGCTTGGGAATGCCATCGCGCGACACGACGACGAAGCGCGTCTGGTTGCCGGGGTGGTCGGCGATGTCGGCGGCGATCACCTCGAGCCCGTAGCGCGCCGCCGCGACGCGCGGCGCGACCGCCGCGCTCGCTTCGTCGTCCTCGGCGACGAGACGGGCGGCTTCGGCCGTGCTGTTGGCGGCGTGCGGTTCGACGCCGGGCAGGCGCTCGCGCAGGAACCGGTGGCACTGCGCCGTCGCCACCGGCAGGGACAGCACGGACTTGACGTCGTCGAGCGTCGTCCCCGGCTTGGCGACGAGGCACAGCTCGATGTCGAGCACCACCTCGCGCGTGATCAGCAGGTCGTGGTCGAAGGCCAATGCGTCCTGGGTGAAGTTGACGACGCCCTCGATCGAGTTCTCGATCGGCACGACGCCGCAGTCGACCTCGCCGGCGGCGACGGCGTCGAGGACGTCCGGGACGGTCGGGAACGGCAGGGCCTCGGCGGCGTCGAGATCGGCCTGCGTCCGCAGCGCCTGTTCCGTGAACGTGCCGAACGGGCCGAAGAAGCCGACGCGCCGCGGTCCGTCACCAGACATGGCGCCAGACACTATTGGCGGCCTCTTCTGGCAGCATGGCGGGAATGGATGAGGCGGCGCTGCGGGTGCTGCTCGACGACGTCACCGCCGGCCGCGTGAGTCCTGACGACGCCGTCGCCCGCCTGCGCCGGCTGCCGTTCGCCGACCTCGGAGACGCGCTGGTCGACCACCACAGGGCGCTGCGCCAGGGCATCCCCGAGGCCGTCTACGGGCCGGGCAAGACGCCCGAGCAGTGCGCCCGCATCGTCGGCGAGCTGCTGACCCACGGGAGCGGCCCGGTCTTGCTGACCCGCGCCGGCGACGATCAGATCAAGGCCGTCGAGGCGGCGCACGGCCCGGCCATCGTGCACAGCCGGACGGCGGGCTACCGGCTCCCCGCGCCCTGGCGCACGAGCTCGGTCCTCGTCGTCACCGCGGGCACGGCCGACGGACCGGTCGCGGACGAGTGCGCCATCGCCCTGCAGGCCAACGGCTTCGCTCCCGATCGCCTGGCCGACGTCGGGGTGGCCGGGTTGCATCGCCTGCTGGCCCACGTCGACCGGGTCACGGCGGCGGACATCGTCGTCGTGCTGGCCGGGATGGAGGGCGCGCTGGCCAGCGTCGTCGGTGGCCTGACCGGCGCGCCCGTGATCGCCGTGCCGACCAGCGTCTGCTACGGCGCATCGCTCGAGGGCGTCACCGCGCTGCTGGCCATGCACGCGTCGTGCGCCAGCGGGGTGGCCGTCGTCGGCATCGATAACGGCTTCGGGGCGGCCTGCGCAGTCGCCCGCATGCGGCCGTGACGCGCGTCGCCTACGTCAACTGCGCCGCCGGGGTCGCTGGCGACATGCTGCTCGGTGCGCTGGTCGACGCCGGCGCCGACCCCGAACGGGTGGCGGCGGCGATCGCCGCCGTCGGTGTCGACGGCTACGCCCTGACGTTCGAGCGCACGCAGCGCGGGGGCGTCGCCGCGCTGTGGGCCAACGTGGTCACCGACGACCACGACGGCGACCACCACCACCGTCCCGCCGCAGAGATCCTCGAGCTGTTGGCCGCCGGCGATCTCGACGCTCCCGTGCGGTCCCGGGCCGAGCGCATCTTCACCGTCCTCGCCGCCGCCGAGGGCGCCGTGCACGGTGTCGATCCGGACGAGGTTGCGCTGCACGAGGTCGGTGCGCTCGACACGATCGTCGACGTGGTCGGGATCGCCGCCGGCCTCGATGCGCTGGGCATCGATCGTCTCGTGGCCTCGCCAGTCGCCGTCGGCCACGGCACCGTTCGGGCCGCCCACGGCGACTTGCCCAACCCGCCGCCGGGCGTGGTCCGCATGGCTGCGTCGCGCCGCGTTCCTCTGGTGGGCGTCGACACCGATATGGAGCTGTCGACGCCGACCGGGCTCGCCGCGCTGGTCGCCCTGGCGGACGGGTTCGGGCCGCTGCCGGCGATGACGGTCGAGGCGGTCGGCTACGGCGCCGGCACGGCCGACCCGCCCGGCCGCCCCAACGTCGTGCAGCTGATCGTCGGTGAATTGGTCGAGCCGTCCCTGACCCCACGGCCCGGGCAGGCGGCGATCGAGCTGGAATCCAACGTCTACGGCGTGACGGGCGAGGTGTTGGCGCACACGATCGTCGCCCTGTTGGCCGCCGGCGCACGCGACGCCTGGGCCACTCCGATCGTCATGAAGAAGGGTCGCCCCGCCCACACGATCCACGCGCTGGTCGATCCCGTCGATCTGGAGCGCCTGGCCGCCGTGCTGCTGGCCGAGACCGGCAGCCTCGGCCTGCGGGCGTCGACCGTCGAGCGCTGGCCGCAGCGACGCGAGGTCGTGACGGTCAACGTCTCCGGCCACCCGGTGAGGGTCAAGCTGGCCGACGGTCGGGCCAAGCCGGAGCACGACGACGCGAGTGCGGCAGCCATCGCGCTCGGCCAGCCCCTGCGCGAGGTCCTGCGGCAGGCTGAATCCGCCACACTGCAAGGCGCCACCGGCACCTAACGTCCGCTCAGTGGGCTCGATCCCGGTGAGCCACGTCGGCTGGCGGCGCACGGGTGGTGACGAGCTGCTGCGCGACGTCAGCTTCACGGTCGGCAACGGGCAACGGGCCGCCCTGATCGGCGCCAATGGCGTGGGCAAGTCGACGCTGCTGCGCCTGATCACCGG
>JBPCJL010000018.1:0-4070 GCA_051005355.1 Ilumatobacteraceae bacterium
TCAGCAGCGGCGAAGCCACCCGCAGGCCGTCCGGGCGCGCCACGATGTCCTCGTCCGGCAGCGCCCAACTCGTGAACTCGAGCCGGGCCCAGCTCGGCGGCACCACCCGACGTCGCTGCTGGCGGGCCGTGATCTCGATCGGATGCCGCGGCATGTCGCGCAACCCGTACAGGACGCCGGCGCTGACCCCGCTCACGTAGCCGGTGTCGCCGACGTGCAGCTGCAACGCCATCGCCCGGGACACGAACGACTCCTCGCTGCCCGCCAGGCGCACCACGCCGGGCAAGACGTTGACGACCGTGCCATGACGACGCGCCCGGCTGATGGCGTCCCTCGACACCGGGATCGCACGCAGCTGCATGACGGTCGCCACGGAGTGTTGGGAGGTGAACAGGGCGAGGACTTCAGGACGGTTGATCACACTTTCCCTGGGCGTCGTGACCCAGGCGGAACGGAAAACCCCTGATTCCGTGGCGCGATCGGTACGGATTCCCGTACCGAATCTTCGTCAGAACGCGTCTTCGGCGGCGGCGAGGGCCTTGGCAACGCGGGTGGGGCTGACGGCGGTGCGGGTGCCGAGCGGTTGGGCGAAGATGCTGACCCGCAGCTCTTCGAGCAGCCAGGCGACCTCGGCCAGCGCTGGCGGCGGGGGGGCTCCGCCGAGGTCGCGCATCAGCCGGTCGTAGCGCTGCTCGAGGGGGACGACCTCAGCGCGTCGGCGGGCGTCGCGGGCGACGTCGAGGCGTTCCAGTCGGTGCTCGATGCCCCGTACGTACCGCAGGAGATCGACCATCCGGCCGGCGCCGACCGTGGCGACGAAGCCCGGTTGCAGCAGCCGGGCCAGATGACTCTCGACGTCGTCGACGACCGGTTGCGCCGACGCCGCACCGAGCTCGGCCAGACGGGTCCGTGCGCTGATCTCGGCGGCGAGGACGTCGGCTGCCGTCGCCAGCGCCTGAGCGGCCAGCGCCGGCGCGTCGCGCCGCACGGCTCGCTGCAGTGCGATGAAGGCGTCGGCGTCCCAGGGGAGCGCACCGACATCGTCGAGCACGGCGTCGACGGCGGCCAGGACCGCATCGGCGGCCAGCTCGTCCACTGGGATGCCGGCGGCACCGATCGCCGACTGTCGGGACCGGTCGAGATCGCGCCGCACGCTCGCGGCGGACGGTGCCGCGGTGAGCACCAGGAGTCGACGGACGCCTCTGCGCATCGCCCGCGCTTGGCGCTCAGGCGTGGTCAGCACCCGCAATGCGACGTCGGCCCCCTCGTCGACCAGCGCCGGATAGCCGCGCGCTCCCGATCCGTCCGTGGCCTCGACCATCCGCGGCAGCTCACCGACGTCCCAGTCCACGATCCTTCGCCGCTCGGCCATCGGGCTCGAGGCGGCGACGGCAGCTTGCACCGCCGCGGCCTGGCGACGTCCGATGGCGGCGAGGTCGTCGTCGGCGTCGAGCACCGTGCCGGCGGAGTCGGCCACGACGTAGTTGACGCGCAGGTGGGCCGGGACGGCGTCGGGTCGGAACGCACGGGCCGGCACGCCGACGCCGGCGACCGCTGTCAGCGCCACGGCCAGCGCGTCGACGAGCCGACCGTTCGGCGGGCCGAGCCGTTCCTGCGCCGCGGCGACCGTCTCGGCCATCGGGATCAGCTCCCGCCGGATCGCTTTCGGCAACGTGCGCACGAGGGCATCGACCAGCTCGCGCCGGTAGCCGGGGACCTGCCAGTCGAACCCGTCCTCGGCGACCCGGTCGAGCACGGTGAGCGGCACGTGCACGGTCACGCCGTCGAGCGGCTCGCCGGGCGCGAAGCGGTAAGTCAGCGGGAGCGCCAGGTCGCCCTGGCGCCAGGCGTCGGGGAGGTCCGCCCAGCGCACAGCACCACCACCGACGAGGTCGTCGGTCAGGTCGAGGGCGGCGGGATCCGCCGGGTCACGCCACCACCGGTCGAACCGCCGACCTGACGTGACGTCGGCCGGGATCCGCTCGTCGTAGAAGTCCTCGACGTCATCGTCGTCGAGCAGACCGGCGCGGCGGGCCTTCGACTCGAGCGTCCGCACGCCGGCGCGGAACGTGCGGTTGCGGCCGAGAAAGGCGTGGGGCGCGTCCCACTCCTCGTCGACCAGCGCATGGCGGATGAACATGCGACGCGCCGCGACCGGGTCGACGCGATCGAGCTGGACGATGCGGCCCGTCACGATCGGCAGGCCATACAGCGTGACGGTCTCGGTCGTGGCGGCCGCACCGCGCTTCCCGTCCCACGACGGCTCGCCGTAGGAGCGTTTGACGAGGTGCCCGGCCAGGCGCTCGATCCAGTCGGGGCTGACGGTCGCCACCCGGCGAGCGCGGAGGCGATCCGTCTCGACCAGCTCCGCCGCCATCACCCAATTCGGCCTGTTCGCTCGCCTCAATCGACCGTCAGCGCGGGCCTCGACCCCGGACGCTCCCTCACCTTGCGGCGGCGGGCGTCTGGCCAGCACCGAGCCGGGCGCGATGACGAACGACGAGCCGCGGGCGCCCTTGAACTGGCGGCCGTCGTTGTCGCGCATCCCGACGTGGGACAGCAGCCCGCTGAGGACGGCCTGGTGGACGTCGTCGGGCCGCGCCGGCTCGTTCGTGACGCGCAAGCCGATCTCGCCGGCCACCCGGCGCAGCTGGCTGAACAGGTCCTGCCACTCGCGGATGCGCAAGAAGTTGAGGTGCTCGGCGCGGCACCGCTTGCGGAACTGGTTGCCGGAGAGCTGGCGCTGCTGCTCGCGCAGGTAGCTCCACAGCGCAACGATCGACAGCAGGTCGCTGCCCGACACGTCGAACCGGCGGTGCAGCTCGTCGGCCCGATCGCGCTGCTCGACCGGCCGCTCGCGCGGGTCGCGGATCGACAGGGCGGCGGCGATCACCAGCACGTCGTGGACGCACCCGCGCCGGCCGGCTTCGAGCACCATCCGCCCGAGGCGCGGGTCGACGGGGAGGCGGGCCAGGCGCCGACCGACATCGGTCAGGCGCCGGTGCTCCTCGTCGCCGTCGATCGCCCCCAGCTCCTCGAGGAGGGCGAAGCCGTCGCGCACCGCCGCGATGTCGGGCGGCTCGATGAACGGGAAGGCGGCGACGTCGCCGAGGTCGAGGGCCAGCATCTGGAGGATGACCGAGGACAGGTTGGTGCGCAGCAGCTCGGGCTCCGTGAACGCCGGCCGCGCCGTGAAGTCGTCCTCGGTGTAGAGACGGATGCAGACGCCGGGACCGAGGCGCCCGCACCGCCCGGCCCGCTGATCCGCTGACGCCTGCGAGATCGGCTCGATCGGCAGCCGCTGCACCTTGAGGCGCCGGCTGTAGCGCGAGATGCGAGCCACGCCGGTGTCGACGACGTAGCGCACGCCGGGCACGGTGATGGACGTCTCGGCGACGTTCGTGCTGAGCACGATGCGTCGGCCGGGGTGGGGCTGGAAGATTCGGTGCTGCTCGGCCGCCGACAGCCGGGCGTACAGCGGCAGCACCTCCGTACCGGTCGGGAAGCGGCGCCGTAGCGCGTCCGCGGCGTCGTGGATCTCGCGCTCGCCACTGAGGAAGACGAGCACGTCGCCCACACCTTTTCCCCTGGCGAGCTCGGCGACGGCGTCGCCGATGGCGTCGTCCTGGCCTCGATCGTCGTCGGGGTCGGCGCCGACGGGGCGATAGCGCACCTCGACCGGGTAGGTCCGCCCCGTCACCTCGATCACCGGCGCATCGACGACCCCATCGTCGGTCGTTGCGTCGGAGGCGAACGCATGGGCGAAGCGGGCGGTGTCGATCGTGGCCGAGGTCACGATCACCTTGAGGTCAGGTCGCTGCGGCAGGAGGCGGCGCAGGTAGCCGAGCAGGAAGTCGATGTTCAGGCTGCGCTCGTGAGCCTCGTCGATGATGATTGTGTCGTACTGGGTCAGCAGCCGGTCTCGGGTGATCTCGGCCAGCAACACGCCGTCGGTCATCAGCTTGACCAGGGTGTCCTCGGAGACGTCGTCGGTGAAGCGGACCTTCCAGCCGATGGTCGTACCGAGCGGCGTACCCAACTCGTCGGAGATTCGGGCGGCGATCGTACGA
>JBPCJL010000019.1:0-28758 GCA_051005355.1 Ilumatobacteraceae bacterium
GGGCGTTGGCTATTGCCCGGGCGCCGTGTACTGCACGCCGGTCTGGGTGGCGGTGTCGATCTCGTCGGGCGTGAGCAGAACGACCGTGTTCACTGTGGCCCCGCCGGAGCCGCTCACCGTCAGGGCCAGTGCTGCGGCCGCGGCGTTGTTCGGAAGTTCCGCGGTGACGTAGGCGTCGGTGCTTCCGAAGGCGAAGTACATGGATTCCAGTGTGCCGCCGACGCTCTCGGCCGCCGCTTGGGCGGCGGCCTGTCGTGCCGTGCCACCCTTGGACAAGACCCCCTTGACTCCATCGAGCGTGTAGTTGACCTGCAGCAGGTACTTCGGCATCGTCGACCCCCTCGTCGCTTGTTCGCATTGTAGGCCCGGGCGCCGTGCAGCATCGACGGCGCCTCGAGCGCATCCCGCGGTCGCACAGGGCCCAGGCGCAGCAGGCAGAGTTCCGCGACCACAGACCCTGCCCCGACCGCAACGCCATGCCGTTGGGTGCGGGCTTCGAGCGGCGCAGCCCGTGGTTCTGTGGTGTCATTCGGTGCCTCCTTGCGATCGGCGGGCGTCATCGAGGAAAGACGGAGAGGAGCAGACGGACGATGCGGTAGTCGTTCCTGTCCGGGCAGATGGACGTTGCGGAGTGATCGGGTCGAGACGATGATGATCGTGGGGGCGAGCGCTGCGGAGGTGAACGATGTTCGTACAAGCTTTCGAAGGGCGGGCGGCCGATCGTGAGGGCCTGCGTCGTCAGCTGGAGCGGTGGATGATCGACTTGCGACCGGGTGCCCGGGGATTCCTCGGGTCGACGGCGGGCGTGACGGACGACGGTGACGCCTTCGTGTTCGCGCGGTTCGAGACGAAGGTGGATGGCATGGCCAACAGCGAGCGCGCGGAGCAAGGTCAATGGTGGGCCGATACCGAGAAATGTTTCGACGGGGACGTTCGGTTCAGCGACTCCGCCGATGTCGACAGCTTCTTGGCCGGTGGGTCGAACGACGCTGGCTTCGTCCAGATCATGAGGGGCCCCGGGATTGATCGTGGCCGGGTCCACGCGCTCGACGACCAGTTCGAAGCGCACGCGGCGTCGTTCCGTCCAGACCTGCTCGGCGGCTTCCGCATGTGGACGGGGTCGGACAGCTACCTCGAGGTGGCCTACTTCACGAACGAGGCCGAGGCGCGCGAGGGCGAATCGAAGGAGCCGCCGGCCGAGCTCGCTGAGCAGATGGGCGACTTCGAACAGCTCATGGCCAACGTCGAGTTCATCGATCTCCGGGAGCCCTGGCTCTTCTGACGCGATCACCGTCGCGACGAGACCGCGGCTGAGTCGGTCGCCTGCTCGCACACGACACCACCGATCCGCCGCCGACATCGTTCGGTGCGCGTTGCTCCGACGGGACTGGGACGTTCGGGCCTCACGTTCGGTGCTCCGTGAACAGCACTTCGGGCGGCCCCGCTGAGGCGAGGTGTCGTGGCGAGCGACTCCAGCCCGCTCATGCGGAGGCGGCGGGTCTGGCTTCGGGCGTCGAGAACGTTGGCCCCGGCCACCGGTCTGAGCGTCCGGAGGGTGGTGTCCGCGAGGACCACCGTTAGACCCCCTGAGTAGGGTCGAATCGCATGCCTGGCGCCCACATCAACCCTGCGATGTTGCGCTGGGCCCTGGCGCGCTCGCCTGGCGGCACCGGGGACATGGCGAGGTCGCTCAAGAAGGACGAGACCGCCATCGACCAGTGGGTAGCTGGAGACGGAGCGCCGACGTTCAGGCAGGCCCAGAAGCTCGCCAAGTTGCTGCGCGTACCGTTCGGCTACTTGTTCCTCGAGGAGCCTCCTGACGAGGAGGTGCCCATACCTGACTTCCGGCGGCATCCCACGTCGACAAACCCGTCGCTCGACCTACGCGATGTCATTTCTGACGTTCTCCGGAAGCAGGATTGGTACCGGGAACATCGGGTCGAGCGCGACGAGGAACCGATTGAGTTCGTCGGGCGCTTTACGAGCGGCTCGGACATCAGGGTCGTGGCGGACGACATCCGATCCACGCTGGACTTTGAGACCGCCGTTCGACCCGAGAGCCCGGCCGACGCGTTCCTCCGCGCTTTCGTAGCGCAGGTCGAGGCGGCGGGAGTGCTTGTCATGCGAAACGGCGTCGTGCGACAGGCCACGAACCGAGCGCTCCGCGTCGAGGAGTTCCGCGGCTTCTCCATCGCCGATCCCATGGCACCGGTCGTCTTCGTCAACAACGCCGATAGCAATGCAGCACAGGTCTTTACTCTCGCTCATGAGCTTGCCCACATCTGGATCGGCCAGGGCGGGATCTCCGACGCCGACGTCACGATCGGCGGTGAGGGGTCCGGTGACATCGAGGAGTTCTGCAACGAGGTTGCAGGTGAACTGCTCCTTCCGTGGGCGGCAATGTCCGAGCGATGGCGGCAGCGCACCGGTGGCTTCGAGGACTGGACCAGCGTGATCGCTCGCGAGTTACACGTGTCGACCGTCATGGTTGCTCGCCAGCTCTGGCAGCACGAGGCGATCGACCGCCAGCAGTTCTTCGACTTCTATGAGCACGAGAAGCAGAACTGGACTTCGAAGCAGTCGACCTCAACAGGTGGCAACTACTACCTGTCGGCGCCGATTCGAAACAGCCGGCGGCTCACCCAGTCCGTACTTGAGAGCGTCGAAGCATCGGAAACCTCGATCCGTGAGGCGTCGCGGTTGCTCGGCGTCAAGCCCGCCAACCTGACGAAGCTCGAGGAATCCATGGGCGTCGGCTGATTGTGCGGCTGCTCGATGCCAACGTCTTGATCGAGGCGAAAAACCGGTACTACGGCTTCGACCTCGTGCCCGCGTTCTGGACTTGGCTTGAGGAGCGTGCCGAAGCCGGCGAGATCGCCTCGACCGACATGATCTACGACGAGCTGAAGGATGGCGGTGACGACCTGGCCTCGTGGGTCAAGGATCGACGCGACCTGCTGTTCCACGTTCCGTCTAGTTCGCAGGTCGTGGCCAACGCCGTCGGCCGGCTCGGGACATGGGCTCAGTCCGAGGGCTACAAGCCCCATGTCCTCGCCGACTTCATGGACGGCGCCGACCCTTTCCTGGTCGGCGGCGCGCTTGAAACGGGATCGATCGTTGTGACGCAGGAGACACCAGCCGGAGCCAGCCGCAAGCGAGTCAAGATCCCTGACGCGTGCCACCACCTGAGCGTCCCGTACGAGAATACGTTCGAGATGATGCGCGCCCTCGGGGCCCGGTTCAGCTGATACTCACCCGTAGGTACTTGCGCCGTACGTACTCATCCTGTACGAGGAGTCGGCGGGTTCAAGACGCACACGCGGACTGTCGCCTGCCAAACTCCGCAGGCTGATGGTGTCGGTCGCGTTTGTACAACGACATGCCGATATGTGCGGACTTGAGCGGCGGGCGACTCGTCGTTCGGGCGCGTCGTTCTGTGCGCTCGTCCCGGTGCTCGCGACTGCAAGCGGCGTCCGCTCGACGACCGCCGGACGCGTCATCGAGCCGGCGATAGCGGGCGCGGTGCCCACCTCGCACCGGCCGGGCTTATCTGGCAGGTGATGCACGATGGTCTGATGACGGAGCCAGTAGATCTCGGTCCCACCGGCGGCGCAGTCTGGTCCCGACCGCAGGAGTGGGCGCGACGCCGTACTCCCGAGGGATGCATCATCTGTGCCTCGGGGGCTCCTCTCGACATCATCGCGGAGCTCCCGACCGCGTGGGCGACCGCACCCGTCGAAGCGTCACTTCGCGGCTACGTCAGCGTGGTCGCCCGACGCCACGTCAACGAACCCTTCGAGCTGCCCGCCGACGAGCAGCGCCAGTTCTGGGCTGACTCGATGCGGGTCGCAGCCGCCGTGGCATCGCTCGTCGAGCCGATCAAGATGAACTACGAGATCCACGGCAACACGCTGCCGCACCTCCACCTACACCTGTTCCCGCGCCACAGTGACGACCCGTTCGTCGGAGGACCGGTCGATCCCCGACGCGCATCAGTCCGCCGCACTCGCGAGGAGCTGGATGCCCTGGCAGCCGCGATCCAGGCTGGGTGACGACACCAGAGATCCGGCGATCGAGGACGCAGTCGTTCGGCGTTATCCGAGTGATATTCGGATGCTTCGTTGCGGCCGCGGCCGCTTGGACGGCGGCTCGGGCGAAGGTGGGCGTTTCAGGACCGTTTGACGGCGCTCTTGACAGCCTCCAGCACGTCCGGAGTGATCTCCGCGATTCCATGTGCGTCCGCAGCGTGCGGGCCGACCTGCTGGAGCAGCTCCTCTTCGGAGTCCGCCTCGAAGGTCGCGGCGCAGCCGGGCATCACATCGCCGCAAGCAAGTGAATAGGACATCATTCCTCCTCGTCGAGTCAGTCGAACGTAGCCGCCAGGGGCGGGTCGCGTCGCCCGAGGCGCAGGGACGGTCGATCCCCGACCGCCGGCGTGATCAGGCGTGGCTGCTGCGTGATCCTGCGCGTCGTATTCGGATGACGCCGTCAGGCCTGCGCGGTGTCGAAGTGATGGCGGAAGGCGGCCGTGAAGACGTCCGCGTTCTGCAGATGGCTTGCATGGCCGCCGGGCAGCTCGAGGAGCTCGGCGTCGGGGATGCGTTCGGCCACGAGCGCCGCTGTCGCCGCCAGCCACGGAGCCGTTTCGGTACCACGCACGACGAGCGTCGGACAGCTGACCGACGCAACGCGAGGGCCAGCGCGACCGTCGCGTCACGGTCCGAGCGCTGCGTCCGAGCGATCTGCGGGAGCTCGCCAGGCGCGATCCATGAGCACTCGGTCACCATGGGGCCGGGGGGCGACCAAGGTCAACCCGACCTGCGTCGTCGGGTGGCGCTGAGGACCTGGGTCCCGACGCAGCGCAGGACCCCGGTCGATTGCACCCCGCAACGACGCGCGTGCATGATCGGTCCGTCGTGTGCGGTGGGCACCATCGATCGGAGGACCACTATGTCGCAGGGGGTCAACGGGCTCGGCACGGGATCGATGCCGGGACGCCGACGGAGGCGTCGCGAGGCCGTCGTCGCCTTGACGGTCGCGGTGCTGGCGGGAGCGGCATGTAGCGACGACGGCGACAAGCAGAGCGGCGGCGCCGAGACGACTGATGCGTCGAGTGGGACGATCGCTGCGACGACAGCGACGGCCGCCGAGTCGACGACGCCGGGCAGCGCCGCCGAGACCACGGCTGCACCGTCCACGACCGGAACGTCGACGCCGGCGGCGACGTACGCCCAGAACCCGTGCCCCAGCCCGAACTACCCGGGCGTCCCGCAGCTCGACCTGGGCCCAGACTTCACGTGCGGTACATTGACGGTGCCCGAGGACCGCTCGGACGCGAGCAGCGCGACGATCACCATCCCCGTGGCGATCGCCAAAGCGCAGTCCCCGGACCCGCAGCCCGACCCGATCCTGTACCTCGCCGGTGGCCCCGGTGGCACCGGCCTCGTCACGGCCGTGCAGCGGGTGGCCGACGGCTGGAACCGCGATCGTGACGTGGTCTTCATCGACCAGCGCGGCACGTACCACGCCGAGCCGCGGCTGTCGTGTCCCGAGATCGACATGTTCGCCGTCGAGTCGCTGGCGTTCGCGGCGACGGCACCCGAGGCCGGCCCGAAGAGCGCGGCGGCGACCAAGGCGTGTCGCGATCGGCTGGCCGCCGATGGCTGGGACCTGCCTGCGTTCGACACGCTCGAGAACGCCGCCGACATCGCCGACCTGCGCGTCGCCCTCGGCATCGACGAGTGGAACGTGTATGGGGTGTCGTATGGATCGGACCTGGCGCTGCAGCTGCTCCGGGACCACCCGGAGGGCATCCGCAGCGTCATCGTCGACTCCGTGGTACCCCCGCAGCGCAACCTGATCGGTGCGTTCTGGCCGTCAGCGGCCCAGGGCTACGGCGCGCTGTTCGCCGCGTGCGCGGCACAGCCCGATTGCCAGGCTGTCTTCCCCGACCTGGAGCAGGAGTTTCGCGGGCTCGTCGTCGAGCTCGCCGCCTCACCCCGCACGATCACGATCCCCGATCCGGCCGGCGGCGCCGATCTGTCTGTCGTCGTCGACGGCTACGCGCTGGCCAACACGGTCGTCGTTGCCTCGCTCCGACCCGGCGCCATCGCCGAGGTGCCGGCGATGATCCACGACCTCGCCACGGGCGGCGGCACCAAGATCGCCACGACGATGGCGGGCGGCGTCCCACCGGTCGACGTGACGGGCTACGGCCTGACGTTCGGCGTGTTTTGCGGCGAACAGGTCGCCGCCACGACGGCCGCCGACGTCAAGGTCCAGGCGGAGGCGGCGTTGCCGGACTTCCCCGCCGACGTGCTCTCGCTGACCCCGCAGGCGGCCCACATCTTCGGCGACTGCGGGGCCTGGGACGTGCCCAGGGTCGACGGGCCGGTGCGCGACGCAACGACGAGCGACGTGCCGACGCTCTTGCTCACCGGCGACCTCGACGCCATCACCCCTCCGAGCGGCGCCGACCTCGCCGCCGAGACGTTGTCGGACTCGACCGTGCTCAGGTTTCCGGGCGCCGGTCACGACGTGATGATCTGGTCGGCGGCGTGCGCGGTCGACGTGATGTACGCCTTCCTCGATGCCAACGGCGGGGACTTCGACCACTCGTGCGTCGACACCCTCCAAGCCCCGCCCTTCGCCACGTCTTGAGCCCACTGACCAGACGTTCTGTCCGAGCGATCAGGTGCGTGCTTATGCGGATCCCGGCTCGGCGGCAAGTCCATTCCTCGCGGGCCCGTCCGCTCGAGCCGCGATGTCCGAATCCACGCGTCCTCTAACGCGCGGCGAGCGGCCCTCAGGAGTATCGGATAGGCGCCGGTAGCCCCGCTTGCAGGAGCAAGCGCCTCAGCCCGTCCAAGAGTGCCAGATAGCGCCCGATGGCGAGCACACGGCGACTTGATGAACATCACAGTCCGATCAGTGCGGGTCAGAATTTCGCGTCCCCGGTCGCGGGAGCCGAGCAGTGGAGATCGCAGCGGGGCCGCTCAGCCAGACGATGGGGCCTCCGGCCCGCGGACGGGGAGGTCGAGGTCGCGCTCGTGCTCGATTCGATCGTGTGCCGAGTCCCAGCTGACGAGCTCATCGGAGACCGAACCGTGCTCGGCTGATGCATCGTCGGGGCCGTCGTCATCCTCGTGCGGCGACGTGGCAGCGTGCGCTGGTGCCGCAGCCCGCGCTGCGAGGACTCCATCGAGCACCGCAGCCGGTTCCACCGTTGCTGCGTGCGGTGACTGGTCGAGTCCGTCGTCGGCGTCGTGTTCCTCAAGGTCCAGTGGGGGTGGCTCGATGTCGATGCCAGCTTCCTCGACGGCGGTCTTGCTGGACCGTGGCAGCTGTGGAGCCTTTGCGGACCAAGGCCGGAGCTGTTGGACGACGGCGCCGTAGAAGCCGTCCACGGACGCGAGCACGCTGTCGATGAAGCCGCCGCGTCCTGTTCCTCGCTTGGTGCCAAGCGGCGAGGAGGCTGCAACCCGAAACGTCCGGAACTCGCGTTTGGCATCTGTGACTAGCAAGGCCGGGTCTTCGCGGACGGCTCGGAGGAGTTCACTCGTCGAGGTGCGCGCGCCGGCGGCGAAGGCGTCGATGCGCAACCCATCGGGTGCGTCACGTAGTTGACGCACGAGCCAGTTCACCCGGGTGGCAGCGCGCCCCTCCCGCGGGGCGTCGACATCGACGGAGACGGTCACCCGTCCGGCACGCAGGTCGGCAATGATGTCGATCGGAGCTACGGCGTCGGGTATCCGCAACGTTCCGGAGAGCACCCCGTGCGACACCAACGACTCTGTTTGGGCCGCGAACCGCAGAGCGGGCTCAGCGAGCTCCCGTCGGGACAACTGCACGTCGACGTCGGCGCCCAGCTCACGACCGAGCCGGAGCGCCGAGAACCGTAGGAGTTGCTCCCATCGAGACACGACCTCGGCGAGCCCCTTATCACTGGTGCGCAAGGTGCCCGTGGCCATCGCCTCGCGCACCGGCACCCAGGCTGCGCCCATGTCGGAAAAGTCGAGCGCGCCCGACTTCGGATGTTCCAGATACCGGATCAGCTCCCCGAGAATCCATGCCTGATCCGGATCTGAGACGCCCCGATGCACGCGCTGCTGAACGGCGACGGTCAGGACCTCTGCCCAGGACAAATGGTGCAGAGCAGCTTTTCGTGTCTTGCGACGGTCGGCTCCGACCGGATGGACCTCCGGCGCCGGAGCGATCTGGTTCGAGATCGTCAGAACCCCATCGAAGTCGTTCTCCCGGGCCACATCAAGATAGGTCTCCACCTGTGGCCGCTCGAGCTCAGACGAGCCGGTCTTGACTTCCACAAGGCACGTCCACGTGCGCCCGCCGCGGCTCGCTTGAAGAACCCCATCCGGATAGATGCTGCGGTCGCCCGCCTTGAAGGGGACCTCGATGAACGTGCCGAGCTGCCCGGCCGGCGCCCCAAGTCCCTTGACGATCGCCATCCCAAACTCGCGAACCGAACCCATCACAGCCAGCAACGCCGACGTCGCTCGCCGCTCAGCCTCGTCAGGGCCACTGATGCCGCTCGTCGGGATCAGTCGAGACTGCTGCCAATGCTCCTCTGCCACCATTCACCCCAATCCCGCCCAGCGGCACCCGGGGTGGGGCTCCGCGTGCCCATCACAGTGCCACGTCAGTCGAGTCGTCAACGAAATCCAACGAGGCGTCAGCACGGACTCGATGGCGGCCTGTTGGTGCCCGGCCATCCATGACCGATCTTGGACCGGGTCCGGCGTCGGCGGGGGCGCGCGGTTCCGCCGCACAGAACGACGGCCGGCGTGCGACCCGGCGTAGCCGAAGCGTGCTCCATAGCCGGCGTTCGGTGTTCACCGGTGTCGGGTACGGCGCATCCGAAAACGCATAGCCGAGTCCGCGAGAGCATCCTCGTCGCCACTCCCGGATGGGCTCCGCCTCAGCGCTCAGGCTGCTGCGTTGCATCCTCAGAGATCGATCCCGAGTTCGGGCGCCGCTGATCGGTTGGGGCTCGGGCGATGTCTGCCGTTATCGGGGCGGTGGCTCGGCTGGTGGAGGTCATCTGGGAGCGCAGCGGCGAGCTGACGTTGTGGGCCTGCTCGTTGGGTGAAAATGGCGGCGACGGTTCGTAGCGAGCTGTCCGGGACCGGGTGGCCGTCGGCCCAGTCCTTCCAGGTGTTGAGCGCCCGGACGCGCATCCGGTGTTCGCCGACCGAGGGTGTCATCGCGTCGAGGCGGTCGATCGCGTCGCAAGTTCGGAGCTCTTCGTGGGCGTCACGGTGCTCGGCGACGGCCTGGCTGTGGCGTTCGACAGCGGGGCGAGTTCGTTGGCGGGTGTTGGCGAGGTAGTTCTGGGCTCGTTCTCGTTGACGATCGGCGACGTCGAGGTCGTGGCGGGCGGTACGTCGCTGCCGGCGCAGTGCGGTCTCGAGACGACGCTGTGCGCTGGCGTGGCTACGTCGAGACTGTTCGGCGCGTGCTTCGGCGGTGCGCAACGCGTCACGATCATCAGCGGTCGCTGCTGCGACGTTGACGAGCGTCGCATCCGCCACGGCGAACGCGGCGGTCGCGTCGGCCCGTCGAACAGCGGCGGCGGCTGCCGACTTCTCGGCGGCGGCGAGGGCTCCTTGAGCGTCGGCAAGGACCGTTGAGAACCACTCCGGCACCTCGCACCGCCTCCTCGGCGTCGTCATCGGCTGATGAAGGGTCTGGGCGAGGGTGCGTCGCTGTGTCGTGGCGGGGACGTCGGCTCGGTCAGCAGCGAGTACGGCTTCGAGGACGTCGCGTGCTTCGGCGATGCCGTCGCTGTCGGTGATGACGCACAGGGTGTTGGTGTCACGGCCGCGGGTGGCGGCGACGTAGAGTCCACGGCGGGTGGTGGCCGGTGAGGTGACGGCGATGGCGGTGTCGACGGTGTCGGACTGCCAGCCGTGCTCGGTGGCGGCGTAGCCGAGCAGCACGTGCTCCCGGGCGTAGTCGGCGGGAAGCGTGGTGTCGCCGTGTCCTGCCTGGTGGCACACGGTGATAGAGCCGTCTCGGTGGATGGCGGTGATGGTCCAGGTGTCGCGGTTGCGGACCGGTTCACCGTGGGTGGTGACGAGTCGGCGGTCGTTGCGACGGGTTGCGACGACATCACCGACATGGGCGGTCTCGCCGGCGGCGATCCGTGTCGCCCTCGTCGCGTCGACGTGCCCAGCCGCCAGGAGTGCGGCCTGGATCGCGTGGTTGATGGTGTCGACGTGGTCGTTCGTCGAGGCGACGACAGCCAGGGTGCGGCCGGTGTCGTGGTGGTCGATCCAGCTGGCGGCGATTCGCGTGAGGTGGTCGTCGAGGGTGCCGGCGACGATACGTCCGTTGGCTTTGTAGGCGTCGAGGGCTGCGGGGTCGCCGAGTCGCAGTTGCAGGGATGCGGCGGCTTCCCAGCGGTGGGTGAAGCGGTGCAAGCGCTCGAGCTCGTCGACGCGTCCGTTGGTGCAGAGCTCGGCGAAGAGGCCACCGCGGCCGATGCCTTGCAGCTGGCGTGGGTCGCCGACCAGCGCCAGCCGCCACCCGTTCCGGTCGGCGAGCGTGACCACTTGGTGGAGCGCCGGGGTCGACAGCATGCCGGCCTCGTCGACGATCAGCGTCGCACCGGCCGGCAGCCGGTAGCCGGGCAGCGGCGATCGGTCGGTGCGCTGCCACTCGTGGAGGAGCTTGGCGACGGTGTCGGCTGGGATGCCGGTGTCGCGCTCGACGGTGCGTGCCGCCTTGGCGGTTGGCGCCACCGCGTACACGACACGACCGTTCGCCTGGAGGTCGTGGCCGGCGGTGGTGAGCATGCGGGTCTTGCCAGCCCCGGCCGGGCCGACCACCAACACGAGCCGGTCGTCGCCCGCCACCGACGCGGCGGCGTCGGCCTGCAACGGATCGAGACCGCCGCGATCGACGGTGGGAGATGGGGTGGCGGGGTCGGCTTGGGCGGCCATCGCCCACGTAAGGATCGCCTCCTCCTGGGCGAGGACGGCGTCGGACGTGAAGCGGGGCGCGGTCGGCTCGATCCACACCGACCGACCATCCGATGCGCGGCGGGTGGTGCCGCCTGGCGGGTCCAGGTCGACGAGCTGGGCGAGGACGTGGTCGGTGGCATGCTCGAGCGTTACCGCCCAGCGAAGTCCCGCCTGTTGCGACACGGGGCGTTGCACGTCGCAGATCGCCTGCAGCACATCGGCCCGGGTCCACGACGACCGCTGATCCGACACCCCACCGACGACATCGGCGACGAGCAACGGCTCCGCCGGGGCCCGGCCGGCGGCGGCTTCGTCAATGCTGGCGTCGAGCAGGTCAATCGTCCAGCCGGCGTCGGCGGCTTCCGTCCGCCACCGTGTCGCCAAATCGACGGCACCGTTCCCGGACTTGCCGGACCGCGTATCAGCTGATGCTTCACGGGTGAGGGCGGCGCGCTCCCAACGTGATGCTTCCCGGCCTTCGCGTTGGCGGAAGTCGTCGAGCTTGTCGGCCAACGCCTCGTCGATGTCGGCGGTCCGTTTCGAGAACACGGCGAGGAGCTCATCGGGGACGCCGGCGATCTCGGCCTGGCCGTTGACGATCGGGCGCCAGTCGACGCCGAGACTGCGCGTCAGCTCGGCGCGCAGGACCGATTGGTAAAGGCCGCCGAGCATTCGCTGGTGACGCTTCAAGTAGCGGGCGTCCAACGCCAGCCAGCGACCGTCCGCCGTCTGGACCTTCGCCGAGATGACCGCGTGGGTGTGGATCTGCGGATCGTCTGCACGGGATGTGGTCTGGCGGAACGTCGCCATCGTCAACCCGTGCGTATCCGGGTGGAGGCGGGCGCCATTCGAGCGGATCCGGGTCGTCGATCCGAACCGCTCGAGATGCGCGAGCGCAGCGGCGACGGCCGTGTCGTGGGCTTCGAGGAGTCGACGATCGCCGGTGAGGGCCCACCACACCGACAGCGACTTCGGTGCCGAGAAGGTCGCGTCGAACCCCGAGACCGCCCGCACCACTCCTCGGTCCTGGGTCGGACGGTCGACGAGCTCGCGGCCGAGCAGTGTCCCGGTTGTCGGGTCGCAGCCGGACAGCAGCGCCTCGAGCTGCTCGACGGTGACGTCACCGGCCATGCCGAGGCCGGCTGACTGCCGACCGGCCCACACGCCGGGGACCTCGCCCGGAGCAGCGGTGAGGTACTCGGCGTAGTACTTCGCGGTCGCCGCGGCAGACGATGCGTGCAGCGTCGTCACCCGCAACATGGCGCCTCGGGACATTCCCGACCGCTCGCGGGCACTTGTCTGAACTTCCTGATTTCGCTTCGGGATGGAACTGGGGACATTGCGGGAAGCTCCTCAGGCGAGAGGGAGCAGCTGGAGCTGCTCGACCTCTTCGAACTCGGGACGGGCGGCTGGGACCGAAGCTGGACGGGCGGCTTGAGACGTGGGAAGCATCGGCTTCCCGATCGCGCCTGCCGTCGTTGCTTCGATCGCGAGTGCGTCGGCAGGGACCTCGACGCGATATCCGGCGGGGGCGAAGCAGCCGTTCCGCTCTCGATCCTGTGGGACGGGGGTGACGAGGCCGAGCTGCTCGAGGACGCGGATCGCGCGGTGGGCCGTATTGGGCGCCACTCCGAGCGCGGCGGCGACGGAGCGGACGCCGACGGGGGCGACACGGTCCGGACCGACGTCGATCGTCAGCGACGTCAGGTTCTCCAGTGCGCACCATGCGACCGGACCAGTGCGCCGGCGAAGAGCCGGCGCGGCGGGTCCGAGAACGACCTGGGCGGCAGTGGACCGGAACATCAGGCGGCGGGCGGATCCTGCGGCCACGACTGGTCGGCAAACCAGACGAGCGCCTTGCGAGCGATGCGCTTCTGATGACCACACCAGAAGAACGGCACGCCTGACTTCCCGCCTGTGCGCTCCCACTCGACGGTCAAGGCGTAGGCCCTCGACCGCCCGATCTGGAGCGCATCGGCCATCTGCTCGACCGTCAGAACGGACGGAAATTCCTCGAACATCGCCACTCCTCTTCGGAAGTACCCAACAACGATGTTGAAGTATGCGCGCTAGTTCGGCCTCGCAGTCAAGGAGTCCCGATTGGCATTGCCTTAGGATCGGCCCTCATGGTCGGACGGAAGAGATCGCGCCCACCGAAACCGCCGCCAGCGAGCCTGACGGCGCACCAGGTCGTCGCCTACAACTTCGCTCGAGCACGCGAGGCGCGTGGCTGGACGCAGGTCGAGACGAGCGAGCAGCTCGCGCTCTTCCTTGGTTACAGGCTGAACCAGGCGGGTGTCTCGGCGATCGAGAAGACGTACGACAGCGAGCGGCGTCGCAACATCGACGTCGCCGAGATCGTGGCGTACTCGCGCTGCTTCGGGTTCCCGATCGGCTGGTTCTTCCTCCCGCCCGCCGGACACACCGATGACTTGATCGAGCCGGTGCAGACGGGTGAGCTCGAACGTGTCAACCTCGACACCGCCCACCTGCTAGCACTGGTGCTCGGTACACCTGGCGGCTGGAATCAGTTCGTCGAGCGCGTGGTTGAGCTCCTCCACGAAGCCCCGGAGTCGATGGCGGCTGCTCTCCGACTGGCGTTCCGCGGGGAGCACGACGAGCAAGGCTGGGAGAAGCAGATCGATCTGCGCCGGCGAGCTCTTCGTGAGACGACGCTCGTTCGCCAGGCCGGGCCCGGCGAGGAGGTCATCTCCAAGATGGCGTCGCTGCTCGTCGACCTTGTCAAGTTGACCCCGCTGGGTTTCGAGCTCCTGCGGGACTCCGACCCGCAGGAAGCGCTCCGACTCCTCACGCTTGGCGACGCCGACGTCCAGAACCTGCTGCGAATGGCGCGTGAGCAACGCCTCCAAGGGGTGAGAGGCCACGGCGGATTCGACGATCTCGAGGACATCGACCCCGTCGAGGTACTCAACCTCAAGGACGATCCAGGAGCCACCGAGCCTTGATGAGCTGTCTCTCCTGGACGAGCGTGCTGTTCGGCGATTCCGGACCGGTTCTGCGTGGTCGGTGGCGTGGCGCGGTGGCGAGCCGACCCGGTGGGCTCGTTGCAGACGGAGCGCCCATGAACTCGGGGGCTGCGGCGGCAACGTTGGCGGGCAGGCTCGCTGGCCCATTAGCCGGTTCGGCGACGCGTAGGTCGTTGCGGTACGGGCCGCACCACCTTATCGTCGACTTTTCCAGACACATGTCGGGTATTGTCGACGTGTGGGCGATGTCGAGGCGCTGATACCGGGAGCACAGGGCCGGGTTCTCGGTGCGTTGGTGCGCCTCGACGGACCGCGAACGATCAGTGAGCTCGCCCGCCTGGCCGACGTGAGCCGCGATCGAGCCGCCACCATCGTCGATGACCTCGAGCAGCTCGGACTGGTCGAGCGTCGGCACGCCGGCCGAGCCCACCTCGTCTCGCTCATCGACGAGCACCCGTTGACGCAGTCGCTCCGCGAGATCGATCGGGCGAGTGAACGAACGATCGATGCACTTCGAGCGTCGGCCCGCAAACTCGAGCCGGCGCCGTCGTACATGGCGCTCTACGGCTCCTGGGCTCGGGGAGAAGCGACGGCCGGCTCGGATCTCGATGTCGCCGTGATCGCCGACGCCGCACACGATCTCGACGCCTTGCTCGCTCCGCTCGATGCCTGGTCGAGGTTCGCTAGACGTGTCACCGGGCGGAACCCGTCCTTGGTGATCGCCGACGGGCCAAGGAAGGCAAAGGGCGCCCTGTGGTCGTCGGTACGGCGAGACGCGATCGTTCTCGTCGACACGCCTGGGGTCGACGATGGCCCGTGACGACAGCGTGGCATCACGAAGGCGAACGCCGTCGCCCACTGTCGCCAGGCCGAGGAGTACCTCCGCGCCGCCGAGCACTCCCTGGACGCCGGCGACTTCAACGCCGCCGCAGGTACGGCGATCGACGCCGGCATCAACGCCGCCGACGCGGTCGCCGGGATGAACCTCGGTCGCCGATGGAAGGGTCCACACGAGCAGGCAGCACAGTTCGTCGCCGGCGCCGGCATCGACGGACGAGACGTCGCCAAGGAGCTGCGCCGCCTGCTCCCGCTCAAGACACAGTCGCACTACAGCTCGCAGTCGGTCACGCGCTCGAAGGCGACTGGGTGCGTCGAAGCAGCCCGACGTGCCGTCGCTGTCGCTCGGCGGGCCACACGCCGCGCTTGACCTCCGTTGGGGCTCGTCTTCCAGCGACGGTCCTCGACGTGTCGGGCATCGAGCGAGCGGCTCGTCGCCGCGAGGGCGGTGCTTGGCGGCGATCGCGGCTTGGCCAGCGCGGTCGCTGCGTGACGATCCAGATCGATGCCGGGGCCGCTCAGGCTGTACGACGACACCGGTGACGACCTGCGGGACGTGTCCCGTGCCGAGGGGTTGCGACGGAACTGACTCCTCCACTACCTTTACTTCAGTGGCAGATGTAAAGAATACCCGGCGGCGGGGGACGTCCCGGATCAGCTCGAAGCACCAAGTGACGATCCCGACGGAAGCGCTCCGGGACGCCGGCCTCGATGTCGGCGAGCGGCTTGTCGCCCGGGCCGACGGCCCTGGGCGGGTCGTGCTCGAGCGGGAGCACGATGTGCTCGGTGATTTCGCCGGTGCGCTCACCGGGACGTTCGAGCAGGACGAGCTCAGCCGGCTGCGCGACGAATGGCAGTGACGGTCGTCGACGCCGGGGTCATCATCGGACTACTCGATCGCACCGATGCGCACCACGACGCTGCTCGGACCGCGCTCCGGGTATGCGTTGAGCGCGCGGATCGGCTGCTCATCCCCGCATCGGCGCTCGCCGAGGTCCTCGTCGCGCCGTCGCGACGGGGAGGCGACGCCGTCGACGTGGTGCTCGAACTCGTCGAGCGGGTGCCATTGCGAGTGGTCGCGCTGGACCAGCCGATCGCCGTCGCCGCAGCTGCGCTGCGCGCCCAGCACCCGGCCCTCAAGCTCCCCGATGCACTGATCATCGCCACTGCGTCCGTGCTGGCCGCCGACATTCTCCTCACCACCGATCGCCGTTGGCCGACGGCTCGCAAGCTCGGACTGACCGCAACATTCCACACCATCTGATCTGGGTGCTCGTCCACCGCCGTGCCCCGGTGTCGATGTCCTCGGCAAATCATCGATGCACGGCTCGTGTCACCAGGATCGAGGCCGATCCCAGACACCCATCCTCGGCGCGATGGCGCACCTGAGCCGGTCTCGACCTCAACGACGCTCGGCGCATGCGAGGCATTGGGGGTAGGACTGACGGCGACCTGGACGAGTTGCACACCGCGTCAGCGGATGATCCTGACCGACACGTCGGCGTGGGCGGAGTCCTGCGGGAGCCGGAAGCCAGGTTTGTGATCGCGTCGAAGCCCTGCTGGCCGATGACATCGGTCCGCGATTGCGCCCGGCCAGCGCACGGCTTGCGACGATCAGACCATGAGCGCACCCCGGCGTGCCAGAGCCGTGCCACGAAGTTGCGTCGTCGCGTGCCGCGAGATGCCCATAGGTCCTGCCAGACTGGTCGTGGCGACTCAGACGGCGATTGGCCCGCCGTACTCAGCGCGGAGAGCTGTTTTTCGCCCCTTTTTCGTGCCAGATTCGTGCCACAACGAGATGAAAATCGTTGTGATCGACCGTCATCGGTCAGCACGGATGAGCACTCTGATGTGGCACGACGCGAAATCGTCCCTGCTCAGAGGCCACTTTTTCGAGCTTCCCAAGCTGAATACGGGGGGTCGATTCCCCTCATCCGCTCCGAGAAGCACCTGGTGGATACCGGGGCGGTCCTCGTCGACGAGAACAGAGAACGGAGCGCCGATGTCATGGACGCCGAGCCGGCGCTGGTCGGTCCGGCGGGGCTGAGCGCGTGTCGCCCGTGGGGCTGGCGAGCTCGCGTTCCAGGGCGTTGAAGGCGTCGATGATGGCCGGCGCCTCGAACGCTCGGTTGCGGCGGCCGACGTTGACCTGGCGGACGACGCCGGCGGACTCCAGACGCGTCATGGCTTCGTTAGCCCCCTGGAAGCTGCGCCCGATGAGTTCAGCTGCGCTCGACACCGACACGACCGGTGCGCCCGGCAACGCGCCGATGAGGAGCTCGGCTGCCGAACCTCTACGGACGCTGCCAACTGCAGCGCGCCACTCGCGCTGAATTGTCGCCACCCGCTGCTCGAACGCCATCGCATCATCGACGGCCCGGTGGCATGCGGCGGCGAACAGGCCGATCCAGCTGTTGATGCCCTCGTGCGCTGCGCTCGAGTCGGCCCGTCCGCAGTAGCGCGTCACGGTGAGCCCTTCGATGTAGGACCGTGACCACGTCGCGAGCACGAGCGAGACCGGCGGGAGGACCCTGGGCGCGACATCTCGCCGACGCAAGACGACGTGGATGAGCGCGCGCCCAGTGCGGCCGTTGCCGTCGACGAACGGGTGGATCGTCTCGAACTGGGCGTGTGCAATCGCAGCTTGAGCCACAGCCGGGAGCGAGTCGTCGTTGACGAACGCGCAGAGGTCGTCGAGCAGCGCCTCGACGTGTTCGGGTGGTGGTGGGACGAACGCCGCCGAGCACGGGTTGAAGCTGCTCCCGCCGATCCAGTTCTGCACGGAACGGATCTGGCCGGCGTGCTCTCGAAGGCGGGTGCGGGCGAGGAGGCGCTCATGAACATGGAGGAGCCCGTCGACTGTCAATGCCTCGCTGGTGCTGAGGCCCTCGACCGCCCAGGTCATCGCGTCGATGGTCCCCAGGACTTCGTCCGCGGTGACGTCGATATCGGTCTCGCCGGCCGCGCGCGCCGCTTCCGCCCTGAGCAGCCGACGGCCACCCACGACGAGCCCCTCGATGAAGGAGGACGCCACCGACTCAGCCCTGAGCAGCAACCGAGCGAGCGCCTCGGTGTTCGCCAACGCCGCAGCGGATCCATTGAGGACCGCGATCGCTCGCTCGGCATCGGCGACGTCAGCCGCGACGTTGCCGTCCAGCCGGAACCGTCGGCCCACGAGCGGATCGGGCACGTACGCTTGGTACTCGCACCATTGGCGGTCCCTGCGTGACAAGCCGCCGTCGAGGGTGGATCGCCACCGTCGGCTCAGCACCTTGCTCAAGTGACCTCCTTGTTCAAGACACGATCGTAACCTTGAACAACTCCGTCCCGTGTTCAGGGCTGCCAATCGCCACGACCGTTGGATCAGGCCCCGGCGAGCGTGTCGAGCTCGCCGTCGACCCGGACCGGCTGCGCTTCTTCGACCCGGCCACCGGCCGGCGTCTGCGCTGACCCGTGGATCACCGTCCAGCCTCTGTGTCACAGAATGTGGCGGATGTCGCCACTTGCGGTAACACAGAACTGAGCGCCGAGCGAGCCGAGGCGGCATGAACCGGCCTCTCAGATCGCCCGAGGAGGGGAGGCCGGCGCGCAAAATCAGGTGGCCGGTCCCAGCAGATCCCACGTGTTGCCCGCCACGTCCTCGAAGACGGCGACCCGGCCGTACGGCTCGTCGCGTGGAGCGGTCACGAACTGGACTCCCGTCGTCCGCAGGCGGGCGTACGCGGCATCGAAGTCGTCGACCCGCAGGAAGAATCCGACGCGCCCGGCGTGCTGCCGCCCGACGACCCCTCGCTGGGCGTCGCCGTCAGCCCGCGCCAGCAGAAGCCCTGTTCTGGCCCCCGGCGGCCGCACGGCGACCCACCGCTTCGGTTGTCCATCGTTGGTGCTCGACGGCGAGTCGTCGACGAGCTCGAATCCCAACTTGTCAACGAAGAACTGGATGGCTGCGTCGTAGTCGTCGACGATCAGGCTGACGAGCTCGAGGTGCACTGCACAACCGTGGCCGTCCGGAGCGCCCGTTCACAAGATGACATCGTGACCGGGAGACCCGCCCGGCTCGGGCAGCTGCGTCGAGGAGGTACGAGGTGGAAGCCCCGCCAGTCATCGAGGATGAGCCGGAACCGTCACTCGGCGAGCAGCTCCCGGACGAGCCGGTGCACGATGAGCCGGTGCGCACGGAAACGGAGTTCGAGCGCGACGACGCCGAGCCGTTGCGGATCAGCGGATAACGGTCACCGCTGCTGGTTCGGGCGGTGAGAGGTGAGGGGACTCTGTGCCCTCATCGCTCACCGTACCGAGTCGCCCTGGCCGGCTGCCTGCGGTGAACACGGCCGCGCCGACGACGACGCCGAGTGCCACGGGCAGGCTCATGTGCGCCTTGCCGGGGTGGATCTGGGAATGGTTGCGGACCAGCTCGTACCACACCAGCGCGAAGGACGCCGGCGCGGCCAGGAGCGCGAAGACCCCGAGCCTCGATGCGCCATGGCGTCGCACGGCCACCACCAGCGCGACGACGATCACCACCCCGGCCGCGACGAGAACGGCCCTCGCCGTCGAGATGTTGGACAGCCAGTACTCCACGCTGACTCGCGTCGAGGCGCCGACCTCGTCGCGTACGGAGGCTGAACTGCCGCCGAGGCGGAACTCCACCTTGTCGCGAATGTTGGTGACCGCCTCGTCCCACCCCACCAGCAACACCGCGATGACCCACCGGCTGGCCCAGGTGAACGCGAACGCGCACGGCCAGACGATGGCGACAGCCAGCGCGCGCTGGACGGCCGGCCGCAGGCGATCTGTCCGCACCAGCAGCACCGCGGCAGTGGTGGCGGTGGACAGCATCCACGGGATGGCCGGGGTCAGCATCAGGTCGACGTAGTTGTAGATGGCGGCGCCGACGGCCGTGGCGATCAGGGTCGCCCGCCACCCGCGTGGCACGGCGATCATCACCAGGGCCGGCGACAGGAAGGCTGCGCTCAGGCTGATGGTCTGGTTCAGCGAGGTCGACGGCGTGGCCAGGATGTTGGAGCCGAGGAGCACCGGCAGGGCCAGGCCCACGGCGTAGGCCGGCTTGGTGCGCTTGGCCAGGAGCGCGAGGAATGTGCCGGCCGCCAGCACGAGGAGGGCGCCGGCGATGCGTCGCAGCGCATCGAGGCCCCAGAGCGCGAGCACAGGCCGGGCGAGCACGGTCCATCCGGCCCAGTAGCGGAAGTACTCGGTGACGCCGTCGGGCCGGTCGCCCCTGGCCAGCGCGGCGATGTCGTCCGGTCCGTCGGCACAACTGCCGATGCGCGGCATGCGCACCGCCCGCTCGAAGGGGTTCAGGTCCGGCCGGCCGAGCCCGGTCCCCACGGCGACGCACTCGTCGAAGCTGGTCGACTCGGAGCCCATGTTGTCCGGGCGGCCGGTAGGACCGTAGATGCCCTCGTCGACAGCTTCCTGGAGGTGGGTGACGATGGGGTCGTCCGGCACCGCCTGCGCCACGACGAGCAGCGCGAAGAAGGCGAGCTGGACGACGATCAGGACGGCGAGGACCTGGAGGGCGGTCTTGCCGACACGGCGAGCGACGTGCTGACCGCCCGTGTCGTCGCCCACCGACGAGCCCGGGCGCAGGTGCGTCGCGATCGGCGGCACGCTACCCCTCGGGCTGGTCCGCGATCAGTCGATCGGCTTCACCCACACCGACACGTGCTTGTCGCTGTCGGCGGCGAATGGAGCACGCGCTGGAGTGGACGTCACGCTCGATGTCCGACGTCGTTGCCAACTCCGGCCTGCTCAGCACCACCCGTGTCCACGTCGACGACAGCGGCGGCAGCGGCCGACCCGTCGTCCTCATCCACGGCTGGCCGCTGTCGGGCGAGTCGTGGCAGGATCAGATCCCGGCCCTGCGCGACGCCGGGTACCGGGTCGTCGCCTACGACCGTCGAGGCTTCGGGCGCAGCGACAAGCCCGGCCGCGGGTACGACTACGACACCCTGGCCGAGGACCTCAACGGCGTCCTGACCGAGCTCGACCTGCGCGACGTGACGCTCGTCGGCTTCTCGATGGGTGGCGGCGAGGTTGCCCGCTACGTCACCAAGTACGGCACCGACCGGCTGCACAGCGTCGTGTTCGCCGCCGCCGTACCGCCGTACCTGATGCAGTCCGACGACAACCCCGACGGGCCCCTGACCAAGGAGATGGCGGCGCAGATGGAGGCCGGGCTGAAGGACGATCGGGAGCAGTTCTTCGACCAGTTCACGACCCAGTTCTTCTCCGTCGCCGGGAACCTGAAGGTCACCGAGCAGCAGCGCCAGGACGCCATCGCACTGTGCCGGCAGTCAGACGAGAAGGCGGCGCTCAAGTGCATGGCGTCGTTCGGCACCACGGACTTCCGCGACGACTTGCCCAACGTGACCATCCCGACGCTCGTGCTCCACGGCGACGGCGACGAGACGGTCAAGTTCGAAGGTTCGGGCGCCCGCACCCACGCCGCGATCTCGCAGAGCGAGCTGGTTGTGCTGCGTGGCGCCCCGCACGGTTGCAACGTCAGCCACGCCACCGAGTTCAACGAGGCCCTGCTGGCGTTCCTCGCCAAGTAGCGCTTCGACCCCCTCAGGTCGGCGGCGCCTTCAGCTCTTGTTCGCGCCAGGGCCACCGGCCGTCGATCTCCACCTCGAGAGCGAAGCTGAGCACGATGCGGATGACCACGATGCCGGCCAGCACCAGGACCTGGCCGACATCGGGGTCGACGATGATCGTGCGCACGATGTCGCCGATGATGAGCACCTCGAGCCCGACCAGGATCACGCGGCCGAGGTTGCGCCGCAGCTGCAGGTAGGCGCTCTCGCGATCGCCCGACCGCAGCAGCGACGGCGCGGCCATGACGAGGGCGATCAACCCGCCGACCACCATGATCGCTGCGCCAACGCCCTCGACGACCTGCACGACGTCGGAGATGACCTCCTCGTAGTCCACGCCGGCATCGTGACACGCAGGGCCCGGACGACTCGCGGACGCGGCGCCCGGTCATTGGTGCACCATCGACGCATGCGACGGGTTCGAGGCTTCGCCGGCATCCGGGCACCAATGACCGTGTCGCCGCAAAGCCGGCGACGAAGAAGCACCGTGCTGATGGTTCGCTCGCTCTAAGACTCGCTCGCTCACCTCGCATGGGCGACGGCGGCGACCTCCCGGCAGACGGTGAAGAAGCGCTCGGCCGTCTCCGCCCACGTCGGCAGCCCTGCCGCTCGCACGCGAGCCGCGTGGCCGAGCCGCTCACGCATCGCCCCGTCGGTGGACAGCTCGACGAGCGCGGCGATCAGACCTTCGCCGTCACCGGTCGGCACGACCCGCCCTTCCACCCCATCGTCAACCAGGTTGGCCAGGTTGCCGCCGGCCCACCCCACGATGGGGAGGCCAGCGACCATCGCCTCGCCATACACCATCCCGTAGGACTCCGACGCGCTGGCCAGGACGAACGCATCGGCGGCGGCGTACAGCGCGCCGATGTCCTCGGGGGCGACGATGCCGTGCCGGACGACCCGGCCATCGAAGCGGTACCGATCGAGGCGTTGCAGCACTCGACGGCGGTATGGGCGATCGACGTCCTCGTCGCCGACCAGGTGGAGCATGGCCAGCGGCTCCGGCAGCGCGGCGACGGCGTCGAGCAGCTCGACGACCCCCTTGTTCGGGAGCCAGCTGGCGACGCAGAGCAGCGCCGTCCGACGACCTCGGCGCAAGTCGACTGCCGGCACGGCGCGGTGGTCGACGCGTGGAAGGGGAAGGTCCCGACCCGGCTGCACCACCGTGATGGTCGAGCGATCCAGTCCGTGGGCGACCAGCTGGGCGGCCAGATGCTCGCTCGGTACGACGAGGTGGGCGGCGCCGGCCCAGGCCATGCGGTCCAAGCGGGCCTGCAGGACGCGCCGGACGGCACCGCTGTCGACGCCGCCGACGTCCTGGTGGACGCTGCCGACGATCGGCACGTCGCGACCGAGGCCGGCGGAGATCCACGGTCCGAGCGTGTTCGACGCCAGGCTGTCGACGACCATCACATCGGCCCCCTCCCGGGCCTCGCGCAGGGCGGCCGGGCCGTCGACGATGGCCAGCGGGAAGGGTCGCGACGGCATGACCACGAACCGGATCTCGGCCCCGTGCGCGTCGGCCAGCTCGGCGATCCGGCGGTGGTAGATCGAGCCGCCCGACACGCGGTCCGGGTCGCCCTGGGTGACAAGGGCGATCCGCAGCACCGTCGCAGTCTGCTGGACCGGACGGCCCGGTCTCGCGATTCCGTGGCGCGATCAGGGTTGAAAACCAACCCGATTCTTCGTCAGAACGCGTTGGGGACGGTGGGTTCCTCAGCCGTCGATCGGCGGGCGGATCACCGGAAAGGTGGGGCACGCCAGCAGGTCCCCGTCGCGGAGTCCGTGCGGCAGCAGCTTCCAGAACGTGGCGACATGTGGACCGCGCTCGACGTACCTCGTCGCCGCGTGGGCCCAGCGGGTGGAGATCCGCCGGAACGCCTGGTCCACGACGCAGTTGCCCGTCGCGTGCAGCGTGCGGGAGTCGAGGGCGATGGCGTCACCCGCCCTGAGGTCCCACGACCTGACGTCGAAGCGATCCGGGTCGGCGTCGACATCGGGCACCGGTTCCATGGTCGCCGCCGCCGCCCCGATCGTCGCCGCCTCCACCGAGAACTCCACCGGCGCGTAGATCGTGCCCGCGCGATGCGACCGCTCCACGACCCGGAGCGACGAACCCGCACCCACATCGTCGAGCGTGATCCAGATCGTCACGAACGGCCGGTCGAGGTTGTAGTACGGCTCGTCCTGGTGCCACGGGCTGCTCGTGGAGGCGAGTGGTTCCGACGCGAACCACTGATCCTCGACGAGGACCACCTCGGCGGTGCCGATCAAACGGGCGGCGAGCACCGGCAGCGGCGAGTCGTGGGTCAGCTCGGCGATCGTCGGGTCGTCGAACCAGCGGAACAGGTCGCTGTCGACGACCGGTTGGCCCGCCGTCGACAGTCGGCCGTAGTGCACGCTCGGCCGCCGCCGGCACCGCTCGATGGCCTCGACGAGCTGGGCGCACCACGCGTCGTCGAGCAGCCCGCGCACGACGACGGCGCCGTCACGGCGGAGTGCGGCCCGGTCGTCCACCGCGTTCGTCACGGGGCGCGCTCCGGGGCAATGCGGCCGAGCACGGCCGCTTCGCCAGCGGACACGGCGGCGTACCCGATCACGGCGGCCAGCGTGAGCACGGCAACGCACACCCACAGCACGTCGTAGCGGGCGGTGTTGGCGGCGACCGTCATCAAGTTGCCGATGCCGTTGCCGGTCGCCAACCACTCGGCCACGGTGGCGCCGAGCAACGACGTCGGCACGGCGATGCGCGCCGAGGCGAGCAGCGCGGGCACGGCGTTCGGGAGATAGGCGACGGTCGTGCGAGCCAGCGGCGTGGCGTCGTAGGCGCGCAGCACGTCGAGGATGCCCGTCGGCGTCCGGCGCATCGCCGCCGTGCAGTTCACCAGCGTCGGGAAGAACGACATGATGGCGACGATCACCACCGTGGTCAGCACCCCTCGGCCGACCACGAGGATGATCACTGGAACGGTGGCGATGATCGGCACGGCGCGCAGCGCCACGGCCACCGGCAGCGCCCCGCGCTCCAACCACGGGAGCAGCGTGAACAACACGGCCAGAGCGACGGCGAACGCCAAGCCGGCGACGAACCCGATCGCCGTGGTGCCGAGCGTCGACCACAGCGCCGGCAGGACGACGTCCCGCATCGTCGCCGAGTCCGGGCCCGTGACCAGTTCGCTCCACACGTCCGCAGGCGTCTTGGCGAAGTACGGATCGACGTCGAAGGCGCGCAGGAAGCCGACCCAGAGCCCGAGCACTGCGGCGACGGACACGAGGACACCGACGACCCGCCACGGCCAGCGCCGGCGGGGCCGCCGCATCGATGCCGTCGAGACGTCGACGGTGGCGGCCCAAGGACAGAGCAGGCGCCCGATGGCGCCGATCACGACGTAGGCGCCGCACGAGACGACCGTCGAGATCGCCGCCACCGTCCACACCCGGTCCGGCTCCAAGGTGCGCAGGGCCTGGATCGTCAGGATCCCGAAGCCGCGCTCGGCGCCGGCGAACTCGCCGACCAGCGCACCGAGGAAGGCGGCCGGGGCGGCGACCTGGAGGCCGGCGAACAGGGCGGGCACCGACGCCCGCGCCCGCACCACGGAGAAGCCGATCACCGGTCCCCGGCCGTAGGACCGCACGACCTCGAGGGCACCGCCGGGCGCGGCGTCGAACCCGAGCCGAGCGGCGACGAAGGTGGTGAAGAAGACGGCCAGCGCGGCCAGGGCGATCGCCGTGGTGTCACCGGCGCCGAAGACGCTGCGCAGGATCGGTGCCAGGGCGACGAGCGGCAGGCAGAAGATCGTCACGGAGATGCCGCTGATCGTGCGCTTGACCGGTGCCACCAGCGTGCTGATGACGGCTAGGGCGACGGCGGCCAGGTTGCCCCACACGAACCCCCAGGCGGCGTTGCCGGCCGTGTACGCCAGGTTGCGCAGGTACAAGCCGCGCTGGTCGAGGAACTGCTCGACGATCGCCGATGGGGACGACAGCACGTAGGAGCCCGCGAACACCGTGCGCGCCAACAGCTCCCACGCCGCGATGAGCACCACCACGACGGCCGCCGTCCGCAGACCCTGCGGGCGAGCCCACGCCCTGTGCGTCGGCGCGGCGGTCGGCCGGACGGCCATCGCTGTCACGGGTGCACCCGTCCGACAGTGCGAGCGAGCGAGCGCCAGCGAGCGAGCGGCAAGCAGCGGCCTGCGTGGCCGGGGAACGCAGTGACGGTCACGGGACCTCCGGTGGCGCGCTGGGCGCGAGGCCGTCCGATCCTCTCAGCGCCACCGACACGTCGTCGACGAGCTTGTGGAACTCGTCCGTCAGGAGCACGTCCTCGCTGCGCGGCCGGGCGAACGGCACCATGGTGCGCGACACGACGCGCCCGGGGCGGGGGGACATCACAGCGACCTCGTCGGCGAGGTACACCGCCTCGGCGATGGAGTGGGTGACGAGGACGGTCGTGGTGGGGCGGGCCAGCCAGATCCGTTGCAGCTCGTCGTTCAGCTGCTGACGGGTGAGGGCGTCGAGCCCTCCGAACGGTTCGTCGAGCAGCAGCAGGTCCGGTTCCGTCACCAGCGCCCTGGCGATGGCGACGCGCTGGCGCATCCCACCCGAGAGCTGGGCCGGACGGGCCCGGGCGAAATCGCTCAGCCCGACCAGGTCGATGATGTCGGCGACCGTCTTGCGTTCACCGCGCCGACCGACGAGGTCGAGGGCCAAGCGGATGTTGCCCGTGACCGTGCGCCACGGCAGCAGCGACGGGTCCTGGAAGGCGACGCCGATCTTGCGTTCACGCCGCAGCTCGTCGGGGGCGCGACCGTCGACGTCGATCTGGCCGGCTGTCGGGTGATCCAACCCGGCGATCATCCGCAGAACGGTCGACTTGCCGCAGCCCGACGGCCCGATGAGGGCGACGAAGCCGCCGCCCGGGACGGCGAGGTCGAAGCCGTCGAGGGCGGCGACGTCGGTGGCGCCGAGCCGGAAGGTGCGCCCGACGCCGACGCAGGTGACGGCCCGGGCGGAGATCAGCGCTCCTTGAGGCGGACCGGCGCGCTCGTCACGACCGCGAGATCGTCACGACAGCACCGGGCCGTCGGCGTAGATCTCCTCGAGCAAGGAGCGGTCCCAGAGGTCGGCGGTGACCTCGACGCCCAGCTCGGCCAGCGTGGCGACGTTCTCCTCGACGGACTCGTCCGTGAACCAGAGGAACCCGTTCTCCTCGGTCACGTCGCTGAACATCAGCTTGAGCTGCTCGGACGCCTGCAGCTCCTGGGCGGCCAGGTCGAGGCCGGCGTCGGGGTACTGCTCGACCGTCAGCGCGGCGGCAGCGGCGGTGTCGCCCTGGTAGTCCTGCCACCCCAGGATCTCGCCCCGCACCAGGCGCAGCACCTCGTCGCGCCGGTCGGCCAGCGACTCCTCGGTGACGATGTAGGTCTGGCTGTGCACCGTGTAGCCGTAGTCGGCGAGCAGCATCGTGGTGTTGTCGATGCCCTGCGTGGTCATCGCCACCGGGAGGTCGGTCAGCCAGCACAGCAGGCACTCGACCTCGCCGTTGACCAGCGGGGCCGGGTCGTACTGCGTCGGCACGACGGTGACGGCGCCGGCGTCGAAGTCGTTGAACTTGGCCAGGGCGTCGAGCACCGGCTGGTTGATCGTCGCCATCCCGATGCTCTTGCCGACGAGGTCGGCCGGCGTGGTGACCGGGTTGTCGGTCAGCGAGGCGATGACGAACGGGTTCTTCTGCATCGCCACCCCGATGATCTTGAAGGGCGCGCCCTCGACCACCGACCGGCCGGCGTAGTCGGCGGCGGAGATGCCGACCAGCGCCTCGCCGGCGATGACGGGCGGATCGACGGGGGCGTTCGGACCTCCCGGCGTGAGCGTGACCTCGAGGCCCTGGCGGCCGTAGTACCCCTTGGACTGGGCGAGGTACGAGCCGCCGAACTGCACCGAGTGCAGCCACGACAGCTGCAGCGTGGCCGGGATCAGCGCACCGCCGGCGGCGCTGGTGCTGGTCGCACCGGCCGCGGTGGACGTGGCGCCGCCCGCGGTCGACGTCGCGCCGCCGGTCGTCGCCGAGCCGCCGGTGGTCGAGGCGGCGTCGTCGTCACTGCCGCAGGCGCTCAGGCCGCCGGTCAGCACCAGCCCCGCCCCGGCGGCGGCACCGCCGAGGAACCAGCGGCGGGTGAGGGGCGAACTCGAGCCCGAACCAGAACCAGTCATGACAGCTTCTCCCCGCGACCCATGATCGACGAGACTCTCGGTTGAAGTCACCAGCGCGCAAGGACGCCGACGTCACCGGACCAGTCTGCAAGGCCAGCGAGCCATGCGGCGTAACCCGGCCGGTCATGTGAGCACGTCACCGTGCGAGGTGACGCCGAGCAGGAGCACAGCAGCTGCTCGGCCATGACCGCCAAGACGTGTCGACCGTTCGCTCGTTCGAAGACTCCTCGCCCACTGTGTCGATCCTTCGCTGGCTCGAAGGCTCGCTCGCTCAGCGCGGCGGCGGCAACGGCTCGCCGGGGAGTGCCTCGCCGGGCGGAGGTTGCGTCGGCATGGTTGCGGTCACCGTCGGAGCAGACGCGCCCCGATCGTCTCGCGTGGCCTCACGGGCCTGGCCGGCCCGCTCCTCCGCCCGCCGGGCGATGCGCTCCTTCGAACCCTGCGCCGCGCCCTGCACCTTCGGCTTCTCCTCGTCGTACTTGGAGAGCACGTTCTCCCAGCGCGAGCGCATCGGACCGACGCCGCCGCCGCCGATGGCGATGATGCCGGAGCCGACCACGATCGCCAGCACGGCGTAGAACAAGCCGTTGACGATCTCGGGCGCGATCTCGAGCTGGTTGAGGGCGGCGAACACGCCGACCACCACGATGGCGATGCCCGCCGCGTTGGCCAGGGCGACGCCATAGCTCAGGCCGCCGAGGCTGGCGTCGATCAGCTCGCGCACGGCGGCGGCGATGGCGGCGACCACGACGATGATGATGATGGCGGCGATGACCTTGGGCAGGTAGGCGATGACGCCCTCGAGCAACCGGCTGACCGGGTTGTCACCGAAGACACCGAAGGACATCTGCAGCACGATCAGGAACAGGGCGTAGAAGATGACCTTGCTCAAGATGTCGCTGGCGTCGTACTTCGTGCGATCCATCGCCCGCTTGATGCCACCGCGCTCCACGGCCCGGTCGAACCCGACTCGTTCCAGGATGGCGTTGGCCGCCTTGGCGATGAACTTGGCGATGAAGTAGCCGACGATCAGGATCACGAGGAACCCGAACAGCTTCGGCACGAACGAGGCGATGTCGGACCACGCCTCCTCGATGCCTTCGCTCCACTCGACGG
>JBPCJL010000020.1:0-6291 GCA_051005355.1 Ilumatobacteraceae bacterium
GTCAAACCGCGATGGTAGGGCAACAGCACGCCCCACCCGCAAGGCAGCAAAGGGGCGACGCATGGCAGGAGTGTGACTGGCCACTGGCCGGTCGGCCCGCCGTGGAGCATCATCAGGAGGCGCCCGCTCGACGCCGGGCTGACGTAGCGGCGGGCATGCAACGTCGCGTCGTCGTGCTCAAGCGTGATCGCCTCGGGCTCGATCAGGTCCACGCCGTCCCACCCGACGACCGGGCCGACGGCCAAGACTCGGCGCTCCCACGACGCCGTGTCGTACACGACGACCTGTGTCGGCGTGCGCGCCCCGCTGCGCACGGCGGCCAGTCGTTCGCCGCGCCACGACAGCTGACCGTGCACGCCACGAGCCACGTCGGTCGATGCCCCAGTGGCCACGTCGACGACCGACAGCCGCCCGAAACCACGCTCGTTGCGCGCCACCGCCACCCGGTCACCGCTCGGTGAAACGGCGAAGGACACCTGGCCCTGACCCCACGACGCGTCGGCGTGCTCACACTCGTCATCAGCCAGGAGCCGACGCTCGCCCCACCACACCTGCAGCCAGCCCGTGCCGTCGTGGACGTGGATCGGCGTGCCGTCCGGCGCGAACCGCGGCTGCTGCACGGCACCGCCGTCTGGTCGCCACGCCGTCCGGACGTCCGTGCCGTCGACGGCGACCGTGATCCGCGCGGCGCCGTCCCACGGCATGTCCGGCACGCTCCAGGCCTGGTAGCTGACGAACGCGCCCGTCGGGTCGGTCGCCGGGTCGGCGCAGAAGTCGTGGCTACCCTCGTCGAGCCGTCGGACCGCTCTCCCATCGAGCGGTTGCAGGCACACCTCGGCGGTGTCGACGATGTACACGACGAACGACCCGTCAGCGGCAACGGCTGGTGCGGCCACCGGCCGACCGTCGTGGCCGGCCGTCAGCGCGTCCGCCGCACCACCCGTCACCGGCTGCCGCCACAGCCGGCCGTCGGGGCCGCAGTAGACGACGCCCGACCCGTCGGGCATCCAGGCGAAGCACCCGCCGTACATGCCCCGGCCCGGCGCCGGCGCCGGGAAGGTCGTCAGCTGGCGCTCAAGCGCGGTCGGATCAGCGAGGTCGATCAGCTGGATCGACGTCGCGCCGGCCTGCCGGCTGACGAACGCCAGCCGTCGTCCGTCGCGGTCGAGCTTGGGCTCGGTCAGCTCGCGTCCGGCGACGCACAGCTCGGGCGTGATCGCCACCGCCATGCGACGAGTGTGCTCGGGACATGGCGCCGGCAAAGAAGGCGAAGTGGATCATGGGTGGTTCCTCCGGAACGGTGGTCGGTACGTGGATCGATCAAGTCGGCAGCTGATACCAGGACCTGTCTTCGAGATCGAAGGCCCAGGTGTCGTCGAAGAAGCGCTGGCCGCTACGGCCGAACGTCATGACGAGGCGGTCGTGTCTCGGGTCGTACACGGCGGTAGCCGAGCGCCGGGGGGCGGGCCCGGCGCTCGGCCCGTCGGCGACGAGCTCGACCCACTGGGCCGAGTCGTCGCCGAGAGCAAGGGACCAGACGTCGTCGTGGTGCGTGGCCGCGCCGACGGTCAGCCCGGTCGCCACGATCAACTCGGCCCCGCCGTTGGTAACTCGCACCGCCGAAGCGGGGCTGCGCCGCGGCGCCGGCTGCGGTCCGCTCGTCGCCAGCCGGGTCCAGGCCGGTGCGTCGCCGAGCGTCAGCGCCCAGGTGTCCTGCAACGGCGTGCCGGTGGCGTCCGATCCGGTCTGCCCGCCGAAGATCACCATGCGGTGTCGAACCGGGTCGTAGCCGTGCGCAGCGCTCCAGCGCGCCGGCGGCGGCGCGCCCGCCGGGGACAGTTGGTGCCACTGCGGGACGTCGCCGACGTCGAGCGCCCAGACGTCGTTGGCGGTTACACCACCCGACATCATCCCGCCGAACACGATCAGGCGATCATCGACCGGGTCGTGCACAGCGTGGGCGCCCCAGCGGGCCGACGGGCCCTGGCCGCACGACAACGGCGAGCACAGCTGCCGCCACACCGGGCGGCCCGGCCGGCCCAGATCGGCCGTCCACACGTCGGCCAGGGTGGTGTCGCCGGTCAGGCCACCGAACATCACGAGCCGGTCGGAGCCCGCGTCCAGTGCGAACGCCGTGCCCTCGCGAGCGATCGGCACCTGGGCCTCGTCGGTCGGCGTCGACAGGCGCCACGACGAGCGCCGGCCGAGCTGGCGCTGCCACGTGTCGGCGAGGTGCGTCCCGGCGTCGACGGTGTCGGGGAACGTCCCGGCGCCGAAGCCGCCGAAGGCCGTCAGCACGCCGTCGTCGAGCACGACGGTGACTTGGTCACGCGCCGTCAGCCCCGTGGTCAGCGACAACGTGTTCCAGCGGGCCGGCGTGCCGTCGTCGGGCAGGCGCAGGCCGAAGGCGTCCTTGTAGGCGTTGCCCGACGACCCGCCGCCGAACACGACCAGCTGACCGACGTCGTCGTCCCACCCGGCGACGTGGAAGTAACGGGCTTGCGGCGCCTCGCCATCGACGACGCTGCGACGCCACACCGGCGCCGAGTCCAGCGCCTCCAGCGTCCACGCCTCGCGGTGGTACGTGTTGGTCGCCGACTCCCAGCCGCCGTAGAGCGCGAGTCGATCCCCGGCGAGATCGGAGCTGAGCGTCGCGCCGGACCGTGCTGCCGGACACCCGGCTGGGCACGAGGCGTCGAGCGGTGTCCACGTGTCGGTGGCCAGATCGAAGCGCCACAGGTCGGCCAGATCGGACCCGGGACGGGTGCCGCCGAAGAGGAACACGGCGTCCCGCTCGGCGTCGACGACCGTTGAATGGCCGGCGCGAGAGATCGGTCGCGGGCCGGCGGCGTCGAGGCGCGTCCACACCGGATCCTCGAGCGACAGCGACCAGACGTCGTCGAAGTAGGAACCGTTGGTCCCGCCAAACACGAGGACCCGTCGCCGGGCGTCGTCGACCACGAGCTGGGCCGCCCGGCGCGGGGCCGGACCGGGACCGCACGCGGTGACGTCGCAGAGCTGCTCCCAGGTGCCGGACGCCGGGTCGAAGGCGCGCAGCCCGCCGTCGTGGGTCCCGCCGTCCCAGCCTCCGAAGACGAGGAGACGATCGCCGGTCGGGTCCCACGCCGCTGCGCAGCTGCGCACGGCTGGCGGTGCGGAGGTGGCGCCGGCGGGGGCGGCCGGGGTCCAAGCGGGTCGGGCACCCCGGCGATGACCGAGGTCGAGCGACCAGGCGTCGGCGAGGTGCGTCGAGCCGTCGTCGGCGCGGCCGCCGAAGACGTGGACGACGCCGGCCTGCTCGTCGAGGGCGCCGCACGGCGCGAAGCGCCGATCCGGCCACGGCAGCTCGGCCTCGACACCGTTCGGCGGCGTCGCCTCGGACGAGACGTCGCCGACGGCGATCAGGGCGAGCGCCGGCACGGCGAGCAAGAGTCCGGCCGCGAGCCGGCGGAGCGATGTGGTCATGGAAGCGTCCTCCGTGCTGTGGGGGTCAGCTCGGGGCGCCGACCACTGTGCGGGATCAGTACGGCGCGACTCATGGAGAGGACCGGATGAAGACGTGGAGATCTCGGCTCGGCGACCCCGCCGCTACCTTGAGGCGATGCCGACGTCGCGCCGACCCGACCGCAACCTGGCCATGGAGCTGGTGCGGGTCACCGAGTCGGCGGCGCTGGCGGCGTCGCGCTGGGTCGGGCGAGGCGACAAGAACGGCGCCGACGGGGCCGCCGTAGCCGCCATGCGGACCGTGCTGTCGACCGTCACCATGGACGGCGTCGTCGTCATCGGCGAGGGCGAGAAGGACGACGCCCCGATGCTGTTCAACGGTGAGCAGGTCGGCGACGGCAGCCCGCCCCTCGTGGACGTGGCCGTTGACCCGATCGACGGCACCACGCTGACGGCGCAGGGCCGCACCAACGCGCTGTCGGTCATCGCCGTCAGCGATCGGGAGTCGATGTTCGACCCGGGCCCGTCGTACTACATGGAGAAGATCGCCGTCGGTCCCGAGTGCGTTGGCTCGATCGACATCACGGCCAGCCCGACGCAGAACCTGCGGTGGATCGCCAAGGCCAAGCGGGAATCGGTGCGCGACCTCACCGTCGTCATCCTCGACCGGCCCCGGCACAAGGAGTTGATCGACGAGGTGCGCGCCAGCGGGGCGCGTATCAGGCTGATCACCGACGGCGATGTGTACGGGTCGGTCGCCGCCGGGTCGGAGAGCAGCGGCGTCGACGTGCTGATGGGGGTGGGCGGCACGCCGGAGGGCGTGATCTCGGCGGCGGCGCTGAAGTGCATGGGCGGCGAGATCCAGGGCCGGCTGTGGCCACGTGACGACGAGGAGCGGGCGGCCATCGCCGCCGCCGGCCTCGACCCGTCAGCGGTGCTGACCACCGACGACCTGGTGCGCGGGGACAACTGCTTCTTCGCCGCCACCGGCATCACCGACGGCCCGCTGCTCGACGGCGTCCGCTTCGACGCCCGCGGCGTCACGACGCAGAGCCTGGTGATGCGATCGCGCAGCGGCACCGTGCGCCAGATCGACGCCCACCACCAGATCGCCAAGCTGCAGGAGTACAGCGACATCGACTACTCCTGATGCTTTTCGGCGATCTGGGCGCGATCCGTCGCAGATCTGCGACAGATCGCCCCCAGTTTGCCGAATGACACGAATCGCGCCCAGTTCGGTCAGTTGCGGGGGATGATGCCGCTGGCGAGGCGCTTGGCCCAGCGTGGGGTGACTCCACCCACCCACGTCGTCGCCTTGTAGAGGGCACCGGGCACGACGACGGCGCGGCCCTTGGCTGTTGCGGCGAGGCCGTCGCGCACGACGTCGTCGACCTCGCACCACACGAATCCGGGGAACTCCGTCTGGTAGTTCTCGGTGTTGCTGATCTCCTGGAACTCGGTGCGGATGAGGCCCGGACACAGCGCGGTCACCGTCACGCCGTCGCGCTTGACCTCCTCGTGCAGACTCTCGCTGAGGCTGATCACAAAGGCCTTGGTGGCGGCGTAGACGGCGAGGTGCGGACCGGGTTGGAACCCCGCCACGCTGGCCACGTTGAGCAGCCAGCCGCGCCGGCGTGGCACCATCGTGGCGAGCGCGACGTGCGACAGGCGGGTCAGCGCGCCAACGTTGAGACGGATCTCGTCGTCCAGCCGGTCGGGATCGGCCCGGTGGAACGACCCGCTCGTGCCGAACCCGGCGTTGTTCACCAAGAGGTCGATCGGCCGGTCCGGGTCGGCGATGCGGTCGGCCACGACGTCCTGACCGGCCGCCGTGAGCAGGTCAGCGGCGAGCACCTCGACGCCAGGCAGCTCGTCGGCCAGCGCCTGCAGCCGATCGCCGCGGCGCGCCACCACGACGACGGAGACGCCGGCCGCCGTGAGCTGCCGGGTCAGCTCTTCGCCGATCCCGCTGGACGCGCCCGTCACGAGCGCCGAGGTGAACGGGTACGACGGACGTTCAGCCATCTCGTCATCCTGCTTGTGCGGGAGCGAAAACGTCAGATCCGGGCTGTTCGCTCGCGCAGACGACGGGCAGCTGGCAGGATTCGCGGTGGTGGACGGTCCCCGATGAGTTCTCGCGCCCAGGCTGCCGCTGGGTTGCCCGGCCGCATCGCGCGACGGATCCGGCGCGGTCACTTCATGTCGAGCCCGCCGAAGGGCTTTGGCCGCGTCGGTGCCATGCGCCGCCTGCGTCCGGTCAGCGAGGTGTGGGGCTACGACCGGGGCACGCCGGTCGACCGCTGGTACATCCAGGACTTCCTCCGCCGGTTCGGACAGGCCCCCGGTTACGCCACCGGGGACATCCACGGCCGAGTGCTCGAGGTCGGGGGTGACCAGTACGCCACCTCGCTGGCCACGTCCGAGGGTCCCGGAGCGACCACCTCGATCGACATCTTGCACGTCACGAGCGCCAACCCGAAGGCCACCATCGTCGGCGACCTCGTGACCGGTGAAGGCATCCCCTCCGAAGCCTTCGACTGCGTCATCTGCACGCAGACCCTGCACGTGCTGTACGACCTGCCGAGCGCGGTGCGCACGTTGCACCGAGCGCTGCGCCCGGGCGGTGTGGCGCTGGTGACCGTCCCCGGCATCACCCGAGCGTGCACGCCGGATCGGGACCTCTGGGGCGACTACTGGCGCCTGACGAGCCTGGCCGCCGGACGCCTGCTCGGTGATGTCTTCGGTCCGGAGCAGGTGCGCGTCGAGAGCTATGGGAACCTGCTCACCGCCATGGCGTTCCTGCAAGGGCTGGCCGCTGATGAGCTCCCCTCCTTGCAGCTGCAGGTG
>JBPCJL010000021.1:0-4968 GCA_051005355.1 Ilumatobacteraceae bacterium
TCTTCGTCGCCGGCTTTGCGGCGACACGCTCATTGGTGCCCGGCTGGTGGGCAAGCCTCGAACCCGTCGCCCACGTCGATGGTGCACCAATGAGCGAGCGTCCAGACGCGACGAGGGCCGGTGCCAACCCCCCGATGGCACCAGCCCCGTCGGCGCCGCCGGGCGTCAACCCGGCGCGTCTCAACGCCGTCACCCTAGGACGTGCAGTCCCGTGAGAAAAGGGTCACGCCCGAAAAACAGTGTCGTAATTCACACGCGATCGCTCGACCGGCGCTCGTGAGTGGCTGCCATGGGGAGGTCAGAAGCGCGAGGCGAAGCCGATGCGCAGCAGCGACTGGAAGCACTGCTCGACCGTGGCGTACAGGGTGCCGATCGCCCGGTCGAGCTCGGGTTCGGTCAGCGCGCCGACCGGCAGCTCGCCGCGCAGGAACACGGCGTCCTCGATGCCGATCGAGAAGTGGGCCCCGACCAACCGCTCGTTGCGGCGCAACAGGTGCTCGTACAGCGCGGCGTCGTTCTCCTCCGGCGCCGGCATCACGTACGTCTCGTAGCGCAACGTGCGCTGGCCGAGCGTGAGCCACACAGTGGTGAACTCCTTGTCGTCCCCACGCAGTCGCACGTACCACCGCCGGACGTCGCCCTCGGCCCGCTCGATCGATTCGATCGGCACGCTCGCACTCGCGGCGATCGAGGCCAACCACTCGTCGATGCGTCGCTCCAGCACCGCCAGCTGAGCATCGTCGTACACGTCACTCATGTACAGGCCACCAGCTCACGGGCCGGTCGCGACGCCAGATCGGCGTAGATGCGCCGCAGCCGCGCCGCTGTGAACCCCCACGTGAAGCGCCGAGCGCGGACGGCGGCGGCCGCCCCCATCCCGGCCGCCCCGACCGGGTCGTTCAACACCTCGCGGATCGCTCGCCCGAAACGGGCCGGGTCGCGACCCTCGACCAGCAGCCCGGTGACGCCGTCGTGGACGATGTTCAACAACCCCCCGACCGCGCTGGCCACGACCGGGATGCCGCACGCCGCCGCTTCCAGGGCGACCAAACCGAAGCTCTCGCTGCGGCTCGGCACGATCACCACATCGGCGGCGCGGTAGTAGCTGGACAGGATGTGGTGGGGTCGCGGCGGGACGAACTGCACCCGATCGGTGAGGTCGAGCTCGGCGACCAGTTGACGAACCCGGGTCACCTCGTCCTCGCCGTCCGGACCGCTGGCCCCGCCGATCACCACGAGCAGCGCGTCCGGCACGTGGGCCATGGCCGCCACGGCGACGTCGGGCGCCTTGAGCGGCTGGATCCGCCCGACGAACAGCACGATCGGCCGATCGGCCGGCAGCCCCACGGCGCGCCGCGCGCCGGTGCGATCACCGGGCGCGAAGAAGGCGTGCTCGACGGCCGGGGGCACCACTTCGATGCGCCCGGCCGGATCGCCGTACAGGCGGCGGAACTGGCGCTCCTCCTCCGGACAGCTCACGCAGATCACGTCGCTGCAGCCGATGATCTCCGCCTCGGCCTGATCCCGCCAGCTGGGCTCGAGGTCGCCGCCCTCCGCCTTGACCCGGGCCAAGGTGTGGAACGTCGAGACCAGCGGCACGTCGAGCGCGTGCTTGAGTCGGTGCCCCACCATGCCGCTCAACCAGTAGTTGCCGTGGATCACGTCGGCGCCGCCATCCGGCCCGGCGGTCAGGTGCTCGCCGACGCGGGCGGTGAACACTTCCAGCTCGTCCGCCAAGGCCTCCTTCGGCAGCTCGAACGGGCCCGCCGGCACGTGAACGACGCGATGGCCGGGCTCGATCTGCACCTCGGCCGGTAGGCCGGGCCGGTCGGCGCGTGTGTACGTCGTGCACTCCACACCGGCCTGGGCGAGCGCCGAGCCGACCTCGCGCACGTAGACGTTCATCCCTCCGCTGTCGCCGGCTCCGGGCTGCAGGAGCGGCGACGTGTGCACCGAGATCATCGCCACGTGTGGCATGGACGGACCTCGGTCAGCTGCTCACGTAGCTGTCGTACACGTTGAGCAACGCCTGCTTCTGCTCGGGTTTGAGCGCCGGGTCGCGAGATATCGCTTCGCGCACGCTCGGCGCCGCCGAATCGTCGTCCGAAAGCAGACCGGCCCGCACGTAGAGCGTCTCGGCGCTGATCTTCAGCGCCTTGGCCAGTTGCTGGAGGATCTCCGCCGACGGGCGGCGCAGGCCCCGCTCGATCTGCGACAGGTACGGGTTGGAGACGCCGGCCAGCTCGGCTAGCCGGCGCACGGACATGCTGGCCGTCTCGCGCTGCGACTTGATGAACTCACCCAACTCGGCGAGCCGTTGCTCGAGCTCCTGGCGCAGCTCGTTCGACGACGGCATCGTCATCCCTCGCTGACGTCGATCCGGTACGCGGCGACGAACTGGTCGGTCACCGTGTCGAGCTCGCGGAAGACCTCCTGGCGTTCGGCCGAGACGGCGTGCTCGAAGTCGTCGAGCGCGGCGACCAGCTGCGCCAGCTCGTCGATGTCGAGTTCGGGCAGCCGACCGAAACCATGTCGTGCGCAGAGCTCGTCCAGCTCGACGGCGCGCGGGTGGTCGCTGTGGTCCTCGATCGGTCGAGGTGGCCGCGACGGTCCGCCCAGCAGCCGGTCGGACAGGACGTCGCGCAGCTCGTCGTGTCGATCGCCCTCCGCGGTCTCACCGCGGCGGCGGGCCAGCTCGGCCCGGGCGACGTCGGCCCGGCCCTGGGCGACACGGCGCACGTACGACACGGCGTCGTCGCGGTCCTGCAACTCCTGGCGACGCCGCCGCAGCGCGTCGAGATCGTCCGTCATGTACTTCCCCCAGAAACCGGGGGGAGCACGGCCACCTCGTCGGCCGGACCGACCAACGTGGCGCCATCCGCCGCGTCGCCGTTGACCCAGATGCGGCACGTGTCCAACACCTCGACGAACTGCGGCCCGTAGCGCTGACGCGCCGCGCCGAGCACCTCCGCCACCGTCGAGCCGGGGAGGTCGTCGCGACCCGTGCCTGCGGCTTCCCGGGCCGACGCGAACATGCGCACGATCGCCACTGCCGACGATGGTACGGCCCGAGGTCGCTGGTCCAACGGACGCGCCGGACCCGCCCAAATCCGGGCGACGGCCACCGGTAACCTTCGCCGCTCGTGGCCACCGAGAAGCGGGAACGACAGCGCGCCAACCGACAGCTGCGCTATGAGATGGAGGTGCGCGATGACAAGCGCCGTTCGCGCACGCGGCGGGCCGTCATCGGCGTCATCGCCGTGGTCGGTGGCGTCGCCCTCGTGCTGCTGCTGGCGTGGGCGGTCGGCCGGGGCGGCGACGACGACACGCCGTCGCCCGTGACCACGCCACCGACCGTGGCGCCGGGCAGCACGCCCGACTCGACGACGGCGACGGACTCCACGGCGGCGAGCGCGTCGACCGGGACGGCGGCGGCTGGTTTCGCCTACGGCACCGGCGCCTGCCCGCCGGCCGAGGTGACCGAGCCGACGCGCGAGTTCACCGATGCGCCGCAGCTGTGCATCGACCCCGCCGCCACCTATTCAGCCGAGTTCGTGACCGATCGCGGATCGATCGTCGTCGAGCTCGACACGGCGACCGTGCCCGGGACCGTCAACAACTTCGTGACGCTCGCCCGCTACGGCTACTACGACGACACGCTGTTGTTCCGTACCGACACGAGCATCGGCATCATCCAGGGCGGCGGCCGTAGCAACACCGACTCGCCGGGTTACGAGATCCCCGACGAGGCCGACGGCTTCACGTACGAGGTCGGTCAGCTGGCGATGGCGCGAACGGCGGCGCCGAACTCGGCCGGCGGGCAATGGTTCTTCAACGTGACGGACGCTGCGTCGGCACTCGACGCCCAAGGCACCTACGTCGTGTTCGGGCAGGTGACGGAGGGCCTTGCCATCCTGGAGGAGATCCTGGCGCTGGCCGGCGGCGCGGACGGTCAGACACCGACCGAGGAGGTCGTGCTCGAGACCGTCGAGATCAGCGAGAGCTGAGCACGCCTCAAGATCAGCGAATTGGTTGCCCAGCAACCAATTCGCGGACGCAGAGCAGGCTTACGCCGGCAGCTCGCCGTGGGTGACGCTGGCCTCGCCGACCAGCTCGAACACGCCGTCCCGGCAGACGAGGGCCGAACCGGTCGGCAGCTCGACCAGCGGGACGTCGGCCAGCTGGCGAGTCCGCACCTGGCGGTCGTGGCTGCGCATCTCGGCGCCGGGCACGACGGTGACCCCCGACAGCAGGCCGAGCCCTAGCGTCAGGGCGGCGCCGCGTTGGTCGAGCATCGGGTCACCGAGCGCCGTCGCGCTGGCCCCGACGCCGACGACGAGGCCGCCGCCGGTCACGACCGAGCGGATGCCCGCGAACACCGCCGTGTCGCGCATGACGCTGCGCAGGTGCATCGCCGAGTCGCCCACCAGGTAGACGGCCCTGGCCGCGGCCACCGCCTCGGCGGCGGCCGGGTCCTCGGCGTCGTGGCGCTGCAGCACCATCAGCGCCTCGACCGCCACCCCGAGTCGCTCGCCCCACGACATGGCGGTGGCCACGAGCTCGGCCGGCTCCTCGAAGGCGTCGGCGGTCGGCAGCAAAACGACCCGATCGGCACCGACGTCGGCCAGCAGCCGGCGGTCGAGGTCGTCGTTGGCGGTGAACGGACCACCGCCCTGCAGCGCGATCGTGCCCGACATCGTCAGGATGGTACTCAGCGCGCTGGTGCGGGTTACCGGTCGGTAACTAGAGTGGCGGGATGGGCGAGATCCAGCGTGTGGGCATCGTCGGCTCGGGGATCATGGGAGCCGGCCTGGCCGAGGTGGCGGCCAAGGCGGGGTTCGACGTCGTGGTGCGCTCGCGCCGGCGCGCCGGTGCTGACGACGTGGTCGCCGGCGTCACCTCTAACCTGCAGCGCCAGGTCGACAAGGGTCGTCTCGAAGCGGCGGACATGGAGGCGACGGTCGCCCG
>JBPCJL010000022.1:0-6316 GCA_051005355.1 Ilumatobacteraceae bacterium
CGGATTTGATCTGGTGGGTCAGGGCGGCTCGTCCTCGTCTGACTTTGGCGATGATCTTGTTCGCTGGGGTGTGCCAGACGAACGGTTTGGGGTCGTCGTTCCAGTGCGACGCCCACAGCTCGATCGCCTCGGTGAGCGCAGCGACAGAACTGAACGAGCCGCTCTTGAGTCGGCGGTTGGTGAGCTGCGCGAACCAACCCTCAACGAGGTTCAGCCACGACGCGCTGGTCGGCGTGAAGTGCAGATGCCAGCGCTGCCGCTTCGGGTGGGCGAGCCACTCGGTGACCGGCGGCGCCGAATGCGCCGACAGGTTGTCCAAACGACGTGGATGTCGAGGTGGCGGGGCACGTGCAAGTCGATCCACCGGAAGAACGCCAACACGTCGGTGGCGGTATGTCGGCAGCGGGTCTGGTGGAGCACCTCGCCGGTGGCCACGTTCAACGCGGCGAACAGATCGGTGGTGCCGTTGCGCTTGTAGTCGTGGGTCATCGTGCGTGCCCGGCCCGGCTTCAGCGGCAGCGACGGCTGGGTTCGGTCCAACGCCTGGCACTGCGTCTTCTCATCGAAGCTGAACACCACGGCCCGCTCCGGCGGGTTCAGGTAGAGCCCGACGACATCGACGAGCTTGGCCTCGAAGGCCGGGTCGGTGGACAGCTTGAACGTGTCGACCCGCCACGGACGCAGGTTCCGAGCCCGCCAGATCCGTGCCACGGTGTCCTTGCCGACACCGTGACGCTCACCCATCGTGCGCGTCGACCACGACGTCGACTCGTCGTCGGGAACGGCGTGCAACGTGTCATCGACGATGCCGTCGATCACCTCCTGGGCGATCTCCGGCTTACGGCCACGACCCGGCGCGATCGACCCGACCGCGCCGACCCTGCCGGCTTCGAACTTGGCTCGCCAGCGGCGCACCGTGTCCGGCGTTGTCGAGCACTCTCGGGCGATCGCTTCGTTGGCCGTCCCGTCGGCCGCCAGCAGCAGCGCCGAGGCTTGCACCACCATCCGATACGGCAACGACGACGAACGAGCCATCCGCTCCAACTCGACTCGCTCACTGCAAGACACCTTCAACGCAGCAGCAACCATCGTCGGCATGCTGCCACCCTAGCCCACCACGCTATTTCAGCGACGGACCACTAGGACACGGTCACCTGCGATCGGCTCCGCTCTTCCAGGACACCGGGCGCGGCCGACGTTGACATCGCGGCGGCGGCGGTGCCGATGCGTCGGTTCGGTCGTCCGTCGGACACCACGCCATCAGGGGCAGATGTCGTGTGCGGTCATCGGGACAACCGTGCGACACTTCGAGCGTGTTGCTGGCGGGCATCAATCACGTCGCCGTCCTTACCGGTGACACTAAGCAGTTCCTCGAGTTCTACGGCGACGTCTTCGGCACAACGCACGAAGTCTTGCAAGAGCATGACGGCTTCAAGCTGACGCTCGTCTGGATCGGACCGACGAGCGAGTTGAACGTGTTCGAGCTGCATGGCAGCTCGGAACACGAGCGCCAGGTGCCGATGTTCGGTCGAGGTCGGCTTGACCACCTCGCGTTCGAAGCGGCGTCACTCGACGCCTTCGACACGATCCGGGAACGGCTGCTCGCTCGTGATGCAACGGACGGGTTCGTCACGGACTTCGGCCACATCCTCAGCCTGTTCTTTCGCGACCCAGATGGGCTGGAGGCAGAGGTGTGCGTGCAGAACCCCGACGCACATCCGGGGGTACATAACCCTCCGGGTACGCCTTCACGGAGACACCACCCGGCCGATACAGCACCGGCCGGTGTACCCGATGCACCGCTGCAGACCTGAGCTCGAGGGGCGTGCCCGCCAACCGGCGGTACCGGATGGTCCCGTCGTCGCTCGGCGCTTGGAATTATCGGGCGCGCGTTCGGTACCCAACCCCACTGCGACGCCGGTGATGTCCCGGGCGGCGTCGGCATCGTCCCAGATGCGCCGTGGGGTTTGGTTCCGTCGCCGCCGCATCCGTCTGATTGGGCGTCGTGGACTGAAGGCGAGCTGTGACCACCGTCGAGTCCCTCGACAAGGTTGGCGAAACGCCAACGGCCAGCCGGGAGCCACGTTCATCGTTGGGCCTAAACGGCGAAGCCTCGACGATCGTTCCACGACACGCGAGGTCCCGGCACCTTCACCCTCGAGCAGGTCGCGTTGACCTGGCTCGGCAGTGAGGCTGGCCCACGTCTGTCAGGCCCTGACGTAGACGACGGCGATAGCGCTGCGCCGCCGCCGGGTCAGGCTGTACGTCGCCGGTCGATAGCCATGGCGATGGCGCCGCCAAGCACGAGAAGCAACGCCGCACCGATGACGCTGGCGTTCTCAGCACCCGTGTTCACCAGTGTGGTGTCCGGCGTGCCGCCACCGGTGGTCGGGGTGGATCCGCCACCCGGTTCCACGGCCGCGTGGACCGGCGCAAGGGAGTGCTCGAGCTGCTGGAGGCCGTCGATCGGCTGACGCGGTCCGGCCGCCCATTGCGGGTCGTGATCTCGGGGATCGGTCCCGACGTCGAGGCCGTCCGGGACTGCGTGGCTCAGCTCGGACTCGGCGCCGTCGTCGAGCTGACCGGCGTCGCCGGGTACGACGAGGCGCCGGCTGTCTACCGCACGGGCGACGTGTTCGTGTCGCCCACGTGGTCCGAGGGGTTCTCCAACACCATCCTGGAAGCGATGGCTGCGGGGCTGCCGATCGTGTCGACTCGGGCTGTCGGAGTCATCGACTGCCTGCGCCACGAGGACAACGCGTTGCTCGTCGAACCGCACGACGTCGAGCAGTTGGCGGCGGCGATCGGCCGGCTGTTGGACGACGCGTCGCTGCGCTCGAGGCTGGCCGAGCGGGCGCTGGCCGAGGTCCGGACCACGTACTCGTGGGAGGCGGTGTCGGCGCAGATTGTCGACGTGTACCGATCGTTGCTCGGCACGCCACCCGACGACGACTGGCCCGAGCTGGAAGCGCTGGGCGCCCCGATCGATCAGCGGTGCCGGTTCCGGGCTGCGCCGCACCTGCTCTGATGCCGACGGCGGTCTTCGTTTCGCCCCACCTCGACGACGTCGCCTTCTCGTGCGGCGGCACGGTCAGCGCCCTGGGCGAGGCCGGCTGGAGGACCGTCGTGGTCACGGCCTTCACGGCGTCGGCGGCGAACCCGACGGGATTCGCGCTGGCTTGCCAGCTCGACAAGGGGCTGCCGCCCGACGTCGACTACCTCGCCGTACGCCGGGCCGAGGACGAAGAGTTCGCCCGTCGGGCCGCGGTTGACCAGCTCCACTGGCTCGACCTGCCCGAGGCGCCGCACCGCGGGTACGGCTCGGCCGATGCGCTGTTCGGCGACCTCTCCGCCACGGACGACGTGGCCATTGTGCTGGATCAGCGACTGGCCCGGTGCCTGGACGCCGAGTCGCCCGATCTGGTGCTGGCCCCGCAGGCGCTGGGCGCCCACGTCGATCATCTTCGTGTCGTCGACGCCGTGCTGGCCGTCGTGCCGCCGTCGCTTCCGGTGTGGTGGTACCGGGACGTGCCGTACGCCATCAGGTTCCCGCACACTTCCTGTCTCCAGCCGGCGATCGCCGACCTTCCCGAGGTGGCGGTCGACGTCACCGCCCATGTCGAGGGCAAGGGTCACGCCGCCGTCGCCTACGGGAGCCAGCTCGAGTTCCAGTTCGGCGGACCCGCGCGGTGCGTGGAGGCGCTGGGCCGATTCGCTCGGTCGGAGGCCGACCGCCTCCATCGCGAGGGAGGAGTCGAAGCCTTCCGAGTGCGTCACGGGCCGCATCCCGGTGCGATCCGTCTCGCGACCGCTTCCGGGGGCGAATGACGTCGAGGACGTCTTCGCTGCGCTCAGCCGTGACGTCACCCGGCCGGGGGATTCTTTTCGATGCGTGTCGGAGATGGGGGGTCTGGGGTACAGGCCGGCGTCCGCCTCACCAGGAGACCTCACCGTGGACCAACGACGAGACGTAGCGAACGACCTCGACCTGACCACCGATCCGACCGTCATCCCAGGCGAGCCGCTGGTCGACCCGCTGACCGAGCCTGATCTCAGCGCGCTCGGTGCCGCCCCGCCGGAGGCGTCGACGCCGTCTGGCGGTGGCGACAGCGCCAGCCGGGCCAGCCAAGTGACGGACGCCGCCACCTCGGCGGCCGGCGACGCAGCGTCGACTGCGGGCGACGAAGCCAAGCGTGTGACGGCCGAGGCGAAGGCTCAGGCGCGCTCCGTCGTCGACGAGGTCAAGGGGCAGGCCACAGGGCTGCTCGACCAGACGCGTGACGAGCTGCGAGCCCAAGCCGACGCCCGTTCGGCCAACGCTGCGGGGGCGCTGCACACGTTGTCGGAGCAGTTGCAGGCGCTGTCCGACGGTCGCCCCGGCGAAGCTGGACCGCTGGCCGGCTACCTCGACGAAGCACGCGGCCAGGTGTCCGGTGTCGCCTCCCGGTTGGAGAGCGACGGGATCGGGGGCGTCATGAGCGACGTCACCGACTTCGCCCGCCGCCGCCCCGGTCTGTTCCTCCTCGCTGCGGCCGGGACGGGCTTCGTCGTCGGCCGGCTCGTGCGCTCGGGCGCTCGAGCCGCAAGTGGCGACGGGCCGAGCGCCGATCAGCCGATCGGCGAGCTGGCGCCGGCAGATCCGCTCATCGCCGCTCCCCCGACGACCACCGACTCGCTCGCGTCTGGCGCGCCGTCGACGACGGCTGTCGTGGTCCCGTGAGCAGCGGAATCGACGCCGACGGGGTCGACCTGTCGACGCAGCCGAAACGCCCGGAGGCGTCGCTCGGGGAGCTCTTCTCCCAGATGACGAACGAGTTGTCGACGCTGTTCCGCCAAGAGATCGAACTGGCCAAGACCGAGACCAGGGAGGAGGCGGGCAAGGCCGGCAAGGCTTTGGCGTTCCTCGTCGTCGGCGCCGTGGCCGCCGTGCTGGCCCTGGCGTTCCTCTCCGCCGGGCTGGCGTGGCTGTTGGACAACGTGATGGGCTCCGCCCTCGCCTTCGCCATCGTCGGTGCGCTGTGGGCGGTCGCCGCGGCCATCGCCGTGACCGTCGGACGCCAGCGTCTGAGCAAGGTCAGCACCCTTCCCGAAACCACCCGCAGCATCAAGGAGGACGTCCAGTGGGCCAAAGCGCAGAAGAGTTGAGACAAGACATCGCCGAGACGCGCGCCGACCTGGGCAGCACGTTGGACGCCATCGGAGATCGGGTCAGTCCTGGTCGCGTCATCGAGCGCCGCAAGAACCGGATGTTCAACGGGTTGCGTTCGGCGAAGGACGCCATCTTCGGCACGGCATCAGATGCCGGCAACGCCGTCTCCGGATCGGCAGGATCGGCGGTCGACTCCGTTCGCTCGGCTCCCGACGCCGCTCGCACGCAAGCCCAGGGCAATCCGCTACTGGCCGGGGCGATCGCCTTCGGCGCCGGGTTCGCCATCGCCGCCGCCCTGCCGCCGTCGCAGACCGAGCAGGAAGCGGCCGGGAAAGTCCTCGACAAGGCCGAGCCGCTCAAGCAGCAGCTCACCGAAGCCGGGCAAGAGGTCGTCGGAAACCTGAAGGAAGCGGCGGCAGAGGCGGCCACGGCCGTCAAGGACACCGCCGCCGAAGGCGGTCAACAGGTCGCTGACACCGCCAAAGACGCCGCCCAGACGACGAAGGATGCGTCGCGCGAGGCGGTCGACTCCGCCCGGAGCGACATCTCGGCGTCCACGCCCACCTGATCCGGAGGTCAGGTCGGTGCCTGCGTCAGCGGGTAGCGGGGGTGCGCGAGCTGGGCTGACGGTCACTGGAAGGAGGCGCCATGAAGGCAGTGGTGTGGCACGGCAAACGGGACGTCCGGGTGGACACGGTGCCCGACCCGAAGATCGAGCAGCCGACGGACGCGATTGTGCGCATCACGTCGACCGGGCTGTGCGGATCGGACCTCCACCTCTACGAGGTTCTGGGCCCGTTCATGACGGAGGGAGACATCCTCGGCCACGAGCCGATGGGCATCGTGGAGGAGGTGGGCTCCGAGGTGACCAACATCGGCCCGGGTGACCGGGTCGTCATTCCGTTCAACATCTCGTGCGGCCACTGCACGATGTGCGAGACCGGGCTGCAGTCGCAGTGCGAGACCACCCAGGTGCGCGAATACGACAAGGGTGCCGCGCTGTTCGGCTACACCAAGCTCTACGGGCAGGTCCCGGGTGGACAGGCGGAGCTGCTGCGCGTCCCCCAGGCTCAGTACGGCCCGATCAAGGTCCCCCACGGACCGCCCGACGATCGCTTCGTCTATCTCTCCGACGTGCTGCCGACGGCCTGGCAGGCGGTGCAGTAC
>JBPCJL010000023.1:0-7665 GCA_051005355.1 Ilumatobacteraceae bacterium
GGCCAAGACGCTGGCCAAGCTGCGCCACCCCCAGCGCAGCCAGCGCCTCCGGGAGTTCCTCGAGGCCGAGTAACCGGCTCCGCCTCCATGGTCAGGTTACTGGCTGACCGTCCAGCCATTTTCCTGACCAGGACGGCGGCGGGTGGCGTCCCGGTCAGCTGGACGAGGCGGCGATACCGTCGAGGATCGGCACGACGTGGCGCATCAGACCGTTGTGGTCTTCGGACATCGGAAAGTGCCCGAGGCCGTCCATCAGGGCGAACGTCGATCCGGCGATCCGCTTCGCTGCCTCCTCGGTCCACGGGACGGTCGGGAAGTCGTACTCGCCGGTGAGCAGGTGGACGGCGCAGCGGGAGGTGTCGATCCGGTCGGCTTCGCCGCGCAGGTCGTGCTCGACGGCGTAGTAGCGGATGTCCCCGCCGAAGATGCCGGGCGCGCCCTGGGCATAGTGCAGCCGCGTCTCCTGGCGATTCGCCTCGGGCGCGGTGGGCGACATGATCATCATCATCGTGGCCGCATGGCTGGCCGGGTCGGCGTCGGTGAAGGAAGCAGCCTCGACGTCGCTGAGGTCGACCGGGATGTCGGCGTGCAGCCCGCCCTCAAGGGCGATGACGGCCCGATACTCGTCGGGGTGATAGCGGGCCAGGTCGAGCGCAAGCATGCCGCCGACGGACGAGCCGATGAACACGGGGCGGTCGAGACCGAGCACGCAGGAAAGTGTCGTCGGCAGCGCCATAGCGAGGCGCTGGGTGAGGACATACGGCTCGGCCCACCACGCCCGACCCGCCGGTGGTAGCGACTTGCCGTGGTACGGCAGGTCGTAGACGATGACCTGGAAGCGGTCGGTCACGCGCTCGTCCTCCAGCAGCTGGCGCCACTGGCGACCGTCGGCTCCGGCCGTGTGCTGGCAGAGCAGCCCGATGCCCCGCCCGGCCGTCTCGTAGTAGATGCGATGGTCCAGCCCATCGAGGTCGAGGTGGACGTAACGCCCGACGGCGGCGTCGTGCTGGCCGTGAGCGGCCTCGTGCGGCGCCGGTACGGGTGCGGGGTCGGTGCCGTTGGCGGCGTGGCGGAGGAGCTCGACGAACCGGCGGACGGCGAGGTGCCGGCCGGCGTCGGTGGATGGCGGCTCGACAGACATCGCGCCGATGCCGGCGGCGGCGAACGGGTCGGTGTACCCGGGCGGCGGCGGCGACCTCAGTAGCGCCGCCCAGGCTTCCGGCGCGCCGCGCAGGACGACCGTGTCGGCCGCCTCATCCGGCGGGTCGACTCGTGGCTCGCCGGTGGCGCCGTGCTCGATCGGCACGACCCAGCACGATCCGCCCTCGTCGAGGACGAGCGAGCCCGTCCAGCGCCCGGCGTTGAGCCGGAACTCGCCATCGCCCGAAGCGCGAGTGGCGGCCGTCTCGACGAGTGATCGATCCATCGGGCAACTCCCTTCGCGGCCCGCCGAACGTACCGCCGTGACACCCCCCGCTCATGATCGAGCCATGGGCGACGGGGGCAAGTGGCAGGAACGAGAACGAGCGAGGGAGCTGCGGGCGCAGTCGTGGACGATGCCAGACATCGCCGCCGAGCTGGGCGTCAGCCGGTCGACGGTCAGCCTGTGGGTGAGGGACGTCGAGTTCGTCCCGAACCCGAGACGCCGCTCGACGCGAACCGGCCACACCAACACGCTTCATCTGCGCAAGCTGGCCGAGATCGAGAAGTGCAACCAAGAGGGCATCGAGCGGGTCGCACCGCTCACAGAGCGCGAGTTCTTGCTCGTGGGTGTTGCTCTGTACGTCGGAGAGGGCTTCAAGCGCGACGGACAGGTCGGCATGGCCAACACCGATCCGAGCGTGCTGCGATTCTTCGTCACGTGGTTGCGCCGTTGCTTCGACATCGACGAGGCGCGCCTGCGTGTTCGTGTGTACTTGCATGAAGGCCTCCATCTCGAAGCCGCCGAGCAGTTCTGGAGCGACTTGCTCGCGATTCCGCGCAGCCAGTTTCGACGTGCGTATCGGGCGGCCGCTGACCCGACGAGGCGCCATGCCAAACACCTCAACGGCTGCCCAGGCGTCACGTACTGCGATGCCCACCTTCATCGCCGTGTCATGGGCCTGGCCCGAGCGATATCGTCCGACCACGCCCTTCCGGGGTAGCTCAGTTGGTAGAGCGCCGGTCTGTTAAACCGATTGTCGTGGGTTCGAGCCCCACCCCCGGAGCCAGTCGAACCTTCCTCCCAGGGCGGTAGCTCAGTGGTCAGAGCAGGGGACTCATAATCCCTAGGTCGTGGGTTCGATCCCCACCCGCCCTACCGATCTAGCAGGACTTTCAGGTTCGAATCCGTTGAGAGCGCAATGGAAATCCAAGTTTTCCAAGCGAAATCCAAGTTCCTGGTACCGTTGGCCGGGTGCCGCCGAAGCGTGGGGCTCAGGGGATGCGCGAACGAGCGCCCGGAGTGTGGGAGCTGATCGTCGAAGCCGGCCGTGATCCGGTCACGGGACGGAAGCGCCAGATCAGCCGAACGTTCCGCGGCGGCGTGCGAGAGGCCAAGAAGGCGCGGGCGGCGCTGGTCACCGAGGTCGGCAAGGGCCGCCACACAGGAACCAACGCCACGCTCGACGACCTGTTCGCCGAATGGATCGTCGAGCTGCGCCGCAAGGGCCGCTCGCCGAACACCGTGTACGGCTACGAGAAGGTCTACGAGCGCAACATCCGCCCGACGCTCGGCACGCGTCCGGTCACCAAGATCACGACGAAGATGCTCACCGACCTCTACGGCGCCCATCAGGCTCGCGGCCTGTCGGCGCGCAGCGTGTACCAGATCCACGCCGCCCTCTCGTCGATGCTCACCCAGGCGTGCCGGTGGAGCTGGCGCGACTCGAACCGGCGCAGTGGGCCGAGCCGCCGTCGCTGCCCAACGTCGCACCGGTCGTGCCGACGCCCGACATGGTCCACCACCTGATCGAGGCCGCCGAGCAGTCGAGACGACCGGAGTACGCCTGGGCGATCCTCGTCGCCGCCACGACCGGCGTCCGAAGAGCCGAGCTGTGCGCCCTGCGCCGGCAGCGCAACGTCAACTGGGATCGAGGGCTGCTGACGGTCACGGCGTCGATCGCCGAGATCAAAGACGTGCCGCTGCACGAGATCCCGACCAAGAACCGCCGTGTTCGCTCCCTCGCCCTCGACGACCTCACGCTGTCCATCCTGCGCGCCCAGGTCGACATGCTCGAGGAGCGCGCCGCGCTGTGCCGAGTCGAGCTCGATCCGGACGCCTACTTGTTCACCGACGACGTCGAGGGCAACGTCCCGTGGCGGCCCGACGTCATCTCGAAATACTTCGGGCGGCTGCGCGATCGGGCCGAGCTGAAGGACCTCCGCTTCCACGACCTGCGCCGGTTCATGGAGACCTACGGCCAGGAGATGGGCTACTCCGTCGCCCAGGTGGCGATGCGCGCCGGACACGACCCATCGGTCGCCGCCCGCCACTACAGCGGCCGCGTCGTCGAGACCGATCGCGACCTCGCCCAAGCCGTCGCGTCGCTGCTGACACCTCGCCCGTAACGCCACAAAGGCCTCGCGAAAGGAATCGCGAGGAGTTTTGGTGCCACTTGGGGCTGCGGGGGGTCAGTTGTCAGGTGTGAGGAACATTTTTCCGGCGCCCACGCCGATCCGACCGCGCGCTGACCGGACGGTCCGCTCGTCAGCTGTCCTGACCGTTCCCGAGGCGGCGGCCGAGCTGCGCATCAAACGCACACTCGCCTACGAGCTGGCCCGCCGCTACCTCGCCTCCGGCGGACGCGAGGGTCTGCCCGTCATCCGCATCGGCGGCTGCCTGCGCGTCCCGCGCTGGGCGCTCGACGTGCTCATGACCACTGGTCGCGTCGTCAACCTCATGACCGAGGACGCTCCCGATGCCAACGGCGACCACGACTCGACGACTCCGCTCGACCAGAGCAAGCCGAGGCGACGCATCCGGACTCGAGCGGCCGAGCAGCTCGGCCTGCTCCCGAACGACTGACCCGTCGCCATGCTCCAACGCCCAATCCTGAGCATGCATCGATCTGAGGAGTTCACACGTCTGCCCGCGGGCGGGCCGGGCAGTACTCGGAGACTCCAATGCTGCGGCTGACGACGGTGTTCGCCTCGACAGCGGCGACGTCGGCGGCCTACTACGCCGACTACCTGGCGTCGGCGCCGGGGGAGGAGCCCGGCGTCTGGTGCGGCGCCGAGGCCGTCAACGTCGGCTTGTCCGGCCCGGTCGACGTCGACAGTCTCGAACTGTTGCTGTCGGGACGTGACCCGTTGACGGGGACACGGCTCGGCCTGGAGTTCCGGAAGACGTCGGTGGCCGGGTTCGATGCCACGTTTTCGGCGCCCAAGTCGGTATCGGCGTGGTGGGCGCTCACGGGTGACCGTCGCCTGCTCGAAGCGCACGACGTCGCGGTGACAGCGGCGCTGGAGCATCTGGAGCGGTTCGGGTCGACGACCCGGGTCCGCTCCAACGGTGGCCGGCTGCATCCGGACACCGGCGGGCTGATCGTCGCCGCGTTCCGCCAGACAACGTCGCGTGCCGACGACCCGCAGCTGCACACCCACGCCGTGATCTCGTCCAAAGTGCGCACCGCCGACGGCCGCTGGCTGGCGTTGGATGCCCGCTACCTGTTGCGGCACCAGCGGATGCTCAGCGATCTCTACCAGTCCGTGCTGCGCGTCGAGCTGTCTCACCGCCTCGGCGTCGTCTGGGAGCCAGTCGTTGACGGCAAGGCCGACATCGCTGGCGTCCCCGTGGAGCTGCGCGCCGTGTTCTCGAAGCGTCACGCCACGATCGAAGCCGTCGTCGCCGACCAAGTCGCCGAGTTCCGGCAACGGCATGGCCGGGACCCGTCCGATGATGAGCGGTCGTTGATGACTCGCAAGGCGGCGGAGGAGACGAGGAGCCGCAAGTCCGGTCACGGTGTCGCCGATCTGACGACACGCTGGCAGCGCGAGGTCGCTGCGCTGGGCTGGACCGGCGACCAGCTGACCGCCGCGATCGAAGGCGCCGCCTTCGCTGCCGAGCCGCGCATCGTCGACGGCCTGACGGTGGCGCAGATCGTCGAGGAGGTGTCGTTGAAGCGGTCGTCGTGGAGCCGTCCGGACGTGATCCGGGTGCTGTGTCAACGGATGCAGCCCGTGTCCCCGATCGACGGTCACCGCTGGGCGCAGGTCATCGAACGAGCCGCCTCCAAGGTCCTCGACCGCTGCATCGACCTCGACCCACCCGACCCGACGACACGGCGACTATCGGACGGTCGGTCGCTGTGGATCGCGCCGGTCGCCGCCCGCTACTCGACCGACGTCGTGCTCGCCCAGGAGGAGCACATCCTCACCTGGGCGAGGGACACCCAACTCGACCCGGCAGCGCCGTCGACGACGATCGACGTCGCCGGCCTCGACGTCCTCCAGGGCGCTGCCGCAGCCTCGGTGGCCGGCGGCGACCGGCTAGCGGTGGTCGTCGGCCCGGTTGGCGCCGGCAAGACCCGCATGCTCGCCGCCGCCGCAGCCGACCTCGCCCGGCACCGCCGTCCCGGGTTCGGCGTCGCCCCGACTGCCAAGGCAACCCGGGTCCTCGAACGCGACGCCGCCATCGTGTCGACGACGGTGGCCAAGCTGCTCTACGAGTGGACCCGCCCCGAGCTGCCGCGCCACCCGTACCGCCTCCCGGCCGGCACGACGCTGATCGTTGACGAGGCCGGGATGATCTCCACACCGGACCTCGACCACCTCGTCTCGCTCGCCGAGCAGCAGCGGTGGCGGCTCGTGCTCGTCGGCGACCATGCCCAGCTGCAAGCTGTCGGCCGCGGCGGCCTGTTCGCCGAGCTGTGCGCCAACAGCCGCGTCGAACACCTCGAACAACTCCACCGGTTCACCCACCGTTGGGAAGCTGAGGCGTCACTGCAGCTGCGCGCCGGCAACCCCGACGTCCTCGACGCCGACGAGCGGCAGGGCCGCATCCATCCCGGCGACCTCGACCACCACTGGGCTTCCCCTGGAATCGTGGAGAGATGCTGATAGGGGTTCGGGGCGGCCGGATCGGCCGCACCATTGGTACCACCCGGTGCCGTTGCGGGCCTCCTGGGCGATCTGAGGGGCCCGTTTCACGCCGCCTCACCTCGTTCGGCGGTCAGGGCCGCTCGCTCGGCGAGGACGGCTTCGTAGGCGACGGGGGCGAGCATTCCGGCGGCGCTGTGGCGGCGGCGGTGGTTGTAGCGGTCGATGTAGCCGGCGACGGCTCGGCGGGCCTGGTCCTTGGTGGTGAAGCGGTGCCGGGACAGCAGCTCGAACTCGAGTGTCGAGTTGAAGCTTTCGGCCGCCGCGTTGTCCAACGCGGAGCCGACGCGGCCCATCGACTGGACGACGCCCAACGCGGCGCAGGCGGCAGCGAAGACGTCGCCGGTGTACTCGCCGCCTTTGTCGCTGTGGAAGATGACGCCGGTGACGTCGCCGCCGCGCACCGCGGCAGCCATGCACAGCGCCGCTTTGGCCAACGCAGCGTCGTGGTGGGCACCGATGGCGAAGCCGGGCAGGCGCCGGCTGGCCAGGTCCTCGACGGTGGCCAGGTACAGCTTGCCCTCGTCGGTGGGGATCTCGGTGAGGTCCCCACACCAGCGCTGGTTGACCGCCGCGGCGCTGTAGTCCCGCTTGAGCAGGTCGGGGATCGGCGCCGCTGCCTTGTCCGGGCGGGTCAACGACCGCCGCTTGCGCTTCGGTGACCGACCGTGCAGGCCTTGGCGGGCCATCGACGCGGCGACGGTGTTGACCGACACCTTCCAGCCGTCCGCGACAAGGTCCTCCCACACCCGCGGTGACCCGTAGGTCCCCGGGGTGCCACCGGAGTCATCGAAGGACGCCTTGACCGCCGCGTCCAGACGGCGCTGGCGCTCCTCACGCGCCGTCGGCGGGCGGTCCCGCCACTTGTAGAACGTCGAGGGGGGCACCTCGAGGGCTCGACAGGCCACGGCGTGGGGAACCCGATGGACGGTCCGCTGGGCGGCGATGAACGATGCCACGGTCATCGTGTCGCCTCCTTGACCCAGAGGACCACAGATCGCTTGAGGACATCACGCTCCATCCGCAGCTCGGCGTTCTCCCGCTCCAGCTGAACGAGCCGGGCCCGCTCATCGACGCTCAACCCAGCGGTCTCGCCCCTCGCCAGCTGGTCACGCTTGACCCAGTTGCCGAGCGTCCCGGCATGGAGCCCCAGCTCGTCGGCCACCCGGGCGATCGGCTTGCCCGTCTCGAGGACGATCCGCACCGCCCCCTCCCGGAACTCCGGGTCGTACTTCCTACGTCTCTCTGGCATGGAATCTCCTCATAGAGGATCCCTCCACGCTTTCGGGGGATGCCCAGTAAAGAAACCCTGGCCCGGCTGCGCCATCGGCGTAGGGACCACCGAACGCCGGTTCAGGGCGCGACCGAGGGCGTGGCTCCAGTCAGAGTCGGTGTCACTCGGGTGCACACCGGTGGCTCTCGAGTTGCGTTACTTCGCCCCGTCAGAATGCCGCTCGATCGTCCGTTGCGCTGCCTCTCCTACGATGGCCAGCGAGTGATCGCCTTGACATTCGTGCCCGCATGATGGAGCCGCCGCTGTGGTCGGAGGGGGCTTCGCCGTGGCCGCACGAGCGGGAGGCCCTAGCG
>JBPCJL010000024.1:0-9114 GCA_051005355.1 Ilumatobacteraceae bacterium
AGCAGCTTGTCACCGCTCCAGAACTTGCCGGGGTCGTACCAGTTCGACGGGCGCTTCGGGTCGAGGAGGCCCATCCGGCGGAACGTGATCGCCAACAGCTGGGCGCAGTACACCGCCTCGCCCGTAGCTTCGTGGCGCACCCGCCCGGCCAACCACCGACCGGCCAGGCCGCGCGTCGTCGGGAACGGACGAGCGTCGTAGGCGGCGATGACCTTGAGCAGCTCGTCCTCCATGGCCCCGGTGACCTCACCGGAGAACTGCCGCGCGTAAGCCCGCTGCCCGTATTTGCCCGTCCACACCCGGTAGGCCTCGTCGAGCCGGTTCAGCTGGGCGCCACGATGGTGGTCGCCGGTCCAGACGTCCTCCAGGGACTGGCCGAGCTCGGTGTGCCAAAGCAGCGGTGGCAGGTCGTCGATGGCCACGACCATGGCCACGTGGTTGACCGGCGCGTTGGTCGCCACCCGCACGGCGCGATCGGCGAGGCGGGCCCCGCGAAACAGCCACACGTCACCCGTGACGGCCGACTCGATGGCCTCGTCGGCCGGGATCGTGCCACTCCGCTCCGTCCGTCTGCGTCGCTCGGCTCGCCGTCCCATCGGTGCGCTCTCAGCGGGGAGCGACGTCTTCCATCGTGGCGCGACCAGCTGACACCGATGGTTCGTCGCCGCAAAGCCGGCGCCGAAGGAAGAACCGTGTCGATCGTTCGCTCACTCGAAGACTCGCTCGCTCACTGGGCCGTACTGTAGGGCCGTGCGGCTGTGGAAGATCCTGGGCCTGGCCACGTTGGCGGGTGTCGTTGCGGTCGGCGTCGTCGCCCAGCGCAAGCGGCGCCAGTACGCGACCTACGACACCGCCGAGCTGCGTGATCGGCTGCACCAGCGCCTCGCCGCCGCCGGGTGACGAAGCCCGACGCCAGCTCCGGCACGTTCCGCCTGTTCGTCGCCGCGTGGCCGCCGGCCAATGTGGTGGCCGACCTGGCTGGCCTGCCGCGGACTGAAGATCCGGGCGTGCGCTGGACTCCGCCCGAGAACTGGCACGTGACGCTGCGCTTCCTCGGTCCGGCGGCCGTCGACGACGTACGTCGCCGACTCGAGGCCGTCGAACTCCCGTTCGCCACGGCTCGGCTCGGACCGCGAGTTCGACGGCTGGGCCGCGACGGCATCGTCGTGCCTGTCGCCGGTGTCGACGCGTTGGCGGCGACGGTCATCGCAGCGACCCGCGACATCGGACGGCCACCCGACGATCGCCCCTTCCACGGTCACCTCACCCTGGCCCGTCTGCGTCGCAGCAACGTCCGCTGCGCGCTCGTCGGGTGCTCCTACGACGCCTCGTTCCCAATCGACGAGGTCGTCCTCGCCCGCAGCACCCTGACACCGTCCGGCGCCCGCTACGACGCCGTCGCCCGTTGGCCCACACGTCTGTCCTGACGCGATGGTTCTTCGCGTGGTTTTCGTTCACCGGTGACTACTGAAAACGCTTGAGAACCTCTTGCCTGCGGGTCGGTCCGAAGATCGAGGTGGCAGACTTCGTGACGTCGTGGACGCTGGACCGCTCCTGCGCATCGACGGGCTGACGAAGCGCTACCCCGGCGTCACCGCCCTCGACGATCTGACCATCGACGTCCCGCGCGGCTCGGTCGGGTTGGTCGGTGCGAACGGGGCCGGCAAGACGACGCTGTTCAGGCTCTTGCTCGGTCTGGCCCACCCGACGGCCGGGACCATCGAGGTGTCCGGCCGTGATGTGGCCACCGATCCGATCGGCATCCGCTCGCGCATCGGGTTCATGCCCGAGCACGACTGTCTGCCACTCGACCAGACGGCCGCCGACGTCGTCGCCACGTTCGGTGAGTTGGGCGGCCTGCCAGCGCGCGCCGCCCGCCAACGGGCTTCGGACATCCTCGACCTCGTCGGCCTGGACGAGGCCCGCTTCCGCCCGATCGGCGGCTTCTCGACCGGCATGCGCCAGCGGACCAAGCTGGCCCAGGCCCTGGTCGGCGACCCCGAGCTGGTCCTGCTCGACGAGCCGACGGCGGGTCTCGACCCCCTCGGGCGCGAGGAGATGCTGGCGCTGGTCGCCCGACTGAACACGTTCGGCATCTCCGCCGTGATGGCGACCCACCTGCTCGACGACGTGCAGCTCGTCTGCGAGCACGTCGTGATGATCGACGCCGGCCGCCTCGTCGTCGCCGGCGCGACCGACTCGCTGCTCGAGCGCACGGGCTCGGTCACCGTCGACGTCGGGCCGCACACCGCCGAGCTGCTCGGCGGCCTGGAAGGGGCCGCCATCCGGGCCACCGTCGTCGACGACCTCGTCGAGGTCTCGATCGACGGCGACGCCGAGCTCGACCAGTTGCGCGACGTCATCGCCGAGCTCGGGCTCCCGCTCTACCGGTTGACGACGCGGCTGACGTCGCTCGACGAGGTCTTCCTCGAGCGCATCCGCAGGGAGAGCGTGAGTCGAGCATGACGCTCCTCGACAGCGGGGCCGTCTACGACTGTGGCTACCGGCCCTACGCCGGCCCGCGAGGTCGACGCGGCGCGGCGACCCTGGCGCTGTATCGGGCGACCATCCGGCGCGCCCTCGGATTGCGTCGGTCCTGGCGCCAGAAGGTGGCGCCGTTCGTCCTGCTCGGCATCGTCACCGTCCCCGCCATCGTCAACGTGGGCGTCGGCTACGTGACGCGCAACCGGATCTTCGACCGGATCGAGATCGTGACCTATCGAGAGTACGTCGGCGTGTCGTCGGCATTGCTGTTGTTCGTAGCCATCGTCTGCCCCGACGTGATCTGCCCCGATCGTCGCCAGCGCGTCCTCCCGCTGATGTTCTCCAGGCCGCTCACCGGCTTCGACTACGCGGTGGCCAAGTTCGCCGCCATCTTCACGATCCTGTTCGCGTTCTCGTTCCTGCCCCAGGTGGTGCTGTTCGTCGGCAACATGCTCGTCAGCGACAGCTCGCTCGACTACTTCACGAGCAACCTCGAGGTGCTGTGGAAGGTGCCGGCGGCCGTGACGCTGCTCTCCGCCTACTACGCCATCGTCGGCGTGGCCATCGCCGCGTTGACCGACCGCCGCATCGTGGCCGGCGCCACGGTCATCGGGCTGTTCCTCGTCACCTCTGTCACCTCGGCCGTGCTCGTCGGCGACTTCGAGGACGACGGCGGCTCCATCGCCGCTGTCATCAACGTGCTGGCGCTGCCCCTCTACCTGCGCGACGTGATCTTCCTCGGGAGCATCGACTTCGACTCGCCGCTCGGCGGCGTCGAGAACGGAGGCTGGGCCGCCCTCGCCGTCTACCTCGTCGTGCTCGTGACGTTCGCCGTGATCCTGCTGCGGCGGTATCGCTGGGTGGAACGGTGACGACCGACGTGCGCCCTGCGCCCGAACGCGCGGTGGACCCGGCCTTCGTTCCGGACCCGACCGTCGAGGTCGACGACGTGTCGGTGTGGTTCGGCCAGAAGGTCGCCCTCTCCGAGCTGAACTGCTCCTTCGGCCCGGGCGTCACGGGCCTGCTCGGGCCGAACGGCGCCGGCAAGACGACGCTGATGCGAGCGATGACGGGGATGATCCCCGTGAACCAGGGCGCCATCACCGTCGAGGGCCATGACCCGCGCCGCCATCGCGCCGTGCACGGCCGGATGGCCCTGGTGCCCGAGGACGAGGCCGTGCCGCCGGCGCTGACCGCCCGCCAGTTCGTGCGCTATGTCGCCGACCTGCACCGCGTCCCCGACCGCGACGCACCCGAACGCGCGCTCGACGTCGTCGGCATGCTCGACGTCGCCGACCGCCGGGTCGACGGTTTCAGCAAGGGCATGCGGCAGCGCACGAAGATCGCCACGGCGTTGGTGACGGACCCGCAGGTGCTCGTGCTCGACGAGCCGCTCAACGGTGCCGACCCCGTCCAACGGCTCCACCTGATCGAGCTGTTCAGCACCCTCGGGCGCGAGGGCCGCACCGTGATCGTCAGCTCGCACGTGCTCGGCGAGGTCGAGCGGCTGGCCGAGCGAGTGGTCGTCGTCGTGCACGGGCGCCTGGCGGCCGCCGGCGGGCACCGCGCCATCCGCGACGCCATGGACGATCGTCCGCGCCATGTCCTGGTGCGGGCCACGGACGTGCGCCGGCTGGCGGCGACACTGATGGCGGTCGACTCCGTCGCCGGCGTCGTCTTCGACGGTCACCGCGACGGATTGGTGGTGCAGACGAGGCAGGCCCGCGAGCTGGCGTTGGCGCTGGCCCGCCTGGCCCGCGACCAGGACGTGCGACTGCTCGAGGTCAGGGCCCTGGACGACTCGCTCGAGAGCATGTTCCGGGAGCTGGTGCGATGACCGGCGAGCTGGCGCCGCCCAGTGCGGGTGCGGCGGTGGACGTCGCGCCGCCCCGATCGGAGGCGGCTCGACCGTCGCCGCGGCGGTCTCGGTCCGGGCGGCCGCGGCTGCTGTCCATCGTCCACTACACGCTGAGGTCGTGCCTGCCGCCGCGCCGCTGGGCCGCGGTGCTCGGCGCCTGTGCCGGCGCCCTGCTGTTCGGGCTCTTGGCCCGGGTCGTGTACCGCAACGTCGAGTCCGGCTTCGCCAACGTCGCCGCCGAGGGGGTCTTCGGCCTGATGGTGCCGATCGCCGCGCTCGTGATCGGCGACGCCGTGCTCGGCGCCGAGGTGCGCGCCGGGACCTTCCACTTCACCGGGCGATCGCCCGGACCGACTTCCGAGATCGTCCTCGGGCGATGGATCGGCGGCGCCCTCGTCGCCATGTTGACCATCGCCCCGGCCTGCGGCCTCGCCGCCGTCGTCGCCGGCGTCCCGGACCGGGCGTGGGCGGCCTTCGTCGCCGGCTCGGCCGAGTCGCTGTCGTACGTCGCAGTGTTCATCGCCATCGCCTGCATCAGCCGGCGCACCGCCGTCTGGTCGCTGGCGTTCGTGTTCCTCGTCGAGCGACTCCTCGGCACGGCGTTGACCGGTATCGCCCAGCTGTCGCCGACCTGGGAATCGCGAGCGGTCTTCGTCGGGCTGCTCGACTTCGACGTTCCGAACCGGCTCGTGCGCGAGGGAATACCGCAGGGCGTTGGAGCGATCGTTCGGCTGACGATCGTCAGCGCCGTGGCCCTCGGACTGGCGACATGGCGCATGCGCCACCTCCGCCTCGCCGGCGCTGTCGACTGAGCAGCGCGCCTCCCGTGCGAGGATCCCCGGGTGAGCGAAGAGATCGGACCGTTCAGCACGGCCACTCAGATGCTGGCCGCATTGCGGGCGGCCGAGGTGTCGTCCCGTGAGCTCGTCGAGTTGCATGTCGACCGGATCGAGAAGTTCGACCCGCAGCTCAATTCCATCGCTGTGCCGACCGTCGATCGGGCGCGCGCCGCCGCCGTGGCCGCCGACGAACGCCGGGCCGGCGGAGACGACGCGCCGCTCCTCGGCCTGCCGATGACGCTCAAGGAATCGACCCTCATCGAAGGGATGCCGCAGTCGGCCGGCGTCGTCGAGCTCAAGGAGCACGTCGGCGCCGCCGATGGCCCTGTCGCCCGGGACGTCTTCGCCGCCGGCGCCTGCCTGCTCGGCACGACCAACGTGCCGGTGGCGCTCGGCGACTGGTAGGCCAACAGCCCGAACTACGGGCGCACCAGCAACCCGTGGGACCTCGACCGCACACCCGGTGGCAGTACCGGCGGTGGTGGCGCCGCGCTGGCCGCCGGTCTGACGCCGCTCGAGGTGGGCAGCGACATCGGCGGGTCGATCCGGGTGCCGGCCGCCTACTGCGGCGTCTACGGGCACCGGCCGTCCGAGACGGCGATCCCGCGCGCGGGCAGCTTCCCGTTGGCCGACCACCCGAACCCGGCCGCCGTGCTCGGCGTGCAGGGACCGTTGGCCCGCAGCGCACTCGACCTCGAGCTGCTGTTCGACGTCATCGCCGGACCCGAGGTGGGGGAGGCCAGCGGATGGAAGCTCGACCTACCGCCGGCGCGCCATGACCGGCTGGCCGACTTTCGCGTCGCCGTCATGCCGCCCAACCCGTGGGTGCAACCGTCGGCGGCGATGGGCGCGGCCGTCGACGCCCTCGTCTCGTTCGTCGGCGACGCCGGCTGCCGCGTCGACGACGCCATGCCGGCGCTCGACGTGGACCAGTACGCCGGCGACTACTCGATCCTGCTGTCGTGGCGGACCTCGCAGGGCATGGGCCGGGACAAGCGGGAGGAGATGGCGGCGCGGTTCGCCGCCCGCGGCGACCCGCTGTCGGCGGCGCAGGGGCTGGGTCTGGTGATCGACGCCGCCGACCTGCTGGCCGTGCTCGACCGGCGCGAAGCGGCGCGAGCGCAATGGCGGGCGTTCTACGAGGACTGGGACGTGCTCGTCGGCCCGATGGCACTCGACGCCGCCTTCCCCCACGAGGATCGGCCGTGGGAGGACCGCACGATCGACGTCGACGGGACGGCGGTGCCGTACACGTTCAACATCGTCTACCCGATGTGGGCGATCTTCGCCGGTCAACCCTCGACGGCGTTCCCAGCCGGGCTGTCGCTCGACGGCCTGCCTCTTGGGCTGCAGGTGATCGGGCCCTACCTCGAGGATCGCACGACGCTGCGCTTCGCCCAGCTGCTCGAGCGGGAGTGGAAGGCGTTCACGCCGCCACCTGGCTACTGAGCGCAGCGGAGGGGCCGCCGATCAGGCGTTGCGCTCCTCGTCGACCTCGCCGGGCAGGTCCATCGCCTGCTCGATGGCGTCAGCCTCGGCGACCTCCGGGTCGCTGGTCACCCGGTTCAGGTGCGTGCCACCCGTGACCTCGCGCTCCTGCTCCAGCCCGTCGGCTTCCGGTACTTCCGGATCGGCCGGCCGCTCGGTCGGCCCGGCGTGATCGTCGTCGTGGGCGTGATCGTGCGGGTCCATCGGGTCAACCTACCCGCGGCCACGCGCGCTGGTCCCCCGGCACGCGCGGTGCGACGGCACGTTCAGCTGCGGGGCCGGCGATCGGGTTTCGCCGGGAGGGATCGTGCGGAGCCGAGACCGATGTTCACCCACCTGGTGAGTTGGCGCTTGGTCCGCAGGGCGTCGGCGTCGACGCGCAGCCAGCCCTTCATCGGGCGGCCTCTCATCTCCATCAGCTGGACCGACGCGCTGCGGATCAAGCGGGCGGACTCGGCGGGGTCGACCCGCACCAGCAGACCGCCCTCACCGCCGGCGGCCACGGCCATGTTGCCGCCGACCAGAAAGGCCAGACCGCCGAACATGCGCCGTTCCGAGAGGCCGGGCTCGTCGGTGACCAGCGCTCGGATCCGGTCGGCGAGCTCCTCGTCGTGCGCCATTTGCGGATCGTAGGACTCACCCCTTGGTCGGGACCACGTACGACTCGACTCCGGAGATGAGGTCGCCGTCGAACCCCCTTGCCATCCCTTCAGTCGTCGGCGTAGAGCACGTCGAGCACGCGCTCCGGTGCATCGAGGAAGTGCCGCCACAGACCGACGATCTCGAGGTCGTCGTAGCTCGTTCGGCTGATGCCGTCATCGGCCAGTTCGTAGATCACGCCACCGCCCGCCCGCATCAAGAGCGGCGAGTGGGTGGCCAGCACGAACTGGGCGCCACCGGCCACACCGTCGTGGATGAACCGCAGCAGCTGCAGTTGGCCGTGGAACGAGAGCGCCGACTCGGGCTCGTCCATCACGTACAACCCGGGCGACGAGAACCTCGACTGGATCAGCTCGAGGAACGACTGGCCGTGCGACCGACCGTGCAGGTCCGGGAAGAGTGCCGCGACGCCGGCGCGGGCATCGTCGTCGCGAGCGATGTACGACGCCATGCCGTAGAAGGTCTCGGCGCGCAGGAACCACCCCCACTGCGGGCGCTGCCGCCAGCGCAGCTCGACGTGACGGTGCAGCTCGCTGTGGGTCGCCAGCGTCTCGAACTGCAGGTTGCGGCCGCCGCCCTCGGCGTTGAAGCCGGCCCCGATGGCCAGCGCCTCGACGATCGTCGACTTGCCGGAGCCGTTGTCGCCGACGATGACCGTGACGGCTCCGAACTCCAGGTCGAGCTGGCGCACGGCGGCGAGCTCGAACGGGTACCCGGCGGTGGGGGCATCGGCGCCCAGGCGCATCGATCGCAAGCAGGGAGGGCGGACCTCCGGCGGCGCCATCGCGACTGACCGTAACGGTGCCTCGGGCCGGTGGCCTGCCCGGCACAGAGGACGGGCAATGGTCACCCGATCAGGATGCTCAGCCTCGTCGTCGTCGCTCGGCTTTCGCTTGGTCAGCGTTCAGGCGATGGGTATCGCCAGAACGCTGACCAAGCGCCACACACGGTCCGTCGCCGCAGTCAGCTGTCGAAGCCGAGGCCCATGCGGTCGAGGGCGCGCAGCCAGAGGTTCCGCCGACCCGTGCGATCCTCGCGATCGAGCGACCAACGGGTGGCCTGGATGCCGAGGAACCGGAACGGCTCTGGCGGGAACGGCAACGGCTTGCTGCGCACGAAGTCGGTCGACGCAGCGACGCTGCGCCGATCGTCGAGCAGGTCCAGCATCACGGCGCCGCCGAACCGGCTCGACGCCACGCCGAGCCCGGTGTAGCCGAGCGCGTACGCCACCCGACCGGACAGCGCGGTGCCCCAGAACACGCAGAACCGGCTGCACGTGTCGATGGCCCCGCCCCAGATGTGGCTGAAGCGGACGTCCTCCAGCTGTGGGAAGGTGGCGAAGAAGTGCTCGCTCAGCTTGGCCCACGTCGCCGGCCGGCTCTCCAGCTCCGACGAGACCCGTCCCCGCCAGTAGTACACAGCGTCGTAGCCGCCCCACAGGATCCTGTTGTCCTCGGTCAGCCGGTAGTAGTGAAACTGGTTGGGGATGTCGGACAGGCCCTGGCGATTGCTCCAACCGACGCTCGCCAGCTGCTCGGCGGTGAGCGGTTCCGTAACCATGCAGTAGTCGTAGACCGGCGCGACGTAGTGGCGCAGCCGGCGCAGCAACGGTCGTGACGCGTTCGTGCCCAACGCGACGCGCGCGGAGCGAACATCGGCCAGCGGCGTCTTCACCAACACGCCGACCCCGTCGCGGTCGAGCTGCGTCGCACGGGTGTCCTCGTAGATCCGCACGCACAGCCGTTCGGCCACCAACTTCAGCCCCCACGCCAGCCGCGGAGGGTC
>JBPCJL010000025.1:0-3471 GCA_051005355.1 Ilumatobacteraceae bacterium
TGCCAGCCGTTGAGGATCAGGTTCTCGCGGATGCTGGTGCTGTTGCCGCGGCCGGTGCTCTGGGCGGCGATGTCGACGAACTTGGACACGAGCGCCGGGCTGACCCGCCAGACGACCACGACCGCCGGGACGGCCAGCGCGGCGCAGGCGATGGCGAAGGGCTGCCCCCGGCGAGAACGCAGGCCGAGCACACCGAACGTCATGAGCCCGGCGATCATCCCGAGGACGGCCAGGCGGGAGGCCGTGATCGGAAGGACCACGAGCGCCAGCGTGGCGGCGATGACCATGAGCCGCCTGACGGCGGCATCGAAGATCGAGCTCATCGTGGCCGCGATGAGGCAGATCCCCGCCGCCAGCGCCAGGAAGGCGCCGAAGTTGTTGGGGTTGCCGAAGGTCGCCAGCACCACGCCCCGGGAGTAGTCCGGAGCGTCCTGGACGAAGTCGCTCGGCAGATGGTTGCCGGTCACCAGCTCCCAGGCGGCGACGACCAGCATGACGGCGATCGCCAACGGCCACCCGGTGATCAACGAGGCGAACCAGTTCGTCCCGATGGACCGCACTGCGACCACCATCAGCGCGACGACGAAGATGAAGATCGACGCTTCCTGCAACGCCCTCGGCCCGGCCGGGCTCCATGTCATCGACAGCAGGGCCCAGCCGGCCAGTCCGACCGAGAGGATGAGGACGGGGTGGCCGGCCGCCGGGGTCCGCCGGTGCTGGGCGACGACCACGCCGGCGGCCACCAGGACGAGGACCTTGAACGGGTAGAGCGTCACGCCGGCCACGTCGACGGAGCCGAACGCCGAGCCGATCGCCGCTGACGACGGGATCAGGAGGAACAGCCAGTCGGAGGCGCCACGCGGCCGCCACCGGTCCGTGCTCGACGGTCGCGCCAGTTGGGCGACGGGCGTCGCGGCCGTCACCCTGGCGCCCCGTCCGGGTCCGGGACCAGCGCCGGCCGCCGCCGCACCGCTGACAGCAGCGCCCGTACATCGGCGCGCGTCGGCACCATCTCCCGACGCGAGAGGTTGGCGACGCGCCGCACCCTGGTCAGGACGAGGGCGCACACGAGGGCGTAGGTCGCACCGGAGGCGATCACGGCCCCCCACGCTCCCATGAGCGGGATCAGGACGCTGAGCAGGGCGATGTTCAGCACGAGCCCGATGAGCTGGGCGCGGGCCGGGCGGCGCACGTCCCCGTAGGCGCGCAGCACCTCTTCGGCCGTCGTGGTGACGCCGAGCATCGCCGTCACGAACGAGAGGGCCACGGCGAGCGTGACGGAGGGCGCGAACGCGGACCCGAAGAGCACGAGCACGGCGACGGGGGCCAGTGCGGCCAGCACCAGTGCGGTCGACACGCCGATGGCCACGCTCGTGCGGATGAACCGGCCGGCGGCGAAGTCGCGGTCGTCTGTGCGGCCCGCCAGTCGCGGGAGGGCGAGCATGGCGATCGTGTTGGAGACGGGCAGTGACGCCGCGCTCACCGACACCGCAGTGGCGTAGAAGCCCAGCGACTCGCTGCCCTCCACCGCGTTGAGGATCAGCTGGTCGACCCGGAAGTTGAGGAAGTACGGCAGCGTGGCCAACATCGTCGGCGCGCCGAACGCGATGATCGCCTTGCTGGTGACGGGCGTGGCGCTCGAGTCGCGCCGGCGCCACCAGGGGAGCGCGGCGCCCATCACGACGGCGGCGATCCAGATGATCTGCACCAGCGCCAGGACGACGAGCGAGCGAACGCCGACTACGACCACGATCGCGACGCTGATCAGCGACATGTCGAGGAGGTAGCGCAGGCCGTTCCACAGCTGTGTGCGCTGGATGGACCGCTGCGGGTGGATCAGCACACCGCCGAGCGGCAGGAGCAGCACCGAGATCGAGAAGACCAACCCGGCGGCGCGGATGCCGGGCGAGGCATCGCTGGCGAGGTAGAGGTAGGCGGCGAAGCCGGTGATCAGCACGCCGGGAACCGCCGCCAGCACGGCGATGCCGAGGCTCGAGCGGATCACTTGTCGCGCTGCGTCCGGGCGGATGGCGGCGAAGTAGGAGGCGGCGTGGGGCAGCCCGAGTGCGAACACGAGCGCTCCGATCAGCGGGATGAGCTGGAAGGCGGCGACGTCGCCTCGTCCCGCCGGGCCGAGCGCCCGTCCGATGACGACGACCGTCAGGAGGCTCGAGACGGCGATGGCCAGGTTGGTGACCAGCGTCGTCGAGGCCAGTCGACGGACGCTCTGTGCGGGCGGGTCAGCTGCTGCGTCGGGCACGGCGGGCGTCCTTGGCGACCAGGGCGACGCCGAGGAGCTTGGTGCCGAACAGCTGGAGCGAGCTCGATTCGCTCACCAGGTCGCTCTGGCGGACGGCGCCCGGCGCAGCGAGCAGCACGACGCCATCGGCGGCCTCGGCGACGAGCGCCCGCTCGGCCGGCGATCGAGCGGTCGTCAGCTCCGGGAGCTCGATCTGCAGCGTCGACGCCGCGCCGCGCACGCTGTCCGCGACGCGGTCGACGGGCACGTCGCCGAGCCCGATCAGACCCACGCGCGGGTGCGACGAGGTGTCACCGTTGCGGCGGATCGCCGCCGCCAGCTCAATGGGGCCGGCGCTGTCCGGTCCACCGCTGCCGTCGACGACGGAGAAGGCCGGCAGCCCGAGCGCGGTGATGTCGGCCCGGGTGCGCACCCGCTCGTCGAGGTAGGCGCGCAGCGCGACCGCCACTGCGCCGAGGAAGGCGCCGGCGGCGGCAGCACCGACCAGCCGGATGGGGCCGTTCCCCGCGCCGGCGCGGCCCTCCTCGGAGGTGAGCGAGGCCGTGCGCACGTCGATGAAGTCGTCCGGGGCGGCGGACTCGAGGGCGGCGATGCGCGCCTGCAACTCGACCAGTCGGCCGTTGACGTCGGCCCGATCGATCGCCGCCAGCAACAGGGCCGCCGAGTCGTCGGCCAGTTCGGCGGCGGCGTCGTCGATCGAGTCCAGCCGAGCCTGCAGCCCGTCGGCTTCGGCGGTGCTGTCGCGCAGGGCGCGGCCGATCGACTCGCTGATCACGTCTCGCCGGTCGGCCACGAGGCTGTCGGTGTAGGCCTCACGGGCGCGGGCGGCATCGCTCGCCGAGGGACCGGAAGCGGTGATCTCGACCACGCCGGTGGGTTGTACGGCGACGCGCACGTCCGGACGAAACCCGAGCTGTTCGGCGATGGTGTCGGCGCGGTCCTGGCTCTGCAGGACGGCGACGCTGGCGGCGACGGGCGTGACGGTGGCGAAGAGCCCCGCTGGCGACCCCTCGGGGACGGCGGCGGGCACGAGCAACGCCGACGAGGTGCGTGACGGGCCGCCGCCGACGCCAGTGACGGCGAGCAGGAGCGGGAAGAGCACCGCGAGCGCCACCGGGAGCCACCACAGCCGAGCGAAGTGGTAGCGGTACTTGTGGAAGTCGGGCAGCGCGAGCTCGGAGGTCATGTCGTCCCTGTGAGATGCCGGCCTC
>JBPCJL010000026.1:0-15905 GCA_051005355.1 Ilumatobacteraceae bacterium
GGCGACGATGATCTTCGACGGCGTGCTCGAGCGCTTCCCCGGCCTGCGCATCGGCGTCATCGAGCAGGGCGCTATCTGGATGCCGTCCTGGATGCGCCAGATGGAGTCGGCGTTCGACGCCTTCGCCCGTCACGAGGAGCGGCTGCAGGCGCTCTCCCTGCGCCCGAGTGAGTACGTCCGCCGGCAGGTCCGCGCCACCCCGTACCCCACCGAGGACGTGGGTTGGATCATCGAACAGGCGGGGGCCGAGATCCCGCTGTTCTCCTCCGACTACCCGCACGTCGAGGGCGGCCGCCGACCGATCGAGCGGTTCGAAGCCTCATTGGGGGCCACCGGTGATGACGCCCGGCGAGCCTTTTACCACGACAACTTCGTCGATCTCATGGGCGCAGGGCTGTCGCGCTCGATGGGCGGCTGCGCCGCCGTGTCGGCCTGACGGCCGACTGCGACGCCATGCACACTGCGGAACGGACACTCGGGACCCCGATTGACCGGCGAACGACGACGAGCGGCTACGGGCGCAGCGCTCCGCGCAGCACCACTTCGCCCGACGAGCCGGTGCCCTCGCCCTCGCGCTGGAGCGTCACGGTCAGGGTCGGGTAGTCGTCGATCGGCACGCCCGACCACAGCGTGACCCGGCCGTCGCCGCCGCGCAGGTGGAACGTCCCGATGCTGACCATTTCACCCGCCTCGGAGCGCACCCACCCCTGGTAGTACGTCCCGGGAGGCGCCGGTGCCAGTCCACTGACGTCGAGGCGGATGGCCACGCCGGCGCTCAGCACGTCGACGGTGGCGTCCGCGCGGGCGCCCGGCGCCAGCTCGGTCCCCTCGATGGCCAGCGCCACGTCGTCGCCGCCGTCACGATCAGGCAGGAGCACCACCACTCCGACGGCGAGCACGGCGATCAACGTCGCCGCAGCCGCCAACCACCATCGTTGGTGGACACTGCGGCGCGGGCGCTGTGGGGCCGCAGCGCTGGCCGGGGCTCCACCAGACGCATCACGCTCGGCAGTGATGGCGGCCACGACCGACTCCCCGAGCCAGGGCGGCGGGTCAGCCCACACGGCATCGCCGGTGAGCAGTCGCGCCGCGGCAGCCGGCAGCTCGACCGGACCTGCAGCCTCGGTGTCGTCGTGATCGCGCTCGTCCATCGTCACCGCCCACTCCCACCTTCACCGTGCACTACGTCGGTGGAGGCCGTCCGGTTCTCGAGGTGGGCGAGCAAGGCCGCCAGTCTGCGGTGGGCGCGGTGCGAACGGGACTTGACGGTCCCCACCGGCACCCCGAGGCGTTCGGCGACCTCCGGATGGCTGAGCCCGTCGAACCACGTCATCCGCACCACCTCGCGCTCGTCGGCCGGCAGCTGGTCGACCGCGCGACGCACCTCCCACGCCTCCCACAGCTGCTCCATCGACGGTGGCAGCTCGACCACGTCCAGATCGGCGTTGGTGCCGAGCTCGATGCGCCGGTTGCGCCGGTAGGCGTCGATCGCCTGGCGCCGGGCGATCGCGTACAGCCACGGGCCGAGCTCCCGGTCCGGCGTGAACCGTGCCGCCGCCCGCCACGCGTTGAGGAACGTCGCCTGCACCACGTCGGCGGCCTCCATCGGATCGCGCAGCATGGACATGGCGATGGTGTGCACCGCGCCGCCGTAGCGGGCGTAGACGGCGCGCACGACGTCCTCGTCGCCGCTCGGAAACCGGCGGGCGAGCTCACGATCGTCCAGCTGCACCGGCGCGCATCCTCGCACGCCGCGAACCGCGCGGGGCCGACGGGCGTACAGGCCACTGCACCACCAGCACCAACGGAGGACCCATCGTGAACACCAAGCGCTTCGCCGGTCTCGGCGTGGCCACCCTGCTCGCCGTCGCCGCGTGCGGCAGCGACGACTCGTCGGACACGGACGCCACGAGCGCCGACACGGCCGCAACGACCGCCGCCGCCCCGACCAGTGCGGCGCCGACGACGACCGCGGCAGAGGAAGGCGGGTCGACGGCGGCCGGCGCAGCCGACGGCGACGCGGTGGTCGCCACGGCGGAGAGCGACCTCGGCACGATCCTCGTCGACGCCGAGGGCCGGACCCTGTACGCGTTCACGCCGGATACCGAAGGCGAGCCGACCTGCGTCGAGGCCTGCGCCGAGGCGTGGCCGCCGGCGTTCGTCGAGGGCGAGTTGGCCGTCGGCGATCTCGACGCTGCGGCGTTCACGCTCGTCGAGCACCCGGCTGGCGGTCAGCAGCTCAAGGCGGGCGACTGGCCGCTCTACCTCTTCGCCGGCGACGCCGCTCCCGGCGACGTGAACGGCCAGGGCGTCGGCGGCAACTGGTTCGTCGTCACGCCCGACGGCACCCTCATCGAGCAGTAGATCGGCGGGCCCCACGATCGGAGGGTTTCCGTACCGGACGCGGTGCGGGAAACCCTCCGGCGCGCCCAAACCCTCCGATGGGTCGGGGGACTTCAGTCGGGGAGCATGCCGTACGCATGGGTGGGGCGCAGGCGCAGCAGCAGCCGCCCGTCGGCGACCATCGCCCGGCGGTAGTCATCCCAGTCCGGGTGTTCACCCTGCACGCGTCGGTAGTAGTCGACCAGCGCCTCGACCGTGGCGTCGTCCGGGTCGGCGGCGACGGGCGTCAGCTCGGCGTCACCCTCCAGCACCACGTACGCCCAGAAGTCGTCTTGGGTGACGTACAGGGACGCCCTGGCGTCGCGACGCAGGTTCGCCGTCTTGGCCCGACCGTCGGTGATGGACACGACCACCACGCCGTCGTCGCCGAGGTCGTACGAGATGTTCGACAGCTGCGGTCGGCCGTCGCGCTTGAGCGTGACGATCACCCCGTGGCGGTGCTGGCGGGCGAACTCCATGGCGCGATCCAGTTCCATGCGAGCACCAACCACCTCGGCCGGCGCGTCATTCCGGATCGGCGACCCGGCTGCGCAACAGCGCGGCGGCCGCACCGGCCCCGGCCCCGGCCGCTTCCGTGGGCGACCGGCCGAGCTCGACGACAGAGGCGAGGTACCCGCCGGCGAACGAGTCACCAGCGCCGGTCGTGTCGTGGCGACCCTCCACCACCTCCACCGGTACGTGCTCGGTCCGCCCGCCAGGGTGCACCAGCTCGATGGGCTCCGGACCGTGCTTCACGACCAGCAGCGCCACGTCTGCGCTGCGCACCAGGTCGGCTTCGTCCTCGTTGGCGAACACCACGTCGGGGGCCAGCTCGCGCAGCAGGGCGACGAACCGGTCGACACCGAAGCTCCGGACCACCGAGACCGATGAAACGTCGACGCTGATCCGTGCCCAGGTCGACCGGGCGTGCCGGACCAGCTCACGCGCCGTGGTGCCGATCGGCTCGGCGCACAGCGAGTACGCCGGCACGTGCAGCCACGTCACGCCGTGCAGCCACGCCGGGTCGACGCCGGCGAGCCCGACCGATTCGGCGCGGTCGGGGAACATCGAGCGCTCGCCGTCTGCATCGACCAGCACCACGACCGAACCGGTTCGACCACCGCCGACCTGCACGCGCGGATCGACCTCGCCGTCGGCGATCGCGTCGATCAACTGCCCGCCCAGCGCGTCGTCGCCGACACGTCCGATGAAGCGGGTCGGGCAGCCCAGTGCGGCGGCGGCCACGGCCACGTTGGCCCCGCTCCCGCCGCGCCGCCGCTCGACGACGGCCGGGGTGTCGGAGCCGTGCACCAGCGGACCGCCGACGCGGACCACGACGTCCTCAACGAGGTCGCCCACGACGCACAGCACCCGGCTCTGTGTAGCAGTCGGCGGTGAGCCCGCCCCTCGCCGAGCGGGTTCAATGGTCCGGTGGCCGACGAATCAGCCGGGGCGGTCGAGCGGGCCGGCGACCTCCTCCAGTCCGCCGACCGCGGCACGACCAGGCGGGAGCGCCGCCGGGCGACCCGTCTCGGCCGGCTGCTCGCCGCCGGCGACGGACGGGCGCTGCTGTTCGCGCTGACAGACCAGGTGCTGCGCACGCCGACGGCGCACCGGTCGATGGCGCAGCTACGGGCACTAGTGGACGACGGGCTACCGGCCGCCCTCCCCCTCCCCGACCGCGTCGGTCTGCGCCTCGCCGCGTTCGGCTCCCGCTTCGCTCCGCCCGCCGTGGCGGCGGTGGTGCGCGGCCGGATCAGGGCCGAGACGAGCGGGGTCATCGTCGCCGCCGAGGACCCGGCCTTCGCCCGCCACCTCGCCGGCCGACGGCGACAGGGTTTCGCCGTCAACGTCAACCTCCTCGGCGAAGCCATCCTCGGGGACCTGGAGGCGCAGCGCCGCCTGGACGCGCTGTGCGCCTTCATGCGCCGGCCCGACGTGTCTTACGTGTCGGTGAAGATCTCGGCCCTCTGCGCCGACCTCGACGTGCTGGCCTTCGATCACGAGGTCGATCGCATCGCCGAGCGACTGCGGATCGTGTACGGGGTGGCCGCCGAGCGCCGGCCACCGGTGTTCGTCAACCTGGACATGGAGGAGTACCGCGACCTCGAGCTGACCGTCGCCGCGTTCTGCCGTGTCCTCGACGAGCCGGAGCACCGGGCCCTCCCGGCCGGGATCGTCCTGCAGGCCTACCTCCCCGACACCCACGAGGTGCTGGACCACCTGGCCCACTGGGCCGGCCGACGCCGCCGGGACGGCGGTGGGTGGACCAAGGTGCGCCTGGTCAAAGGGGCCAACCTGGCGATGGAGCACGTCGACGCCGAGCTCGGCGGCTGGGTGCCGGCGCCGTACGCGACCAAGGCCGAGGTCGATGCCAGCTACAAGGCGCTGCTGGCCCGGGCCCTCGAGGCCGCCGCCGCCGGCGACCTGGTCGTCGGCGTGGGGAGCCACCACCTCTTCGACGTCGCCTGGGCCCTGGAGTCCCGCCAGCGCCGGCAGCTCGACGACGTCATCGGCATCGAGATGCTCGAGGGCATGGCGCCACCGCAAGCACGGGCGGTGCTCGAAGATGCCGACGGCGTGGTGCTCTACACGCCGGTGGTCACGGCCGACGACTTCGCCGCCAGCATCGCCTACCTCTCGCGCCGGCTGGACGAGAACGCCGGACCGGAGAACTTCCTGCGGTCGCTCTTCACGATCGAGCTCGGGTCACCGGCGTGGCAACGCGAGCGCCAACGCTTCGAGCGGTCGATCGATGCCGCACTGTCGATCTCCCGGGTGTCGCGGCGCGACCAGGACCGGCGCACCGAGCGCCGCACGTTCGAGCCCGACGAGCCGTTCGCCAACGAGCCGGACACGGATTTCACCCGAGCCGCCAACCGGGAGTGGATCGCCGAGCACCTGCGCGACGATCGCCCGGCGCCGTCGCCGGCGCTCATCACGACGACGGACGGCATCTCCAAGTTTTTCGAGCACGCTCGTGCCGGAGCGGCGCGCTGGGCTGCGACCTCAACTGAGGAGCGGCGCAAGGTGCTGGGCAAGGTCGCCGAGCACCTTGCCGCCGGCCGGGGGCGAACGCTGGCCGTGATGGCCCACGAGACCGGCAAGACCGTGGGAGAGGGCGACCCGGAGGTTTCGGAGGCGATCGACTTCGCCAGGTGGGCGGCGGAGAGCACGCGGACCCTCGACGCGCTGGCCGCCGAGGGCGTGCTCGCCGATCCGTTGGGCGTCGTGCTCGTCGCCGGCCCGTGGAACTTCCCCACCGCCATCCCGACCAACGGGGTGGTCGCCGCGCTGGCCGCCGGGAACGCCGTGCTGTTGAAGCCGGCCCCGGAGGCGATCGCCACCGCCGTCGAGATCGTCCGCCACGTCCACGCCGCGGGGGTACCAGAGGACGTGGTGCAGCTCGTGCGGTGCCCCGACGACGAGGTCGGCCGGCACCTCGTGACCCATCCTGACGTCAACGGCGTCGTCCTCACGGGCTCCTACGACACGGCACGGATGTTCCTCGACTGGCAGCCGGACTTGCACCTCGTGGCCGAGACGAGCGGCAAGAACTCACTCGTGATCAGCCAGACAGCCGACGTCGACGAGGCGCTGCACGATCTGGTCCGCTCGGCCTTCGGCCACGCCGGCCAGAAGTGCTCGGCGGCCAGCCTGGCCATCGTCGAGGCGCCGCTGTACGACGACCCGAGGTTCCTGGCTCGCCTGGCCGACGCCGTGCGGACCCTGCGCGTCGGGCCGGCGACCGACCTGGCGACCGCGGTCGGGCCGGTGGTCGCGCCGCCACAGGGACCGCTGGCCAGGGCGCTGACGCAGCTCGACCCTGGTGAGTCGTGGCTCGTCGAGCCGCGGCGGCTCGACGAGCGGCTGTGGACGCCCGGGGTCCGCCTGGGGGTGCAGCCGGGCTCGTGGTTCCACCAGACGGAGTGTTTCGGGCCGGTGCTCGGCGTGATGCGCGCCAATGACGTCGCCCACGCCACCGCGCTGCAGAACGCGGTGCCGTTCGGGCTGACCGGTGGGCTGCACAGCCTCGACGACGCCGAGATCGACACGTGGCTCGAGGCGGTCCAGGTCGGCAACGCCTACGTCAACCGGCACACGACAGGGGCCATCGTGCGCCGGCAGCCGTTCGGTGGGTGGAAACGTTCGGCCGTCGGGCGCGGCGCCAAGACCGGCGGGCCCGGTGACATCCTGCGCTTCGTCCGCTACCGCCGCACCGGCGAGCCAGCCACGCTGGCCGAGGCGGAGGCGTCGTACCGGCGCTGGTGGGAGGAGCAGTTCAGCGTCGAGATGGACCGCAGCGGTTTGCGCAGCGAGGCCAACATCTTGCGCTACCGGCCGGTGGGTGGGGTGCTCGTGCGAGTCGGTCCCGACACGCCGCACCTCCAGGTCGCCTCCCTGCGAGCGGCGGCCTCGGTCGCCGGCGTACCCGTCGAGTTCTCTCTGGTGCGGGAGACGGACGTCGCGCTGGCCGGCCGACTGGCCACGTCGGACGCCGAACGGCTGCGTCTGCTGGTGTCCTGCGACGACGTGGTGCGGCGGGCCGCCCACGAGGCCGGCATCGCCGTCGACGAGACGGCGGTGACCCACGACGGCCGCGTCGAGCTGCCGTGCTGGCTGCGCGAGCAGGCCATCTCGCGCACCCTGCACCGCCATGGCCGCCTGCCCGACGCCGACGACTGACCCTCCGCGACTGCGCCGTTTCCGCAGAGTGCTGCTGGGGAGCCAGGAAACTGCAACCTGAGCCGCACTCTGCGGAAACGGTAACGACGGGTCGGCGGCCGGTCGGGTTGCGCACCACGGACGACGTGCTCTACCGTCTCCCTCTCACGCCCGGGGGGCGTAGCTCAGCTGGGAGAGCACGGCTTGCCGAGACAGAGGTTCAAATCCTCTCCCCTCCACTGTTCATTGCGTTCCCCGGCCACGCAGGCCGCGTGAACGCCTCGGTCGGAGCAAGCTCCTCCCTCGACTTGACCTTGTGGTAGTCGGTGGGTGCATGACGAGTCTTCCGAAAGCTCGTGCCCGTTCTCCTATGCTCACCCACGATCCAGGGTCAGCGTCGCACCTGGCCGTCAGCACCAGGAGGGACCCCTGATGTCGTGGACCGTGGACGAGATCGCCCGCAAGTTCCTGTCGTTCATGGAGGAGCGCGGCCACGTCGTGATCGAGGGGCACTCCGTGCGCTCTCCCACCGACGACGTGCTGTTCACCACGGCGGGCATGCACCCGCTCACGCCGTACCTCCTCGGTGAGCCGCATCCCGACGGGCGCCGGCTCGCCGACGTGCAGCGCTGCGTGCGCACCACCGACATCGACGAGGTCGGCGACAACCGCCACCTGACGGTGTTCGAGATGCTCGGCAACTGGAGCCTCGGCGACTACTTCAAGGAGACCTCGATCCCGCAGTCCTTCGAGCTGCTGATGGAGTACGGTGTCGACCCGACAAAGCTGTACGTCTCGGTGTTCGGCGGCAGTGACGAGGCGCCGGCCGACCCCGACTCGCCCGAGATCTGGCGCCAGGTGTTCAGCGATGCCGGCGTCGATGCGACCGGGCGGATCAACCCGCTCGGCGCCGACGACAACTGGTGGTCCAACGGCCCGACCGGTCCGTGCGGGCCCGACACCGAGATGTTCGTGTGGGTCGGCGACGGCGAAGCGCCGGACTTCGCCGACATCCCCGAGTTCGTCGAGATCTGGAACAACGTCTTCATGACGTTCGACCGCAGCGCCGACGGCGGGCTGACCGAATTGGCCCAGCACAACGTCGACACCGGGATGGGGCTGGAGCGGATCGCCCTCTTCCTCAACGGACATTCGTCGGTGTGGCAACTGGCCGAGATGATGCAGCTCCAAGAGGTCGTCGCCGATCCGCTCGGCACCTCGCCCGACCGCCTCGACGAGGCCGCCAGCCGGTCGCTCCACATCGTCAGCGATCATCTGCGGGCCAGCCTCGCCATCGCCGCCGCTGGCATCCATCCGTCGGCGACGCGCCAGGGCTACATCCTGCGCAAGCTGATCCGGCGCGCCGTCCGCCACGCCGAGCTCCTCATGGGCACCGACCAGGGGCTGGCCGCCGCCCTGGCCAAGTCAACCGCGAACGCGTCCGAGTTGATCGGCGTGCGCTGGCCCGACGTCGGCGACGCCGAGTCGGGCGACCAGGCGCGCGAGACCATCGCCAAGGAGACCGAGAAGTTCGCCAGGACCGTCAAGCGCGGCATCGAGAACCTCCACGAGGTGGCCACGGAGCGCGGGGTCTTCGACGGCGACCTCGCCTTCCGCCTGGCCGACGAGCGCGGCTTCCCGGCCGAGCTGTCTCTGGAGGAGGCCCAGCGCATGGGTCTCACGATCGATCCCGACTGGAACGTCCGGTACGAGGAGCGGCGCGAGGAGCAACGAGCCCGCTCGCGCAAGTGAGCGCAGCGGCCCTGGTCGACGCCGGCGAGCAGCCGGGGCCGGGCGGTCTGACGTCGACCGAGGTGGCGGCGCGGGTGGCGGACGGTCGGGTCAACCGGTTCACCGCGACCGCCGGCCGCAGCACTTGGCAGATCGTCGCCGGCAACGTCTTCACGCTGTTCAACCTCATCGTCGGCGTCCTGTTCGTGGTGATGCTCTTCGTGGGACCGCTGCAGGACGCGCTGTTCGGTTTGGTGGCCATCGCCAACACGCTCATCGGCACGATCCAGGAGCTGCGGGCGAAGAAGTCGCTCGAGCAGCTGGCGTTGATCGGGCGCCCCAAGGTCAGCGCCCGCCGCGACGGCGCCCTGGCCGAGCTGCAACACGACGAGGTGGTGGTCGACGACGTGCTCGTGCTCTCGAGCGGCACCCAGGCCGTCGTCGACGGCGTCGTCCTCGACGCCCAGGCGCTGGAGATCGACGAGTCACTGCTGACCGGCGAGGCGGACCCGGTGGTCAAACAGCCAGGCGACCCGGTCATGTCCGGCAGCTTCGCCGTCGCCGGCACCGGCACCATGCGCGTCACGGCCGTCGGCGCCGACTCGTACGCCGCCCAGCTCGTCACCGAGGCCAGCCGGTTCCAGATCGTGCACAGCCAGATCCGCGCTGACATCAATCGCGTCCTCAAGCTCGTCACCTGGGTCATCGTGCCGATCTCGGCGCTCCTGGCGTTCAGCCAGCTGCGCGACGGCGAGGAGCTGGACGACGCCATCAGCGGGACGGTCGCTGGCATCATCACGATGATCCCCGAGGGACTCGTCCTGCTGACGAGCATCGCCTTCGCCGTGGGGGTGGTGCGGCTCGGTCGCCAGGGCTGCCTGGTGCAGGAGCTGGGCGCCGTCGAGGGGTTGGCGCGCGTCGACGTCGTGTGCGCCGACAAGACGGGCACCCTGACCGAGGACCGCATGGAAGTGGGTGAGCTGGTCGCACTGGACGGTGCCTCGCCGGCAGACGTCGGGACGGTGCTGGCTTCGATCGCCGCCGCCGACGACGCGCCGAACGCGTCGATGCAGGCGATCGGCGCCGCCTACCCGAGTGCCCCGGGGTGGGTGCCAACGGCGCGCGCCGCGTTCTCGTCGGCCCGCAAGTGGAGCGGCGTCTCGTTCGGCGAGCACGGCAACTGGCTGATCGGCGCACCGGAGATGCTCCTGCCGCCCGGCTCGCCGGCCATCGCCGCCGCCGGAACGCGCGCCGACGAGGGACTGCGGGTCCTGTTCCTCGGCCGCAGCGCCGTCGCCGTCGACGCCCCGGACGTCGCCGCCGACGTCACGCCGGTGGCGCTGGTCGTGCTGGCCCAGGCGGTCCGGCCGGACAGCGCGTCGACGCTCGAGTACTTCCGCACCCAGGGCGTCGCCGTCAAGGTCATCTCGGGCGACGATCCACGCACCGTCGGCGCCATCGCGGCCCGTCTCGGGCTGGACCGGGCCGACCGGCCCGTCGATGCCCGCTCGCTCGGCGACGACGGCACCGCCATCGCTGCCGCGGTGCAGGACGGTTCGGTGTTCGGCCGGGTCACGCCGCACCAGAAGCGGGAGATGGTCAGCGCGTTGCAGCACCAGGGGCACACCGTCGCCATGAACGGCGACGGCGTGAACGACGTGCTGGCCCTCAAGGACGCCGACGTCGGCATCTCGATGGGCTCGGGCTCGGCGGCGACGCGCTCGGTGGCCCAGCTCGTCCTGCTCGACAACCAGTTCGCCGTGCTGCCGCGCGTCGTCGCCGAGGGGCGCAAGGTCATCGGCAACGTTGAGCGCGTGGCCAAGCTCTTCCTCACCAAGACGGCCTACGGCGCGCTCGTCGCCGTCGCGGTCGGGATCATCGGCATCCCGTTCCCGTTCCTGCCCCGCCACCTCACCGTCGTCACCGCGGTGACGATCGGGATCCCCTCGTTCGTTCTCGCCTTCGCCCCCAATCGCGACCTCGTGGCGCCGAACATGGTGGCCCGTGTGCTGCGCTTCGCCGTGCCCGCCGGCGTGATCGCCACGGCCTGCTCGTTCGGCAGCTACTGGGTGGCGCGTGTGTACGTCGACTCGACGCTCGAGCAGGACCGCACGACGGCGACCATCGCCCTGGTCATCGTGGGACTCGGCGTGCTGATCGCCGTCGCCCGGCCGTTGGTGGCGTGGAAGGTCGCGCTGGTCGCCGCGATGGCCGGCCTGTTCGGGCTCTGCCTAGCGATTCCGAGGGCGCGCGACTACCTGGCCCTCGAGCTGGGAACGACGTTCGACGTGCTGATCACCGTGGCGGCGTCACTTGCCGGCGCCGCCTTGGTCATCGTGATCGGCGCCCACACCATCCCGCGAGGCGAACCCGCACTCAGCGCTTGATCGGCATCCACTGATCGACGCCCGACACGTGCAGCACCCGCAGGACCGGGTCGCTCGGATCCTGGAGGCAGAGCCCACCCGCCCGCTGGCGTTCGCGATGGGCGTCGAGGAGGGCACCGATCACCGACGAGTCGATGAAGGTGACCCCAGCCAGGTCGATCGTGGTGATCGACGGATCGGCGAGACCGGCCCGCACCGCGAACAGGGAGTCCAGGTCGAGCTCGCCCTCGGCCACCGCCACCCCGTCAGCATCCGTCCGCACCTCGAAACGTTCCACCAAGCCTCCAGCCGGCATCAGCCCCACGATCAACACATCTTTACAGAAGCACCCTTTGGGGGTCTTGAAAACACCCCTGGGGGTGATTTATCGTCGACCCCTTGTGATCGGAGTTCCGCTGCGCCTGGCCTTGGTCGACGACTACGAGGTCGTCCTGGCCGGGGTGGCCAAGATGATCGACCAGTACCGGGACCGGGTCGAGGTCATCGAGATCGATGCCAACAAGCCGGTGTCCGAGGACGTCGACATCGCGCTCTACGACACGTTCGCCCAGCCGGAAGCCGACCACCACCACATCGACGTCCTCATCCGCAACCCGCGCGCCCACCGCGTCGCGGTCTACACGTGGAACTTCCAGTCCCACCTGATCGACAGCGCGTTGGCCAGGGGAGCCGCCGGCTACCTGTCGAAGACGTTGCCGGCCGGCGAACTCGTGACCGCGCTCGAGAGCATCCACGCCGGCGAGGTGGTCATCAGCCCGGCGCCGCCCCGGTCGAATGGGTTGGCGCAGGAGTGGCCCGGGAGGACCGAGGGCCTCACCCACCGGGAGTCGGAGATCCTGGCCCTCATCACGCAGGCGTGCAGCAACGCTGACATCGCCAAGCTGACGTGCCTCAGCATCAACTCGATCAAGTCGTACATCCGCAGCCTGTACCGCAAAATCAGCGTGCAGACGCGCCCGCAGGCCGTGCTGTGGGGCCTGGAACACGGCTTCCGCCCCGACCACCGCCACATCGAGCTCTGGCGCTGACGCCATCGCCCGTCAATCCTCGTGGGGGGTGGTGGCCTTGTGGGGGCGGACCATGTCGACGGTCATCGTGAGCCAGTCCTTGCCGGTGGCGTCGGGCATGTAGGCCCGGGCCACCGCGATGCCGATCTCGGCCAGCGCCGTCGAGTCGGGGAACACGAGGTACATCGGGCGCAGCTGGGGCTGGAACTTGCGCTTGAACGAGAAGAGCGACTGGAAGCCGTAGTACGGCTCCAACGTGTCGCCGAGGAAGTCGAGCAGCCGTTGCAGCACCTGCTGGTCGCTATCGCCCGACAGCGTGTCGGGCGCCTTGGCGAGTGGTGCCGCGGAGAGGCTGATGAAGCGGTAGCCCTCCTCCTTGAAGCGCAGTGCCGACGCGCCGATCATGAACTCCATGACGGGACGGAAGCCGTGGTCGCGCCGGCGCATCAGGTCGATGGTCCAGCCGACCGTGGCGCCGTCCTCGCCGATCGGCATCCACGACGTGAAGCCCTCCACCGTCGTGTCGGCGTCGACGGCGAGGTGCAGCCGGACGGCGGGGTCGTCGGCCTCGGCCAGCGAGCCGAGCGTGAAGCCCATCTCGGGCAACGACTTGTCGGCTACCCAGCCGCCGCTGATCGCCCGCAGCTGATCGGTGATGACCGGTTTGGCCTCGGCCCACGACGTGACCTCGAGGCGGACGTCCTGCTTGCCCGCCTTGTTGATCGCCGTGCGGATGTCCTGCCACTGCTTGCCCTTGAACTCGAGGTGCTCGACCGGGATGATGCTGTCCTCGGCGACCTGCACCGTCTTCCAGTGCAACTTCGGCGCCAGGGCAGCCGTCTCCTCGCCGGCGGCGAACAGGCACGGGATCCAGCCCCGCTCGAAGCAGAACTGGTCGAACTCCTGGAGCGCGTCGGCGCGGCGTTCGAGCGGACCGACGGGATCGGCGAGGCAGAGGGCGACCGAGCCGACGATCCGGTAGCCGATGGCCGTCTCGCCGTCCGCCGAGAACCACACCGTGTTGCCGTGCCAGGTCAGCATCCACTCGATCGACGACGACCCGTAGCGGGCCAGCAGCTGGCGCAGGCGCACGTCCTGCTCCGGCGTCGGGACCGGGCGGCGGCTCGAGTAGATCAACCCGACGATCGTCACGAGGATGGTGATGATCCACACGGCCCCGATCGATGTGACGAACCACGTGGCGGCGCGCGTCTGCGGTTCGATGTTGCCGCTGGGGGTGAAGACGAGGCGGCTGAAGAACTCGCCGATCATGTCGGCGACCGTCGGCTCCGGCAGGAAATCGTCTTGGAGGACGACGAACCCGATGGCGGTGTAGGCGAAGAGACACGCCGCCACGATGAGCAGGCGACGGGCGACGCGCCGCAGCGAACGGGCCTGGGCCCGGGCGCTGAAGGCGCGGTACGTCAGGAGCAGGAGCAGCAGTTGCCCGCCGACAGTGATCAGGTCGGCGGCGCGCTCGGCGTTGGCGTCGAGGGAGAAGAGCGAGACGAAGCTGAGCAGGAGGAGCGCGGTGACCAGCACCCACGCCACGCGGCGGCCGCGCCGCAGTCCATCGGCGAGCACGAGCAGGACGATGGCGAAGACGACGGTCGCCAGGGTCGTCCCGGACTCGTACTGGGTGTCGTCGGTGACCTGGGTGTGGAACGGACCGCCGTTGCCGGGGAACACGGCCTCGATCAGCGTGGCGATCGCCGAGACGGCGATGATCAGGGCGACGATGGCGCGTTGCGTGCGGCGGCCGAAGTCGAGCCGGGCGGTTTGCGGTCGCCTGGCGAGGAGCAGCGGGCCGGCGAGCACCCCGATCCCCCACGCCGCCAGGTGCTCGACGTCCCACAGCAGGCCGGAGTTGAGGACCATCACGATGACATAGGCCGAGACGGTGACGCGCACCCGGCGGCGCCACACCGGCTGCATCACCGCGGTCAAGGCGCCCACCACGGCGTACCCACCGGCGGAGATGCCGAGGTCCCGCTCGCGCGCCAAGCGGGCGGCCCAGGTCCACCCCGAGTCGAGGAACAGATCGAGGAACCCGGCCGTGATGAGAACGCCAAGGGCCTGGCCGCCGATCACGACGAGCAGCGTGCGCCAGTGACCGACGCGACGCTCGTAGGTGCTGGCGGCGACGGCCAGCAGGATCAGGATCGGGATGTAGACGACGATCTGGGGAGAGAAGAGCGCCCCGAGCACCAACGAGGCCCAGTTGTCGTCCTGCAGCGCAGGCAGTCCGTAGGCCACGGTGTCGAAGAGCTCGCCGTCCTCCGGCAGGCCGTTCCAGAGGGCGCCGGTGACGAGGCCGGCGACGAGGACGGCGGCGATCAGCGTCGTCGTCGCCCAGTACTTCCCGAGCAGTCGAATGACCCAGCGCAGGTCGCGCCGCGCGTCGCTCTCGTGGACCGGGGCCTGTTCGTCCAGCTCGGCCGGCGTCGTCGGCGGCGCTTCCTTCACCACCTCACTCACGTCTCGGACCTGCGTGCATGGACCACCTGCGCATCATCTCACGACGGGTGGGCGGTGCGGCGAGGCTCGATCGCCCGAGCGGCCTCGCGGGGTCCCGCTGGGTAGCGTCCCGCGATGGACCACCGGCTGGCGGGCGCGCTCGTGTTCGTCGCCTCCGGGGCGGTCCTGGTCCTCGAGATCCTCGCCGGTCGACTGTTGGCGCCGTACGTCGGCGTCTCGCTCGAGACCTTCACCGGCATCATCGGCGTGGTCCTCGCCGGCATCGCCCTTGGTGCGTGGGGCGGCGGTCGCCTTGCCGACCGCGTCGACCCGCAGCGGTTGCTCCCGGCGGCGCTCGCGCTCGGCGGCGCGGCGGCGGTGGCCGCCGTGCCGATCATCAGGGTCGTCGGTCCGGCCGCCGACGGGGCCAGCCCGCCGACCATCGTGTTCCTCGCCCTGACCGCCTTCTTCTTGCCGTCCGTGCTGCTCAGCTCGGTCACCCCGATGGTGGTCAAGCTGCAGCTGCACACGGTGGCGCACACGGGTGAGGTGGTCGGCCGGCTCTCGGCGCTCGGCACGGCCGGCTCGCTGCTCGGTGTCTTCGGCACCGGGTTCCTGCTCATCGCCGAGTTCCCTACCACGCCCGTCGTGATCGTGCTCGGTGCGCTGCTCGTGGCGATCGGCGCCGCCCTGTGGTGGCGGTTCCGGTCCATCGCCGACCGCCAGGTCGTGGCGGCCGGCGCGCTGGCGTTGGTGGCCGCCGGTGGCATCGCCCTGGCTGCTGGCAGCCCGTGCGACGTCGAGACGGCGTACTTCTGCGCCAGCGTTCGCGCCGACCCCGACCGTCCCTCGGGGCGGGTCCTGCTACTGGACGACCTGCGCCATGCTTACGTCGACCTCGCCGACCCGACGCACCTCGAGTTCCAGTACACGCAGCTGTTCGGTGACGTGCTCGACAGCATCGCTCCTCCAGGCCGACCGCTCGACGCGCTGCACCTCGGTGGCGGCGGGTTCACGATGCCGCGGTACCTGGAGGCGACCCGGCCCGGCTCGGACAGCCTGGTGCTCGAGCTCGATCCTGGAGTCGTGGCGGTCGCCGAGGACGAGCTGGGGTTCCAGGCCGGGCCGGCGCTACGCGTCGTCACCGGCGACGCCCGCAACCACCTCGGCGACGTCCCGACCGGTTCCGTCGACGTCGTCATCGGCGACGCCTTCGGCGGGCGGGCCGTGCCGTACCACCTGACGACGCGGGAGTTCACCGCCGAGCTCGCCCGCG